>DYLA01000137.1 GCA_020722265.1 Anaerolinea sp.
CGAAAACTCCCTCGCCGGCATCGCGCGGGCAACTTGAGATCATTCCCATCAAAACTCCCAGCAACATTCCATTCTGCTCGGTAGTGAAACTGACGACGGTGAGATTGCCCAGCAATATAGCGACCATTGCCGCCGCCACGCCGATCGGCACAGCCGGCTCGACGCTCCGGCGCACCGCGCGCACCGCGCGCGCGGCCATCGCCAGCCACACGAGCGCGAACACGCCGAAACCGACGACGCCCGTCTCGATGAGAATCGCCAAGAGACCGTTCTCAGACGAGGTCGGATTCAGCCCGGCGACGCCGGCGCGAATGATGCGCGTCGGCTCGGTCAGGTAAATCGAATTGTTCAGCCCATAGCCAAAGAGCAGCCGCGCGCCGAGATACTCGATCAGGTTCGACCAGATCGCCAGACGCCCGACGGTGCCAGCCACCCCCATCTCACGCTCGACCAGAAAGGTGACGCGCTGCGTCAGCAAATCGGCGAAGGGCAACGCGAAGACAACCGCCAGAATGAGAACGATCGGTAACCACGTCAACGCGCGCGCCGGATACCGCCAGAGATACAGCGCGGCGAGCGCCGCCACGCCACCGGCGAGCGCGAGCAGCCCCGACCCTTTGAGCGAGAGAACGAGCGCAAGTCCGATGACTCCCGCGCATCCGCTCAACACCACCACGCGCGCCCAAGCGCGCGACACCAGCAAGAGTGCAAGAGTCAGCGACAGAATCGCCGCGAGAAAGATCGCGTAATCAATCGCGTTGATGAACGTGCCGAAGGGCGCGGCGCGGTCGAAGGTAACCCAGTTGAAGGTCAAATCCGCCAACCGCTCGCGCAGCAGATGCGGCTGCAGAAACAACTCCGCCAGCGGCGTCCGCAGCGCGTGCAAGACGCGCGCGCTCCCCGCCGCATACTCGCCGAGACCGAGCGCGGCTTGGAATACGCCGCCGGCGATCAACACCCCCGCCAGGCGACGGCGCAGCGGCGGCGTGGTGACGATTTCGCTGACGACGAACGCGGTGAGAAAAATCGTCCCCCAATCGTAGATGCCCTTGAGCGCAGAGTATCGGTCGCGCGCGCCGAACGCCGCGACCAGCGCGACCAGCAAGAACGAAACCGCCGGCAAGACCCACACATCCCAGCGCGTCAACCGTCCGCTCGTCGCGCGGCGCACGAGCAGGCGCGCGGCAGCGGCGAAGAGAAAGATGACCGCGCCGCGCAGCGTCACCCCCGCCCCCGGCATTTCGAAAAAGAACTGGAGCGGGACCAGCGCGGCAAGTCCAAACGCGACGAACGGCAACGGCAGCGTGAGCGCGGGAACGACAAAGAGCAACGCGGCTATCGCGGCGAAAACCCACGCGTGCGCGCCGACTGCCGCGAACGCGCCGAACCCGAGCGCGCCGAGCGCGAACGTGACCCAGAGCGCGCGCGTCCGCGCGGTATCGTCCAGTGGCTTTGCCAAAAGCGCGCTCATTGCGACGGCAACTCCGCTAGGGCGCGGGCAATCGCCTGCAAATTGTCCGCGCGCGTCTCGTACCGCAGCGCGAGCGTCAAGGTCTGCCGCGCTTGGGCGAGCCACCCTTGCCGCGCGTAGAACTTGCCCAACTCGAAGAGCAAGAGCGGATGGTTGGAATTTTTCTCCAAGCCGAGACGAAACCACTCTGCCGCGCCCGCGGCGTCCCCACGCGACTCGGCAATCTCCGCCAGCGCGGCGAAGGCGGCGACATCCCATGGCGCAAGCGCAATCGAATCGCGCAGCATGCCTTCCGCGCGCTCGCGCTCCGCCGGGCGAAATTGCAGCAGCGTGCGCGCATAGTCGGTGCGCGGGCGCGCATCGCGCGGCGCAACGTCCATCGCTTGCTCGAAGAGCGCGAGCGCCTCCTGGAACTTGCCCTGTGCGGCAAGCACTTCACCTTGGCGCGACAGAACGGTGGAAAGAAATTCGGGGTCGCGCGTCAACGCCCGGGCGCGTTCGAGTTCAGCCAGCGTCTCCGCGCTCTCCGGTGCCAGATGCCCCAGCGCGTCGGCAAGCGCATAGTGCGCGTCGGCGCGTTCAGGCGCGAGGTGGATGGCGATGCGCGCGCTGCGCTCCATCGCCTGCCACTGATGGCGATCGCGCGCGCGATTCGCCTCCTGAATAAAGAATTCGATGGCGCCTGCCGCGCGCCAGTGCTCGAACGCTGCCGACGCGTTCGCCACTTGCCACTCGGCGTTCGCCCACGTGAACTGAGCGATGGGATCACCGCGCAGCGACGCGTCGGAGGCGCGCAGCGCGGCAGCGGCGCGCGCCGGTTCGCCGCGCGCGAGTTCGATGCGCGCGTCCGCCAGCGCGAGGCGCGAGAGGTTCGCCGCGTCGCGCGCGCGCGCTAGACGCGCCTCAGCCTCGGCGAGGGCGGAGACACGCGCGGGGGAATCGGAAGGCAAGGACGCGGCGTACGCTGCGCGCGCGTTCGCCGCGTTCAAACACATCGCACTGACCGCCATCGGCAAGACTAACGCGGCGATGACCAGGCCGGCGAGCGACGCTACGATCAGACTCACCTTTCGCATCGCACAATTCATCCGGCGCGGGCAGTCCGACGGGAGAGGAATTCGAGCGCGCACGCGCCGAGAACTCCGAGCAGCAGCCCGGCGACTGCCGCGCTCGCGACGTTCGGGGCGAGTTGCGGCGCGACGGGCGCGGTCGGCACGGGCGCGAGAATCGGCGTGGGTGGCGTACTCGTCGCGGCGAGAATCGCTTCGCGCTCGTAATCGCGTTCGAATTCCAGGAGGACGCTGTCGGCGACGTCGCGCGCGCGCAGAAGCCGATTCAGTTTGCCTTGCTTGTCCGCCGGCAAGGACAGCCGCTCATCGGTCAGGTCAGACGCGTTCAGCCCATTCTCGCGCGCGAACTGCACCAACGCCTGCTCCGCCGCGTCGAGTTTTTGGCGCGCGAGGTCCACCTCCGCGCCGGTCGGCGTGAGGAGTTTTTCGATCTGGCGCGCGCCGGCTTGCGCCCATGCGTTCGCGACGCGCGCGACCGTTTGCGGATCATCGCCGCGCGCGGTGATCTCGATGAGCGATTTGTCCGCGCCATTCGGCGCAATCGAAACGGCAAGGCGCGGCGAAACCGCGTCGGCGACCTCAGCACTTTTGAGGAGAGCGACGTAGTACGCCGGCGTGTACGCCGTCGGCAGTCGGCGCGGCGAATCCACCAGCAGATAGTACGGCGGCTGCTGCGTCGAAATCAGCACGGAGATGGTCGCTGGGGAGAGCGCGATCGTCGCGGTTGCTTCGTACATCGGCTTGAGGGTGAGCGTGACGAGCGCGGCGGCAATCGCCGCGAGCGCGGGCATCACCACGACGATGCGCCAACGGCGGATCAGGATGTCGAAATAGTCGCGAAGGTCAATCATAGAAACGCTTCAGTCATCCTCCCGTAAAGTCGCGTGAGGAAAGTTACGGGCACACTTGGAACGAGACAGCAGGTCCGCCAGATTGATCGGGCTTGAGAAACTCGGTTTCCGCTTTGCTGTCGGGGTCAATCCAAAAGACGCGCGCTAGAAAATCTTCGCAAGGTCCTGGACCACGCACCGCCCAACCCGGGTCGGATGCGATTTCGGCCTTGCCGACGGGAATGGTGCTGTTGATGGGTGCAGTGTCGCCAAAGGAATGTTTCATATTGTCGGGACGATAGATGCGAACTCGCCAGCGATACCCTTGCGGATTGCCGGTCGTGTTGAGAAAAGTGACGAGGAAGGTGACACCTTGTCCGCGCTTGGGTTCCTTGGGATCGAGTCGGATGGAGACTGCCCAGACGCCGGGTGGCGCGGCGATGGTGGGCGATGCCGGCGGGCGTGTCGGCGAACGCGTGGCAGTCGGCGCAAGCGGTACAGTCGGCAAGACGGGCGGCAAGGTGGGCTGGGTACTGATGACGGTCGGCGCAGTCGGCTGGGTAGGTTGGATGGGGCTGGGCGCGGCACCCGGCGCGACCGTGACCGAAACCAAGACCGGGTCGCTAGCTGCGCCAGCGGCGTTGTAGGCGCGGACGCCGAGCGTGTGTGTGCCAGCGACGGCTTTCCATCGCTGGATCAGCGTGAACGAGGTTTGCCCCTGCGGAATCGGGGGAACGTCAGTGCGAACAGTCACACCATCTACCGCGAGTTCGACGCGGACGATGCCGCCGGGATCGGTAGAGGTAGACTGGATGGTGACATCTTCCCCTTCGTGAAACTGCGCGCCGGGCGCGGGGGACTGGAGTGTGACTTTGGGTTTAGTCGCCTGTGCTATGCCAAGCGTCGAGAGATCGCAGGCGAGCGCGCCGGAACTGAGGCTGAGGAGCAAAAGCAAGATGGCTGTAAGGGATCGGGGACGCATCGTTTTTCCTCCTTCGAGAATGTGACTACCGACCAAAGACTGCCGACTGTCGGGGTTTCCTGACGGGATAATAGCATACAACGGCGTGAGGGGCAAGTTGGGAGGAAGGAGGCGGGTTGCCGGCGCGTGGCTGGCGCGACCGAATTGGCGAAATCGTGGTATACTGTGGGCGGTGAACAGTAGTCCGTGGAGAATGAACCGTTCGATGCGGGAGGCGCGCGTATGAATTCGCGCGAGCGCGTCCTCGCCGCGTTGAATCATCGCGAGCCCGACCGCGTGCCGCGCGATTTGGGCAGCACCATTGCGACAGGCATCCATCCGGACGCGTATCGCGCCCTCAAGCGGCATCTGGGACTGAACGACGATTGGCAGTACCTGAGCGCGCACGCCCAACTCGCGCGCGTCGAACCGCCCGTCGTCGAGCGACTAGGGATTGACTTGCTGCCGCTGATGCCCGAGTCGGCAGCCCGCGCGCCCGCGCTGGACGCGCACCGCGCCTACGTGGACCGTTGGAGTGTCGAATGGCGACTGCCTGAAGAGGGTGGGTATTACTACGTTAGCCATCCGCCGCTCGCGAACGCGACCAGTCTCGGCGATTTGCGCGCGTTACGATTTCCAGAGCCGCAAGAAGATTTCCGCGCACTCGCGGAACAGGCACGGCGATTGCGCGCGACAACCGACAAGGCGCTCGTACTCAATCCCCAAGTCGGCTTTATGCACCAGTCGCAATTCCTGCGCGGCTGTGATCGCTGGCTGATGGACTTGACTCATCCGACGTTCGCCGCCGCGCTGATGGATCGCGCACTCGACGTGTGGCTCGCCGAAACCGCCGCGCTGCTTCGTGCGGTCGGCAAGTATGCAGATGTGGTGATCTACGCGGACGATCTGGCGTTTCAGGACCGCCCGATGGTGTCGCGGCGCACTTTCGATCAATTACTCAAGCCGCGCTTGCGCCGCGTCTTCGATTTGCTCAAGAGCAGCGGATTGCCAGTACTCTATCACACGTGCGGCAACGTCTGGTCGCTGATAGACGATTTCGTCGAATGGGGCGTGGATGCGCTCAATCCGATTCAGGTCTCGGCGGGCGAGATGGGCAATACCGCCGAACTCAAGCGGCGTTGGGGTGATCGGCTCGCGTTCTGGGGCGCTGTGGACGCGCGGCGCGTCGGGCGCGCCGCGGCGCCCGACGCGGTGCGCGCCGAAGCGCAGCGGCGCGTCGACGATCTCGCGCGCGGCGGTGGCTATGTGCTCGCGGCGACGCATGACCTCCAAGCCCAAGTGCCGCCGGAGAATATCTGCGCGATGTTCGATGTAGCGTCAATCTCCAGCGAAGTTTGTGCGGCTTAGCCTCTGTCTGTGTCTATGTCTTTTTCTTCGCGCGTTTCTCTTCTGTCAAAAACACCATTGCGCCCCGCGAAGCATCCACATCCACGACGACCGTATCCCCTTCGCCGAACTTGCCTTCGAGCACTTGCAGCGCGAGCGGATCGAGGATCAGCCGCTGGATGGTGCGCTTGAGCGGACGCGCGCCGTAGGTTGCGTCGTAGCCCTCGTTGACCAGCAACTCCTTCGCCGCGTCGGTTAGGACGACGGTGATCTTGCGCTCCGCCATGCGCCTTTGCACCAACTCCATCTGAATGTCCACGATTTGCTTGAGGTGCTCGCGCGTGAGCGAGTGGAACAGCACAACCTCGTCAATGCGATTCAGGAACTCGGGACGGAAGCGCGCGCGTAACGCATTCAGCACCGCCTCGCGCACGCGCGGCTCGTCGGTCGAGAATCCGTTCGCGAGAAATTCCGTGCCGATGTTCGATGTCATAATCACGACGACGTTCTTGAAATCCACCGTGCGGCCCTGTCCATCGGTCAAGCGTCCGTCGTCGAGAATTTGCAACATCGTATTGAACACGTCCGCGTGCGCTTTTTCGATTTCGTCGAACAGCACGACGGAGTACGGTCGCCGCCGCACCGCTTCGGTCAGTTGTCCGCCTTCTTCGTAGCCGACGTATCCCGGCGGCGCGCCGATGAGCCGCGCGACGGTGTGCTTTTCCTGATATTCGCTCATATCAATCCGAATCATCGCGTTCTCGTCGTCGAACAAGAACTCGGCGAGTGCGCGCGCCAGTTCCGTCTTGCCGACGCCGGTCGGTCCAAGGAAGATGAACGAGCCGATGGGACGCTTGGGGTCTTGCAAGCCGGCGCGCGCGCGGCGCACCGCGTTCGCCACCGCGCGAATCGCCTCGTCCTGCCCGACGACGCGCAGATGCAGTCGCTCTTCCATCTTGAGCAACTTTTGGATTTCGCCTTCCATCAGGCGCGAAACCGGGATGCCCGTCCACTTGGCGACGACTTCGGCGATGTCTTCCTCGTCCACTTCCTCTTTGAGCATCTTGCCTGCTTTTTGGATTTCCGCGAGCCGCGCCTCGACCTCTTTGATGCGTCTGTCAATCTCCGCCATCTTGCCATAGCGCAATTCGGCGGCGCGATTGTAATCGGCTTGCCGTTCCGCGCGTTCGAGTTCGATTTGCCGCGCGTCTTTTTCTTCGCGCAACTGGCGCACCGCGTCCACCGCTTCCTTCTCTTGCTTCCACTTGGCGGTGAGCGCGGACGATTGCTCTTTCAAATCGGCGAGTTCTTTGTCGAGCGCGCGCAAGCGTTCGCGCGAGGCGTCGTCCTTTTCCTTTTGCAGCGCGACGCGTTCGATTTCGAGTTGCTGGATGCGCCGCGTGATCTCGTCCAGTTCGGCAGGCATCGAGTCAATTTCCATTCGCAAGCGCGACGCGGCTTCGTCCACCAAGTCAATCGCCTTGTCGGGCAGGAAGCGGTCGCTGATGTAGCGTTTCGATAGCACTGCCGCCGCGACGAGTGCACTGTCTTTGATCTTGACGCCGTGATGCACTTCGTAGCGTTCCTTCAAGCCGCGCAAGATGCTGATGGTGTCCTCGACGCTCGGCTCGCCGATGAGAACGGGCTGGAAGCGGCGTTCGAGCGCGGCGTCTTTCTCGATGTGCTTGCGATATTCATCCAGCGTCGTCGCGCCGATGGTGTGCAGTTCGCCGCGCGCGAGCATCGGCTTGAGCATATTGCTCGCGTCCATCGCGCCTTCCGCCGCGCCCGCGCCGACGACGGTGTGCACCTCGTCAATGAACAAGATGATTTGCCCTTCGGCAGCCGTGATTTCCTTCAACGCGGCTTTGAGCCGTTCCTCGAACTCGCCGCGATATTTCGCGCCGGCGACCATCGCGCCGAGATCGAGTTGCACGACGCGTTTGTTCTTGAGCGGCTCCGGCACATCGCCGCGCACGATGCGCTGCGCGAGCCCTTCGGCGATCGCGGTCTTGCCAACGCCCGGCTCGCCGATGAGCACCGGATTGTTTTTGGTGCGCCGCGACAAAATCTGCATCACCCGGCGAATCTCCTCATCGCGTCCGATGACGGGATCGAGTTTGCCGCGCCGCGCCAGATCAGTGAGATCGCGCCCGTACTTTTGCAGGGCTTGGTACGTCGTTTCCGGATGTTGCGACGTGACGCGCTGCGTGCCGCGAATCTGCGTCAGCGCGCGCAGAATCGCATCGCGCGTGATGCCGGCGCCGCGCAAAATGCGCGCGGTCGCGCCCTCCACACCGTCCACGCTCGCCAGCAAGAGATGCTCGGTCGAGACGTACTCGTCGCGCAAGTTGGTCGCCTGCTGCCTCGCGCCGTCGAGCACGCGCGCGAGGCGCGGCGAAATGCCGACCTGCGCGGTGGCGCCGTAGGCTTTCGGCAGGCGCGCGAGTTCTGCGCTGAATTGCGCTGCCACGCTTTCCGCGTTCGCGCCGAGCGCGCTGAAGATCTGCGGCACGACGCCGTCGGCTTGCGTGAGCAGCGCGTGCATCAGATGCTCCGGCTCGATCTGGCTGTGCTGACTATTTTGTGCGAGTTCTTGCGCAGCAAGAACCGCCTCTTGTGCTTTTTCGGTTAGTTTGTTGATGTTGAA
>DYLA01000138.1 GCA_020722265.1 Anaerolinea sp.
TGCGACGCACCAAGTGCGTCGCACGTCTTTATTTTCCACGCGGTTTTTGATACAATTCAATCAATACCCCGTGCGCGCTCTTGGGATGAACAAACGCATAGCGCATCCCCCTTGCGTTCGTGCGCGGCGTCTCGTCAATCAACTGCGCGCCGTGCTCCTTCAAACGCCCAAGCGCGGCGTCTATGTCATCCACCTCGAAGCAAATGTGATGCACGCCTTCGCCGCGCTTGGCAAGAAACTTGGCGAGACCGCTCTCTTCGTCCTGCGGCTCGACCAGTTCCACTTCCGACGCGCCGACCGGCAGAAACGCGATGCGCGTGCGCCCGCCTTCCTCCAGCGCGACGTGATCGAGTTCGATGCCGAGCGCGTCTTGGAAAAACTTGAGCGCGTCGTTGATGTTTTGAATGGCAATGCCGATGTGGTCTATGCGAGTAATCATCATCTCCTCAAGCCACAGAGGACACAGAGAAAAACAAGATCAGTCCGTTTTTGTTTTTATCCTCCGTGTTCCCTGTGTCCTCTGTGGCTAAAGATTCGCGTACGGCGCGCTGCGATTGCGGTGCCGCGCCAACTCGCTCGCGTACTTGACGCCGAGCCTCGCCGCGTTTGCGCGCGCCCAATCGGTGAGTTTGATTTGTCCCGTCGGCGGCGCATCAACGTAAAGCAAATCGCGCATCAGTCCCTCGATCTCCTCGCGCGCGATGAACACGTCGCCCTACATTCGGCTGATGAGCGAGCCGATCGCTCGACGCCCGCCTGCTTCGCCGCTGCGATCAGTTTCAAGGTATTCTCGACAGCAATCGCGTGATTGAAATCCGCGTAAAGCGCACTCAATAGTTGTTGTAGAACACCGTCGCGCCGCGCAACGATTCGACTAATTTTTCTGGCGCGTCGAAGTTGAACGGATGCGCTTCAACCTTGCCGCCAAATGGATTTGCGCGCCGAGTCGAGTTGGTGATTGTGCGAACGCGAGGCCCTTCGTTCAACAACCGCGCGGCGATGTATTTGCCTGAATAGCCGAACGCGCCTGTGACGATGTGAAGTTCGCTGGTCACTTGAGCATCGCCTCGATTTGGCGTTTGAGCACGGGCAAGTCGAATTCAACTGTTGACCAAACTTCGTCGCGGTCAATGCCGAAATACTCGTGGACAATGATGTTTCGCATCGCGACGATGTTTGCCCAAGCGACTTTTGGGTGCGCCGAACGCGTCGCGTCAGAAATTTTGCTTGCCGCCTCACCGATGTTTTGCAGGTGGCGCACAATCCAAGTTTGAATCAATTCGTCGCCGTCAAACACCTGACGCCCGCGCACGGAATATTTTTCAATTTGCGCGATGGCATCAAGAATATCCAACAATCGCTCGTGATCGCTTCTCACAGCGGCACCGCCTCTTGCAAGACGCGCTCGCGAATACGCTCACGCAAACCGCGCGAACTGACAACGTCTACTGGAACGCCCATCAATTCTTGCAGCGCCAACGACAACGCCGCGTGGTCGAGCAAAGTTCGTCCTGGCTGAAAGTCCACGAGAAGGTCAATGTCACTCTGCTCGTCTGCTTCACCGCGCGCAACAGAACCAAAAACGCGGACGTTTGACGCGCCGTGTTCCTTGGCAGTACGTAGAATTTGCTCGCGTTTTGATTTCAACAGTTCATAGACAGACATTGCACCTCCTGAACAATTCTGCCGAGCGATAAATCGCCCCTCTCAACAAGCGCAAACTCGATGAATCGAGCTGCGCAAAGCGAATCGGCTTGAGCCGATTTGCATCTAGTTTGCCGTCGAATTTACACTTGCACCGCACGCAAGTGCAGGTGTTCGATGGCACGTTCAACAATCGCGCGGCAATGTATTTGCCTGAATAGCCGAACGCGCCTGTGACGGCGTGGAGTTGCTGAGATGACAATCACGCCTCCATCAACCTTGAATTGCAACGCGCAGAGAGGCGAAAAAATAAACCGCAGAGACGCAGAGAACGCAGAGAAATTCTCGAAGGTTGGCTGGTTGTGAGCGCGCAACGCGGCGGATGCCATCTTTCATGCGCGGTTTGGCGAAATTCAAGAACAGTCCAACTTCGAGATTAGTTGCCTTGAGGTACGAAATCATCCGCGCCAAATCCACGTCGGTCAGTTCCTTGATCGCCTTGAGTTCGACAACCACAACACCTTCAATCAGCAAATCAAGACGATGCTCGCCCGCTTGAATTCCTTTGTACGGAATCTGAATCGTCTTTTGCCTCTCGTACTTGATTCCGCGCAAATCCAGTTCGTGAGCGAACGCCGTTTCATAAACCGACTCGACATACCCAGGTCCAAGAATTCGATGCACTTCAATCGCGGCATCCACAATTTTCGCCGTCAACTCTCGATGTAATCCTTCGTCAGTAGCCATCGCAGTCCCCCTTATGTTTTTTCTCTGCGTCTCTGCGTCCTCTGCGGTTATTCTTTGCGCGATCTTCGCATCACTTTTGGTGGCAGCGACTTGGCGTACTTCATTCCCTTTGTCAGCCATGTCCGCAACAAGCGCGGCGACTTTAGAACGTAATGCGGTACCAGGACATATTCACGCATCGGACGACCTGGCATCGGCTCAAAGAGCGGCGTGCCGTATTCTTTGCGAATCGCCGCGCGGTCTTCGTCGGACAAGTGGAGAAACATTTCCTCCTGAAACAGTCCCGTGAACATATTTCCATTGACAAACGCGCAGGGATAGCCAAACATCTTGCGCTGTGTCGCCATCGGGAAATCTTTCAGCGCGTTCTCAAACAAGCGCACCATTTCTTCAGGCGCTTTGGTGAACGCAGGCATCGGTTTTTTCGTCGGTGGCATCTCAACTTCCTTTTTCGTCCACGAAGAACACGAAGGACACGAAGGACACGAAGAAAAATGGTTGGAGCGCTATCGCATCGCATACGCGCGCTCGTGCGGACCGACCGTCAAAAACACAACAGTTTTGTCCAGCAAGCCCGCGCAAAAACAATACTGACATTCGGGTATGCGACGACACTCTTCGCAAATGACAAAGATGATCCGAAAGTTGCGATCAATGCGAATGCTGCGACAGCCGCGCAGATTCAAGTGCCCGCTTCGATCATCGAGGTACTCTGTGTTGTGATATGGATCCTTGAGGACCCGCTCGATTTTGCGATCAACCCGCACGCGAATGTTTGCATAGCGCCGATAGTTCTCGCTGAAAAGCGCATGGTACTGGTCGGCGTATAGAAAACTACCCTCGATCACGCAACGCCTCCTCACGCGACAGCAATTTGATTGAGCCAGATTGAGCGTCGCGCAGGATTTGCTCCATGTCCTGATACAGCGGCGCGCCAGGTTCCAGATAGAATACTCCTGGTTTCTGCGCGGCTGCTCGCGCGATTTCTTCGCGAACGATTTTGCGAATCACTGGCTCTAACACGCGAACCAGTTTTCTCGCATCAACCATCCCATTTGTTCGATTCATTGTCTTCATATTCGTCCCACCTTTCCTCTGTGGCTAAAACATTCCTGCGCCGCGATACTCGCCGAACTCTTGCCGCAGCGTATCACAAATCTCGCCGAGCGTCGCGTAACTTTCGACGCACGCGAGAATCGCGGGCATCAAATTCGACGTGCCGCGCGCGGCGTCACGCAACGCGTTCAACGCGCCCTGCGTCCGCGCGTTGTCGCGGCGCGCGCGGAGCGATTGCAAGCGCGCGACTTGGTCATCGCGCACGCGCGGATCGACGCGCAGCATCTTGCCCGCGTACGGCGTGGTCGTCGTGAACTCGTTGACGCCGACGACGACACGTGCTTTCGATTCGACCTCACGCTGGAATTTCCACGCCGATTCCTGAATCTCGCGCGTGATGAATCCTGCCTCAATCGCTTTCAGCGCGCCGCCAAGTTTTTCGATCTTGTCCAGATATTCGCGCGCGCGCGTTTCGATTTCGTTCGTCAGATTTTCGACATAGTACGATCCCGCGATCGGATCAATCGTGTTCGTCACGCCCGATTCGTGTGCGATGATCTGCTGCGTCCGCAGCGCGATCTGCACCGATTCTTCCGTTGGCAGCGCGAGCGCTTCGTCGTACGAATTCGTGTGCAGCGATTGCGTTCCGCCCAGCACCGCCGCGAGCGCCTCGATTGCCGTGCGGACGATGTTGTTCTGCGGCTGTTGCGCGGTGAGCGACACACCTGCCGTCTGCGTGTGAAAACGCAACATCATGGATTGCGCTTTCTGCGCGCCAAAACGTTCTTTGACGAGGCGCGCCCACAATCGCCGCGCCGCTCGGAACTTGGCAATCTCTTCCAAGAAATCCATCTGCGCGACGAAGAAGAACGACAACTGCGGCGCGAAATCGTCAATCGTCAAACCGCGCGCGAGTGTCGCGTTGACGTACTCGATGGCGTTCGCAAATGTAAATGCGATTTCTTGCACCGCCGTCGCGCCCGCTTCGCGAATGTGATAACCGCTGATCGAAATTGGGTTCCAGTTCGGCAATTCGCGCGCGCAAAATTCGATGATGTCCGTCGCCAGACGCATCGAAGGCACGGGCGGGAAGATGTACGTGCCGCGCGCGATGTACTCTTTGAGAATGTCGTTCTGCACCGTGCCGCGCAATTGTTTCGTGTCCGCGCCTTGTTTTTTCGCGACCGCAACGTACAGCGCGAGCAAAATCGCCGCCGTCGCGTTGATCGTCATCGAAGTCGAAACCTTGCCGAGCGGAATACCGTCGAACAATCGCTCCATATCTTCGAGTGACGAAATCGCCACGCCGACTTTGCCGACTTCGCCTTCCGCCATCGCCGCGTCGGAATCGTAGCCCGTCTGCGTCGGCAAATCGAAGGCAACCGACAAGCCCGTCTGTCCCTGCGCGAGCAAATATTTGTAGCGCGCGTTCGATTCGTCCGCGCTCGCATAACCCGCGTACTGGCGCATCGTCCAAAAACGCCCACGATACATCGTGGGCTGGATGCCGCGCGTGAACGGATACGCGCCAGGAAACCCAAGTTGCGCGGCGTAATTTTGCGCGCCGTCGTCGGGTGTGTAAACGCGCTTCGCTTCGATGCCTGAGCCTAGATTTCGCACCCGCGCGCTTGATAAGCCAGATGGCGTAGCCAAACTGCCAATACCGCCTGACCCCCTATCGCTTGGGCTAGGGTGCGAAAGCGAGGCTGAGAGCGTTTCAAATTTTGGTTTGCGCTCGTTCACTTAACCACCACCAATACCTGGCCCTGCTCCACCTTGTCGCCCGCCTTCACGCGCACTTCTTTGACGATGCCCGCGCGCGGCGTCCGTAATTCGTTTTCCATCTTCATCGCCTCGAGAATCACGACGCCTTGCTTCGCCGCGACATTATCGCCGACGTTCACGACCACACCGCGCACGATCGGCCGTCCCCCATGCACACCCTGTAGCCGAATAATGTGCGGATGCTCGGTGAGAAATTCGGGACGTTGATTTCCGCTCGGCGTTTGTTTTAGTTCCACTTCCAGCGCGTACACTTGCTCGCGCAGTTCTTTCAGTTCGTGTATCATTTGCTGCGTTTCGCTTTTCGTTTCCACCTCACCCTCCCACAAAACGCTCTTCGACTGCCTTGACAAAATCCGCGAACGTCATCGCGTTCGCCAACGCGCGATGTTCTTCTGGATCGTCAAATGGATGCATATGCCATCCGCCTGTATTGTCTGCGCCGAAAACTCGCTTGCCTTCACGAATAAACGCGAAAGCCATTGTCCCCGTCTCTGCGTTAAAAAACGCGTCGATGAATCCGCCCATAATCATCGACACGCGGATCGTTTCCGAAGTTGGAGTCAAATTGCGCATCGCGGGAATGTCGCACAATGGCGATTGATGTGCTGTCTGAAAAACCACGCGCTCGAATTCTTCGAGTGTCATAGCAGTTCATCCAGCATTTGCCGATATTTCTTTTCGTCGCCCACCGCCGCTTCCCATTCCCAATAATCGCGCTCGACCTCGTAAGAATGTTTATTCGCGATCTTTCCCGCGTCCCACGCCTGCTTGAATTCAGCAAATTCCATTCGATAGCGCGACTCGAGCCCGCTGACGCGCTCTTCGACTTCTTTCAACTTCAATCGCAACAAATCCTTCGCCGCCAATTCCAACGCGACGTCAGCGCGAT
Source organism: Anaerolinea sp. (assembly GCA_020722265.1). Lineage (GTDB taxonomy): Bacteria > Chloroflexota > Anaerolineae > UBA4142 > UBA4142 > DYLA01. Next base: position 6,122 of record DYLA01000138.1, read on the forward strand.
TTTCTCCCGTGAGACCTGAAAGAACATGGTGTAGTGGTTTTGAAATTTTCACTTGCAACATTTCATCCTCCCACGCGCTTCGGCGTTACCGCGAACGCCGACTACGCAGTGCGGAACGCACGCCGTTGCGTTCCCAACGTTGCGGCAACGCTGACCACGCGACTATTTGACGACGACAAGCGCTTGCCCCTGCTCCACCTTGTCGCCCGCCTTCACGCGCACTTCTTTGACGATGCCCGCGCGCGGCGTCCGCAACTCGTTCTCCATCTTCATCGCTTCGAGAATCACGACGCCTTGCTTCGCCGCGACATTATCGCCGACGTTCACCGCAACGCCGCGCACAAGGCCTGGCATCGGCGCTTTGATGATCGCTTCGCCTGTCGGCGCGGCTGGCACGCCTTCCGCCTTCGCCATTTTGCGCGTGCGCTCGTCTTGCACGACGACGACGTTCAGTTCGCCGCCAATCAACACGCGATACTCGTCGCCGTTGCGATCCACGAGCGCTTCCCAGGATGTGTTGTCGAGCAACAACGAAAACTGTGCGTTCTTATCAATCGCGCGAAAATCCACGTTGTGCGGCTCGCCGTTCACCATCACCGTATTGTTGGCACCGATTTCGATGTCGTACGTTTTGTCGTTGATGATCGCGGTGTACTTCATCGCAAGCCCTCCAACGAACCAAAACGCTTCCAGCCCCCGCGCGTGCTGCTCGTCGGCGGCGGGATGTTGAGCGCGTGCTGACGCCGATCGTGCGTCAGCAGCGCGGCGATGATCGCGGCAACGCGCTCGCGCTCGTCTGAACCGCCCTGCTCCATCGAAAAACGTTCGTCGAGAAACGCGGTGTCGAAATGCCCGCCGATGAAACTCGTGCTTTGGAACAAGCGTTGATGAAACGGAATCGAGGTGGCGATGCCCAGAATCTTGTACTCGCCGAGGGCGCGCTTCATCCGCATAATCGCCGCCGCGCGATCGGGACCCCACACGCACAATTTGGCGATGAGCGGATCGTAGTACAACGACACTTCGAATCCTTCGAACAACGCGCTTTCGAGTCGCACGCCCGGTCCCGTCGGTTCGTGCAAACTGATGATTTTTCCTGTCGAAGGGAGAAAGCCGTTGTAGGGGTCTTCAGCGGTGATGCGACATTCGATTGACCAACCGCGCTGCTGCACATCTCTCTGCTGATAACTCAATGGACGACCCGATGCAATCCGCAATTGCTCCTTCACGATGTCAATGCCTGTCACAAGTTCGGTGACAGGATGCTCAACCTGCAAGCGCGTGTTCATTTCGAGAAAATAAAAATTGCGATCCTTGTCGAGCAAAAATTCGATCGTCCCCGCGTTCACGTAACCTGCCGCTTTCGCCGCCGCGACGGCTGCGCGTCCCATCTTCTCGCGCAATTTCTCATCGAGCGCGATGGACGGCGACTCTTCGACCATCTTTTGATGTCGCCGTTGGATCGAACACTCGCGCTCGCCGAGATGGATGATGTTGCCGCGCACGTCTGCGAGAATTTGAAACTCGATGTGGCGCGCGGGCTTGATGATTCGTTCGAGATACACCGTGCCATCGCCAAATGCCGATTCCGCCTCACTGCGTGCGCGCGCCATCGCGCCCGCCAGTTCTTCGATTTTTTCGACGCGGCGCATTCCCTTGCCGCCGCCGCCCGCCGCCGCCTTGACGAAGAGCGGAAAGCCAACCTGATTCGCCGCCGCGATCATCTCGTCATCGCGCAAAGGCTCGTAGGTGCCTGGGACGACTGGCACACCTTGTTTCGAGACCGTGCGGCGCGCGTGAATCTTATCCCCCATCGCTTGCATCGCGGCGGCAGGCGGACCGATGAAGGCGATGCCGGCTTCCCCGCAGGCGCGCGCAAACTGATCGTTCTCTGCGAGAAAACCATAGCCTGGATGGATCGCTTCCACCTTGGCGTGGATGGCTACATCGAGGATCCGATCAATCCGCAGGTACGATTCGCGCGCGGGCGCGGGCCCGATGCAGTACGCTTCATCGGCGTAGCGCACGTGCAGCGCGCTGCGATCCACTTCGGAGTAGACCGCGACAGTTTGCAGACCCAGTTCGCGGCACGCGCGCAGCACGCGCACGGCGATTTCGCCGCGATTGGCGACCAGAACTTTTTTGAACAAT
>DYLA01000139.1 GCA_020722265.1 Anaerolinea sp.
GGGCATCAAGTGCACCAGTTTTGACGTCTCCACGATTGAATGTAGCGTTACCCACATTAGAAAACAAGCACCAAATCACCTGTTTGCGAACGTTCTCTATTATACCACACTTGCCGTTCACCCCACTTGTCTATGACCTGCAACTGTCATTTCGCGTTTGACATCGCCAAGACAGGGCGATATAATCAGGGCGTAATCGGTAGCGCTCCCCGATCTCAAGGTCATCACAGGAGATGAGGGTATGCCACTGCAAGGCAGTCTAAAAGAAATGAGCCTCGCCAATTTGATTCAGGTCAACTGTCAGGAAATGCGTTCGGCGCGCCTGACGCTTGATCACGCGGGACAGACCGGCGAGGTCTATTTTTCCGATGGGCAAGTTATCCACGCAACGTTAGGGGCACTGATCGGCGAACCCGCCATCTTCGAATTGCTCACCTGGGAGGAGGGCTTGTTCACGCTGGAGCGCGACATCCCTGCGCCCACCCACACGATAACAGCAGGCTGGAACGAGTTGCTTCTGGAAGGGATGAAGCGCGCCGCCGAGCGTCCCATCCCCTCACCGCCGAGGGAGGAAAAAATGGAACCAGATACATTAGCGCAACTCAAAGCGATTGATGGAATTACCGGCGTCGTAATCTCCGCACCGGATGGCGTCGTGCTCGGCGCCGACATTCCGGATAGCGATGGAGAGAACGAAGCCGCCGTCGCCGTCTTCATCGGCGCCGCAGCAGAACAGATCGGCGAGATACTGCAAATAAACAACTTTGCGCACGGCGTCGTCACTCTCAAGAATAAACGCCTTTTGGTACTACGCCAACCCGATCGCTACATCGGCTTAATACTGGGAGAAAACGCCTCTCCCGCCATCGTTGCTAACGCGGCTGCCCAAGTTCTGAGAACATAAACTTGCCAGGAGTATCGCAATGGAAGCGATTCTCAAGGACATCAATACTGTTCTCGGTGTTCACGGCTCGTTCGTCTGTCTGACCGATGGTCAAGTGGCGGCGCAAGCGATGCCAGCAGAATTCGACGCGGCGCAACTAGAGACCGCCGCTCGCGTCGCCGCCCAGACCTTTCGCGCCCTCGAAGCCTCTGGGCAGCGCGTCATCGAAGCCGACCTCCTCTTCGCGTCGAAGCGATTGTTGCTCAAAAACTTGCGCGGCGGTGTCTTGGCGATTCTGTGCGCGCGCAACATCAACCTACCCCTCCTGAACCTGACCGCCAATGTCGCGGTCAAGAAACTGAACGCGGAACTCAAGCCCAAACCAACGCCTCCCCCGCCTGCGCCAGCCACTCCCTCGCCCGCCCCCGCGCCCACGGTGGCACCGACGACGAAAGAAGCCGCGCTCACTCCCTTGCTGGCGGAACTCGAGCAAGAGATGCTTCGATTGCTCGCGCGCGCGGCGGAGGTGCGCGTCACGCTACGCAACATCAACCCGCTGGCAATGTGGTACTGTTGTCCCCAGAGTCGCGCCCTCCTCGTGCCCTCGGACAAGCGGCAGTTGGATTTTGCCGCGCTCGCCGCGCAAGCGAGCGCGCTGACGCGCCTGTTCGAACAAGCCGGCTACCAAGCGCACCAGCGTTTCAACGCGTTCTACGGCGATCGCCGCCTCGTTTTTCTCGACACCCAACGCGACGTGATGCTCGACCTCTACCTCGACGCGTTCGAAATGTACCATCGCTTCGACCTCAAGCCATTCCTCACCCAAGAAGGCATCACGCTGACCGAGACGCCGCTCTTGCTAACCCGCTTGCAGCACGTCGAAATCGGGGATGATGGCTTGAGTGACATCTGCGCCCTCTTGCTGGAGCACGACCTGAGCGTGGGCGCAGAAAAAGACAAGATAGACGTCACGCAGATTACGCGTCTCTGCGCGGACGATTGGGGTTGGTACAAAACCGCGACGACGAACCTCGCTCGCGTTGCCTCCTTCGCCGCAGCCAAACTCTCTGCCGCCGAGCAGAGTATCGTCGCGGAACGCATCCAACGCATCACGCGAAGCATAGACGACACGCCCAAGAGTCTGCGCTGGCAAACGCGCGCGCGGTTGGGCGAAACCAGCCACTGGTACGAGACCCCCATCGTGCCGAGCGCCAGAATCCGCCCGGATATGGCAATCGGGTAAAGCGGTTGCCGGCGCGTTACGCAATCGTTACGCAATCGTTATACATCTTTACCCACAGATCGAGCAAAACGTGATATGCTATTGACCGTACGTTGGGTCGGCAGACCGATCGCACATCATCCACCTATGAGCATAACCGATGACCGAGTGGCGTAGGCAAGTCAGCACTTTTCGTCGTACCCTCGGTAGCGTGCTGTATGGTATGTTTCTGCATGATATGGCACGCGCCCATCTGCGCCAACGCGGCACGCTGGAACACCTCTTCATCCTCATCACCTTCGGCGATATGGTCGGTCTGCCGATTCTGCCACCCTACTACTGTATGCGCCTTTTGCCCTTTGTCGTCCCCGAGATCAGCGGCTGGCGGCGACGACTGTTGCGTGAGCGCGATTTGCTGGACGCCATTTTCTAATCGGTTGGCGGAAAATTTGGAAGCGAACTCCTCTCGGCGGATCCTCATCGCCGACAATGATCCGCATCTAGTCGAAGACATTGCTCGCGAACTGCGTCGGTGCAACCGCTTTGAGATTCACACCTGCGCGACGGGGCAAGCCGTGCACGACGCGTTGCAAGCCGCGCCTTTCGATTTGATCATCGTAGACTCGCACCTCCCAGATGCCAATGGACTTTCACTCATCCAGGAAGCGCAAACGCGCTCCCCAGACACGGTCACGATTCTGATGTCCACCATCGGCGTGACGGATCTCCCCACCCTGGCGGGCAACTCGGCGCACCACCGCTTGGAAAAACCCTTCGCCGTCGCCGAGTTGGTCAACGTCGTGGATTCGATTTTCCCAGCCGAGCCGGCGCGTCTGCCGCGCGACACCCCTCTCGTCCTCAAAGTCGTTCTCGGCGGCGACGCGAACGTCGGCAAGACGAGTCTCATCCAACGCTACTGCACCGGCGCGTTCGATCCAGCGCGCGCGATGACGATTGGCGTGGACTTTCACCTGTACGACATCCAAATCGAAGAGATGCCGGTGCGCCTGGTCGTCTGGGATTTGGGCGGACAAGAGCGATTCAGTTTCGCGCGGCGCGCGTTCTATCGCGGCACCAAGGCGGTCGCACTGATTTTCGACGTGAGCAACCGCACCTCGTTCTACAATCTGATGCGGTGGTGGCGCGAGGCGCGCGAGTACCTGCACGAGGCGCCTGTGCTCCTACTCGCCAACAAAGCCGATTTGCCGCGCCAGATTTCCTCCGAGGAAGCACGCCAGATCGCACAAGCGTGGAACGTCCCCTTCTTCGAATCTTCCTGCGCGACCGGTGTGGGGGTCAAGGAATTCTTCGAAGCCCTCGCTCTCCACGCGTGGAGATACACGTTCAACAAGATGCCCAGCGAGACAGGCAAATAAAAAACGGACGACCGCCTCCGGTCGTCCGTTTGGCTTGCAACCCTCAAGTGGATGGTCTTGGCGCAGGCATTGATAGTATCGGTGCAGAATCTACGCGCGAATGAACGTCCCCTCCGCGAAATCCGCCTGCGTCAACGCACGCTCGATGACCCCCTCGCGCATCGCGCTGACGATGCGCACGCGCATCAGCGGCTCGCGCTGCACCAGCGTGAGCATCGCACGCACTTTGGCGAACATTCCCCCGGTCACATCCACTCCATACGACCCGCGCAGTTGCGCTTCGATTGCCGAAAAGTTCGCCGGCGTGATTTCACGAATCAACCGCGCCTCGGGATGCGCTAGCGGATCCGCGTCGAACACTCCCTCCACGATGCCGGCGAGGATGATGCGCGTGGGCTTGAGCCGCGACGCGAGGTACGCAAAGATCATCTCGGTCGAAGCGATCGTCATCCCGCGCGTCTCGTCGAACGCGACGTCGCCGTGAAGGAGGGGGACGAGACCGTGCGCGAGCGCAATCTGAATCGGTTCGACTGCCAGCGCGCAGAGTTCACCCTCGCGGCAGCGCGCCGACGCGGAGGGCTGCATCGCGACGATCGGCACGCTCTCGGCGAGAAAAATGTCCGCGACGAGGCGATTGAGCCGCGCCGCGGCGGCGCCGGTTTCCGCATAGGCGCGCCAGTTCCCACGTTCGCCAAAGCCAAACTTTTTCGCGGCGAAGTGCCCAAACGATCCGCTGCCGTGCCCGACGAGCAGCGCCAGATCGGGGCGTGCGTCACGCGCGCGCCGCACCTCGCGCGCGACACGGCGAATCACATCCTCTCGCGCCGTCGCTTCGCGTGTCTTGTCGGTGATCGCCGAGCCGCCGAGTTTGAGAAAAACGAAATCGCTCAATCCAATGCCCCTGCTTCTATTGTGCCGCGCTAGGGTTTGACCGCGGTTAGGATCACAATCACCCGCGCGACAAGGACCCGCCGATCCTCACCTGGCTCGCCCCACACCGCGACGGTAACGCCAGGACGCAAGTCGGCGAACGTCGCGGCGTCGTTCTCGTACCGCACGATCGTCTGCGCGTTCACAGCAATCGTGCGCGCGCCTTGCGGAGTGTTCAGCACCAAAGTATTGTCGCCGTAGCGTTGGACGATGCCCAGCACCTCCGGGGTGCCGGCGACCGGCAACTGCGCACTCGCCGGCGTCCCCCGCGCCGCCCGCGTGCTGATGACGCGCGAAACGCCGCGCTCGCCCGCCACGACGCCGAGCGAGAACGCGCACACAAGCATCAGCGCGATCAGGAAAACTGCGCCGCAGCCGATCAAGAGTCTATGTGACCACATCGCTCACCTCACCTGAACGCTTCCCACCTCGACCCATCGCATTTCGATTCCCGTGGGCGAAAATTCCGCTAGTCCGATGCGGAACGCGTGTGCGCCTTTTTTCAAGTGCGAGGGCAGCACCAAATCATACTCTTCGACGACGATGGGCGCGCGCGGCACGCGCATTTCGCGGAGATAGCGCGGCAGATTGCCAAAGCCAAGATCGTGTGTTTCGAGCGTAAGGTCGTCCACGCGTGTCGAGATGAGGTACACGCGCGGCGACGTCACGCGCCAGTACATCTTGAGATGAACGCGCGGACTGGGTGCGTCTGGCACCTCCACCCAATCATAGTCGAGAAGCGTCACGCCGTCAAACACGTGATTCACGCGCGTTGGCGATGGCGCGTCGGCAGCGATGAGTTGGGGCGGCGTCGCGCTCGCGCGATACAACACCAAATCGCGCTGGTTGCCGACGAGCACAGGGATATACCACGCGTCGGCGGGCAGCGCGCCGCGCGGGGGCGCCCACGCGCCGCCTTGCGGTTGGCCGTTGACCACGCGCACCGTCGTAAAAAGTGGCGCGTTCGGCGCCCGCGCGCGTTTGCTTTCGTACATCGGCATTGCCACATCCGGGCGTGCGTGGTACACCGCCCGCCAATAGTACATATCGTAACCGAACACGCCGCGCCGACTGATGAGTACGCTGTCGCGCGGCAACATCGCAAAGACGTTGCGATAGAAATCGCCAATCGCCGTGTCGCCGCGCCGGTCGTTCGCTTTGGCGTTGCCTACCGCGAGGAGCGCGACCAGCGCGAAGAGCAAGACCATGATCGCGACGGACGCGGCAATCGAAATGACGCGCGCCGGCGCAGAGCCGCGCGCGGCGTGAAACCAAGCGAGCAGTTGCTGCGCGCCGAACGCGACGAAAATCGCAAAGATGAAATGCGACGGGATGAAGAACACGTCGAGATCGAAAACTTTGTACTGCGCGAAGAAAAAGACGTGAATAAAGTACATCGCGGCGAAAAGCCAGAATCGTTTGGGATGCCGAAACAACAACACCCACGCCCCCAGAACGCCGAGCGCGATGCCGACGACAGTGAAATTCTGATTGAGGTAACCCAGATAGACGACGACGCGTTCCGGCAGCGCGGTGATGGGAAACGCAAAGCGCAAGTTGGAAAACGCGCCGAGTGTGTACGCGTACATCCCAAACAGCGGGTTGGACGACACGCGGGGCAACAGCGGGTCGTTGATCGTCGCGCCGCGGAGCGGAATCCACAGGAATTGCGCGAGACCAAGCAGGAACGCGACGAACGACGCCAGCATCGTCAGCGGACGCGTGAGGACGCGCCAATCGGTGAGGAGGACGAAGAGCGCGTACGCCGGCGCAAAACCGAGGTTCGACATATGCGTGCCGAGCGACAAGCCGAAGAGGAGAGCAAAGGAAGGCAGCAGGATAAAAGTGGAAGGATGAAAACCCGAGTCCCGCTCGAGGGTTTGGCGCCTTGCCTCTGTGTGGTGCGCCCAAATGAGCAGTACGAGAACGGTGCCAGCCAGCATAAACACGTTCGGCGCGTACACTTCGGTGATGACGGCCTGCGACCAGAAGGTTGTCGAGGCGCCAAAGTAGAGCGCGGCGAATGCCGCTACTGCGCGCGAGAGATCCACGCGACGCAGGATGAGGTACAAGAGGGCGACACCGCCCGCGCCCATAGTCGCGCACATCAAATTGGTACGGTGCGCGACCTCGCCCAAGGGCAGGAGATGCGAAAAGAGAAAGCCAAGCCAGGTGAACAGGGGATAGCCAGTCGGATGCGCCAGTCCGAGTGTGTACGCGACCGTGGTCAATTCATTGCCATCGAAACTCGCGTACGAGAGGCCGGGCGTGAGCGTGGCATTGTAGAGGAGCCAACAAATCGAAAAGATGGCGAACGCGAGGATGGGATCGAGCCAGCGAGATTGCGTTTTCATCGGTATTACGTTCGCGCCGAGAGGTTAGCGGTGCGTGAAGGGGATGTCAAGTGGATGTAAAACGAATGCCGTGCCGATCCTCAAGACGCCGCGCCTTGCTCGAAACGCTCCACCTGTACGCCCGCCGCGCGCAAGTACTGCATCGCGATTTCATCTTGGTACGCGCCCGCGTAGACGACGCGCACCAGTCCCGCGTTGATGATCATTTTCGCGCACACGTGGCACGGCTGATGCGTCGAGTAAATCGTGCCGCCTGCGACGGAGACGCCGTGCAGCGCGGCTTGAATGATGGCATTCTGTTCCGCGTGCAAGGTGCGAACGCAATGCCCGTCCACGATTTCGCACCCGACGTCCGTGCAATGCGGCAAGCCGCGCGGCGCACCGTTGTACCCCGTCGTCAGAATGCGCTTGTCCTTGACGATGATGGCGCCCACTTGCGCACGGTTACACGTCGAACGCTTGGCGACGGCGCGGGTGATTTCGATGAAATATTCGTCCCAACTGGGTCTAGTCATAGGGGGCAGTAGTCGGTGGTCAGTGGACAGATTGTCTGCTCACTGTCCACTGACCACGATTCACTATCCTGTGCCAAACTGCCGATCCCCCGCGTCGCCGAGACCTGGGACGATGTAGGCGTGCTCGTCCAGATGATCGTCAACGGCGGCGAGGTAAATGTCCACGTCGGGGTGCGCGTCTTGCAAACGCTGGATGCCCTCCGGCGCGCCGATGAGTCCAACGTACTTGATCTTTTTCGCGCCCCAGTTCTTGAGCATCTGTACCGCTTCGACCGCCGTACCGCCTGTCGCTAACATCGGATCGAGAATGACGCAGACCTGCACGGTGGGGGCGACGGGGAGTTTGCTGTAGTAGCGAATCGGCTCGAACGTTTTGTGATCGCGGTACAAGCCGATGTGCCACACTTCGGCAGCGGGCATCATCTCCCAAAACCCTTCGACCATGCCCAAACCGGCGCGCAACACCGGAATCAAGCCGATGATTTCGGCAAGTTCCTTGCCGGTGGTCTGCGCGAGTGGAGTGTTGATAACTTTGTCTCGCAGCGCCAGATCGGACGTGGCTTCGTACGCGAGCAGAATCGAGATTTCGCGAATCAGTTCGCGAAATTTCTTTGGCTCTGTTCTCACGTCGCGCAAGAGCGTGAGTTTGTGTTGCATCAACGGGTGATTCGAGACATAGACTTGGGACACGCGGACCTCTACCTCGCTTTCGCGCCCTAGCCCTTGCAAATCGTGGCAGGCGCAATCGAGCGCATTGCGGAGAACGCCGTAGCAGGGCGCAGTGCAGCGAAATTCAACGTCGCAGCGCAAGACAACATCAATGCGCCGCATTGTCGCCCTGCGTGTGTTTGGCGGCGTTCATTGTTTTGTGGTACAATCTGGGTGGAGGTGAGTACTATAGTATTCCTCCACAGAAACTATCACGACCGCGAAGATTCTGCGGTCTGAAAAACGAACGCCGGAAA
>DYLA01000140.1 GCA_020722265.1 Anaerolinea sp.
TAGCGCGCAGCGTTCGGGACGCTGAGGTCGGCGGTCCAAGTCCGCCCGCCCCGACAAGGAGACCGGTCAGGTTTGCCCTCCCTGACCGGTCTTTTTTACACGTTGAACCGAAAGTGCATCAAGTCACCGTCCTGCACGATGTACTCGCGCCCCTCCAAGCGGAGCAAGCCGCTCTCGCGCGCGGCTGCCCACGCGCCCACTTGTAACAGCGTCTCGCTGCCGATGACCTCTGCGCGAATGAATCCGCGCGCCATATCCGTGTGCACCTGCCCCGCCGCGTCGAGCGCGGTGCTGCCGCGGCGCAGAGTCCACGCGCGCAACTCTTTGCCGCCGGTCGCGGTAAAGAACGTGATGAGATCGAGTAATCTGTACGCCGCGCGAATCACGCGCGCTAAACTCGCCTCCGCGAGTCCCAACTCTTGGCGATAGGCGGTCGCGTCTGCCTCTGGCCAGTCGCCCAGTTCCATCTCGCACTGCGCGCACACGGTCAACGCTTCCGCACCCGCGCGCGCGGCTGTGTCCGCGACGCGCGCGGCAAGTTCGCCCCCATCGGGCAAATCGCTTTCACCCACATTCGCGACATAGATGAGGGGCTTGAGCGTCAACAACTCCAGCGGACGCAAGCGCGCGCGCACCGCGTCATCGAGCGCGAGGGTGCGCGCCGGATGCCCTGCCGCTAGATGCTCGCGCACGCGGTCGAGCAAGGCTATCTCGTCGGCGAATTCTTTCTTGCCCGCCTTGGCTGCGCTGTGGACTTTGGCTTGGCGTTTTTCGATGGTCGCCAGATCCGCGAGCGCGAGTTCGAGTTCGAGCACCGCAATATCCTCGCATGGGTCGAGCGCGCCGGCAACGTGCGGCACATCCGCGTTGCGGAAACATCGCGCGATGAGCGCGAGGGCATCCACAGCGCGAATGTGTCCGAGAAATTGGTTGCCCAAACCCTCGCCCTTGTGCGCGTCCTTGACCAGACCGGCAATGTCTACGACTTGAAGCGTCGTCGGCGTGACTTTGTCCGGGTGAATCAAACGCGCCAGCGCGTCGAGACGCGGATCGGGCACGGCGACGACGCCGATATGCGGCTCAATCGTCGTAAAGGGGTACGGTGCGACCGCCGCGTGGGCGTGGGTTAGCGCGTTGAAGAGGGTGGACTTGCCGGCGTTCGGCAGACCGACGAGACCGAGTTGTAACGACATCGGTTCCTCCTTCCCAGAGGTCAGGCATCCGAGACCAGAAATCAGAATCGTTCCAGATGACGCAATTCATTATACCACATTCATCCAGCGCAGTCGTCATTTGTCATTTTTTCTGGCTGTGGTATAATGGCCATTAGTGGGGCAGCCTAAAGTTGCTGCGCTGACCTAATACGTCTTGAACTTTTCGAGCAAAGGAGTCGTTGTGGATTTTGTTCCTTCCCCTATCGCCTTCACCATTCCATTGCCTGGCGGAGGTGCGTATCCGATTTACTGGTACGGTCTCCTGATCGTCGCGGCGGCACTCGTCGGCGCGTACGTAGCGACCATCGAAGCCAAACGACGCGGCATTGACCCAGACCACGTGTGGAACGCGCTCCTCATCGCGCTGATTCTGGGTGTCATCGGCGCGCGGCTCTATCACGTCATTTCGTCGCCGACCGGCACAGGGATTGGCTTGGAGTACTATCTCCAGAATCCGATTGCGATTATCAATTTCTGGCAAGGTGGCTTTCGTGGACTGGGAATCTACGGCGCGGTCGCCGGCGGACTAGTTGGCATTTATTTGTACGCGCGTTACGCCAAACTGAACTTTTGGCAATGTGTTGACATTGCGGTCCCCTCCCTCGCGCTCGGTCAAGCCATCGGACGTTGGGGCAATTTCTTCAATCAGGAACTGTACGGCTTTCCCACTGATTTACCTTGGGGAATCCGCATCGAGGCGGCGTATCGTTTGCCGATGTTCGCCGACTTGTCCCAGTATCCGGTCGAAACGACACGCTTTCATCCGACTTTTCTGTACGAATCATTGTGGATGGTCGGCGTGACGATTCTCTTGCTGGTCGTCGCGCGGCGATGGAGGAATGCCAAGCCGGGCGATCTGATGTTGATTTGGGGAATGGGGTACGGGCTGGGACGCTTTCTCACCGAGTTTCAGCGTCCCGACGCGTGGCTCATCAGCGGTATCGCCACCGCGCAACTGATCGGCATCGGGCTCCTCGTCGTCTGCGGCGTCGCGCTGATGTATCGGCACACGGGTCCGAGCAAAGCGCAACTCGCTGCCGAACGCGCGCGGCAACGCAAACAAAAATCGTAATAACGGAGGGGCGTTCGACTGAACGCCCCTTCGGTTTTCATTTCGATTTCTCCAAAATCTCCACCGGCACCTTCGCCAGTCGCTTGAACGTCTCCGCGTCCGCGCGCGTACCGACGACATCGGGATCCGCATAGTGCATCGGAATCGCGAGCGCGGGCTGAAGGGTGTTCGCGGCTTGCGCGGCTTCCTCCGCTGTCATCACGTACGTGCCACTGACCGGCAAGAGCGCGATGTCGCATCGAACCTGCGCCATTTCGGGAATGACATCGGTGTCGCCCGCGTGGTAGATGCGCTTGCCTCCCAGTGTGATGATGTAGCCGACGTGCCCCGCGCTTTTCGGATGAAAGCGCTTGTTCGTATTGTACGCCGGCACAACCTCGATGCGGATGCCGTTCGCCGTCAACGTGTCGCCCGCTTTGGCGACGAGCGTTTTCAAACCCGCCGGCGCAGGAACGGACGCCGGCGCAACGACGATGGTATCCGGCTTGGAAATCTTGGCGATGTCGTCTTTCGAAAAGTGATCATAGTGCTCGTGCGTGACGAGGACGACATCGGCTTTCTCGGCATCGGGCGAAAGTTTCCAAGGGTCAACATAGACGACCTTTTCCCCTTTCAGGCGGAAACTGTCGTGCCCCAGCCAAAAAATGTTCTCGACCATTTTCCTCTCCTTTCCCGATTGTAGGTATTTCTCCGCGGACCCTCTCACGACCCCGCGGATGGGGATGAAATTCCCCGCTAGAAAAACACCGTATCTGTGAGTAGCCTTGGGCTGCGGCTATGCCGCGCGGTGTTCTCTACTGTCGAGCACCAACTGCGGCGTCGCGTCCGCCGTCTCCTCCACATCGAGTCGCTGGATGATGGCGCGCTCGTCGGACGTCACCAGGATTTTGAGCGTCGTGTAAAAGCCATCCGGCATAACGATGACGCAAAACCCGCGCGGGCGTCGGTGTGCGCCGATGATTTCGCTGATGAGCGCGGGCGCGTATCCTTTTTCCTCCAACAGCGCGCGATCTTCGGGGCCAACCTGAAAGTACGCCACGGCGCGAAATTTTTGGAGCGCAGTTCCCAAGTTGCTGCCGATTAGATCGCGCAGCGTTTGTGTCGCCGCGGCGATGACCAGTTTGCGTTCCGCCCAGTCCTTGAACGCCTCCGCGATCAGCGTCGCGGTCTCGGCGGCGTTGGCGGAGAGGGGCGCGTCCTTAGGCATCAAGCGATGAATCTCGTCAATGACGAGCGCCGCGGGGGCGTCGCGCCGCGGCAGCCACTCTTCGTAGAAAATTTTGGTGAACGCGCGCAAGCACGGGTCGTCGGCAATTGTGAACGGGCGTGTCCCTTTGACAGGTTGATACAACACCGCCCGATTCGCGAATAACGCCGCGCGCGTTTGTCGCTCGAACAGAGCGAGTTCGTCGTGGGGGTGCAGAACGACGCCGCCGACTTTTTCGATCGCGGCTTGCATCCGCGTCGAGTATTTCAGATTCAGCGCGACGATTTTGTACGGCAGCAGTTGCAAGCGCAAGATGAACCAAACGATGAGCGACGATGTCTTGCCGCCGCCCTGATCGCTGACGAGGAGCATTGGACCTGTGTCCGAACGAAAGTCCACATAGCGCAAGCCTTCCTTGCCGATGTCCACGCTGCGCCCCAGCAAGATGCGATCGCGCGCATCGGCTAGGAAAATATCGCTCCCTTCCTCCTGCGCGAGCGTGGTGATGGCTTCGGTGGTGAGCAGGCGTTGCGTCGGCGGGCGCGGCGGCCGCGCGAGCCCATCGAGCGCGCGCGTGAGCCACGACTGCAGGCGCGGCATCGCCAGCACGGGCATCCACGCGTCGAGTGCATCGAGGGCGCGGTTCACGAGTGGCGTGCCATCGAGCGCGGTGAGGTACGCGTTGGCGACGCGCTGATTTTTCTGCGCGGTCGTTGCGTCGCGCCCCCACGTGATGAAATGCGTCTGCGATTCAAAAAGGTATTCGAGCGCGCGGCGGTCTTCGAGTTTGGTCAGCGTGTCGCGCAGCGCGCGCGCTTCTTTGGGGCGTCCCAGCCCTGGCACGCGCGCGGCGAGCAGGCGTCCGCGCAGTTCCGTTGCAATGTGGCGCGGGAGCGGCGTGAGTGTGATCGTCACCATTCCGTCAATCGCTTGGAGCGCGCGCATCAGTGCGTCGCGCGCTTCGGGGAAGGGGGTGTTGATGCGCGTGACGTTTAGGATGTTGCGATTGGTTTGCCATTGTGCGCCGAAACTCATCGCTTCAGGAATGTAGCCGCGATACGCCACGCGCGGCAGGTCGCCATCGGTCTTGATGAGTTCCTCTTGCACTTGCGCGAGGAAACTTTCGCCGCCGAGCCACATGCGCACGAGCGATTCGACGGCGAACGCGCCGAGGGGCGCGAGCGAGAAATCGAGTTGCGCGAGCCACTCCCGCACGGAATCTTCGAGGTGGGTCGGATAGACGATGCCGGTGAGGATGACGCGCGCTTTGCGCGCGCCCGCTTCGGCGAGGGCGCGCAGTTCTTGCACATAGCGCGCGTCCACGTCGTTGTGTTCCGCCAAATCGAGTTGCCCCAGGTGATAGTCGGTGAGCCAGAATAGTTTGAGCGGCGCACCGCCGTCTTCGCGTTGCGCGAGCGACGCGAGAAATTTCGTCAGAGTGTGGGCAATGTCGGTGGCTTGGAGCGCGGGTTTGTACGCGCTGCGCGCGAGGGTGATGATCGAAACGCGCGCGCGGGTACCGTCGTGATGAACGATTTGCCCGTCGTCGAGGATCGCTTGAATCGGCACGCGCCCGGCGACGGCGCTCAAGTTCAGGGTGCCGCCGCGCGTCGCGCGATCGTGAATCGCCCACCAGACGACGAGCGCGGCGAGTAGCATCAGCGCGCCCAGCGCGCCGACGCGCCAGTCGAGCGCGGTGAGCGCGAGGACGATGCTGATTGCGATGAGGAGAATCGCGAACGCGTAGAGGTTGCGGCGCGGGCGCGGTTTCACGTCGAGGGGTTTGTAGAGCGCGTCGTACAGCGCGCGCAGTCCGCCGAGTGGAATTTGCAGTTCGCGATAAAAGCCCGCAATCAGCGCGTACAGCGCGAGGGGTGCGACGAGCGGCAAGCCCATCCAATCGTGGAGTGAAATCCAAACGATGAGCAAGCCGACGCCGCTCGCGGTGAGCAGTTCGAGCCACGTCAAGCCGAGCGTGGTGCGATAGTTGAGGAACGCCCAGAGGCGGATGAGGAAAACCGCGCGTGGTTTCATTTCAAATGCTCGTTTTGATGAGTTGCAGCGTTTGTTCGCGCAGCCGAGTCTTTTGTTCGATGATGTACCGTACTTGACTAGCGATGCGCTCGCGTTCGGCGGGTTCGGTGGCAATCGGCAGAATGATTTGCTGCAGGCGATTGCCGAGTGTGGAGAGTGTCGCTTGCGTGAATGTCTTGACCTCGATTTGGCGTTGCACGAGGTTCGAGTTGAGCAGATAGAACAGGTAGAAAGGATCGAGTAATTCGGGACGCAAGACGCGGATCTTTTTCAAGTGGCTTTGAATGACAATTCTGGTGTCGAGCCGCGTCACCATCGCCGTACGACCGATGAGAAATGTCCCATCGTTGACGAACAGGATGTCGCCTTCGCGTACGTCTTGCTGACGCCGGTACTGGTCGTACACTTCTTCGGTGACCGCCTTGACCGGATCCATCTTGATTTCCCAATTCACGATGTCGGTCGTGCGGACGAATGGCACATCGCCGGTCCCGTAAAACTGCGAACCGATTTCGTTGCCCCGCCGGATTTCGAGGATGCCGGCTTGGACCAGTGCGCCCATCGTCTCCAGACGATACCTGCCGCTTTGCTCCAGGCGTCTCAATTCTGCCTTGAGTTCCGGATTGTAGTACTCGGGGATGAAAATATGATCGTCAAGCTCCGCCGGCTCAACCCAAAAACCCAAGCGATCGTCTTGGACGCGATGTGGCTCTACAAAGCGCCGTGCGATCTCGGGCGTGTCATCGTCAATGATTCGCCTGCCTTGCTCATCCAAGACGAACGTGCCATCGGGACGGATGCGGAAACTTGCTTTTCCGTTTTTGTCATGCCCGATCGTTTTAGCCACTGCCATAAACACGCGTTTCTGCGGCACGGCTTTTTGCACAAACAGGATACTCGTTTTGGTGTGCGTGCTGGGTTGAAACGTCTCCGGCGGCAAACTGACGATGGCTAACACGGCAGCGTGCTGACGCACGTACTCCCAGATGTAGCGATCCGACGGATTGCCAAAAACACCCTCGGGTAAAACGATGCCCGCGCGCCCGCCGGGTTTCAACAGTTGGAGACACCGTTCGATGAAAAGGATTTGCGGTGGCTGTTTGTCTAGCAATTCAGTCGTGCGTTGCCAAACGCCCTCCTTTTCGATCCAGCGATGTCCCAAGGCGTACTGGCGCAACAATTCTTTGCCGACGACCGGGATTTTCGCGCCAAAGGGCGGATTGGTCAGAATCAAGTCGAAAGATTCGAGCGGCGCCGCGCACTGCGTTTTCGCGCCCCACTGTTTGGGTCGTTCCAGACTATTCTCACAAAAGATGGAAAAATTCTGTTCGCCGATCAACGCGAGATAGATTTTGGCGAGCCGCGCCAAGAACGCGTCTTTGTCAATGCCAACGATTGTATAGTCGGTTGCGTTATGGTGTGAGAGATGGCGCGCAATGTACGCGAGAAACCCACCGCTCCCGCACGCCGGGTCAACGATCCGCTCGCCGCTGGCTGGGCACAGCATCTCGATCATCATCCACACGACGTTGCGCGGTGTAAAGAACTGCCCCTCGCCGCCACGGAACGCCGTGCCGATCAACTCCTCGAACGCGTCGGCAATCACATCGCGACCCGCTGTCAGCAGCGCGTACTCCTGGAGTCTCGAGACCAGATGCGACAAATTCGCCGCGTCAAGGTCAATCGTTTCGGTCGCGTCGAACGCGTCGGCGTTGCGTTGCTTGACGCGGCTAAACAGTTTCTGGATTCGTTGCGCGAGTTCCGCTGGGTTTTCGTTTGGGCGGTTTGCGAAATCAACGAGTTCGTCTGCGTGTTTCTCCTGCTCATCCGCGAGCTTGCAAAAGAGCAGGCGGAGCATCGTCTGTGCGATGGTCTCGTCGCGGGTAATGCCGGTGACATTTCCCGCGAAATAGTCGCGAATCTCGCGCAAGGTGGCTTTGAGGTTGTGAATCGGCTGCAAATCGCGCTTGTAAATCAGAGTTGCCGGAAAACCGAGCTGGCGCACCGCGTAAACCTCTCTACGCGGCTCACGCATCTTTCGGATGCGTCGTTTGGTCGCGTACACACGCTTGCGTGACGCGATGCTTGTCGGCTGACGCGCTCTAGTCGCGCGTGCTTTTTTCTTCGGCTGGTCAGGTCTTTTCATTTGCATCGCCCATGCGCCCTGACGATGTATTCCATAAAATCCAATGTCTCGGCGAGTGAGTGATCTGGTCATTGCTACATTGCACCACCGATGTCCATAACGCACATTACCCGCATGATGACGTGGTTCGCTCTCGACAAGTGGTTGCACATGCATCAACTGGATACTCGAATCTTCCCCTTCTTCGCGTTTAGTACCGCGCCACGCAGGTTGCCACACTTTTTCGCGCACGCGTTCAGGTAACTGCGCGGCATTCTTGGCAATCGAGACACAGCAGACGGGGCAGTTGGTGATGTCCTCTTGCTGGGTGGGAAAGCGCGAGGAAGGCATTGCGATTCGAGAACGGGGCTTTGCCTTGTCGTCCGCGTGTGCAAAGAGCGTCTCGTTGTAACTTACCTGCGCCAACCCCCATACCGCCATCACGCGTGTTGCTGGTTTTCCCAAAATCACTGGTGAATTTTTTGTGCCGGCTTGCATCGTCGGTAGCACCGCAGTAAATCGTGGACATGGGGGTTCAGGGGGCTTTGCCCCCTGACGGGGGTGCG
>DYLA01000141.1 GCA_020722265.1 Anaerolinea sp.
CTAGCCCAGTGAAGGGAGCATCTGGTTGTTTCAGTCAGAATCTCTCCAGAGCGATAGGAAGATCGCTTTCGTCTTTCCCGGCCAAGGATCCCAGTACGTCGGAATGGGGCAGGACCTCGTCGCCGAGTACGCGGTCGCGCGCACACTGTTCGAGCAAGCGGACGCCACGCTGGGATTCTCTCTCGCCGCGCTTTGCTTCACCGGTCCCGAAAACGCGCTGACCGATACGCTCAACGCGCAACCCGCGCTCCTCACCCACAGCATCGCCGCGCTGCGCGTGCTGCAAACGCTTGCGCCGGACATCGCGCCCGCGTTCGTCGCCGGACATTCGCTGGGCGAGTACTCCGCGCTCGTCGCCGCCGACGTGATGGATTTCCCTGACGCGTTGAGACTGGTGCGCGAGCGCGGACGCGTCATGAAGGCGGCTGGCGAGCGAACGCCCGGCGCGATGGCGGCGGTCATCGGCCTCGAAACGGACGCGCTCGAACGCGTGTGCGCGGAAGCCGGCGCGCAGATCGCGAACTATAACGCGCCCGGGCAAATCGTCATCTCCGGCGCCAGAGACACACTCGATCGCGCGATGACGCTGGCAAAGACACGCGGCGCCAAACGCGTCATCCCGCTCGCCGTGAGCATCGCCTCGCACTCGCGGTTGATGGAGTCCGCCGCGCGCGAGTTTGCCGCTGCCGTCGCCAGTACGCCGATGCGCGCGCCGCGTCTCCCGGTCATCTCCAACGTCACCGCCCTACCGCTGGAGCGCGTAGACGACATCCGCGCGGAACTCGTCGCGCAACTCACGTCGTCCGTGCAGTGGATCAAATCCATCGAGTACATCCTCGCGCAAGGCGCGACGCATTTCATCGAACTGGGACCGAAGGATGTGCTCGCGGGGCTGATCCGCCGCATCAACAAGGACGCCCACGCCATCAGCCTTGGGGACGTGGCGAGCGTGAAGGGATTTGGAGCCGCGGCGTAGCGAGATTATCGAATATGAAACCACTTGTTATCGCACATCGTGGCGCGAGCGCGTACGCGCCCGAAAACACACTCGCCGCGTTCAATCTCGCTTTCGATATGGGCGCGGATGGCGTCGAACTCGACGTGACCTTGTCGAAAGATGGCGTGCCGGTCGTTATCCACGACGACACGGTGGATCGCACGACGAATGGCCACGGCCATATCAAGACGATGACGCTCGCCGAAATCCAGCAACTCGACGCGAGCCACAAATTCGACGCCTATCGCGGCGAGAAGATTCCGACTCTCGAACAAGTCCTGCGCGCGATCGGGACACGCGGCATCGTCAACATCGAACTAAAAAGCACGACGCTGCAAAGCGACGGCGTCGAAGCCGCGACGCTTGCCGTAATCGAAGAGACCGGCGCGGCGGAACGCGTGCTCATTTCCTCGTTCAACCCGTTCGCGTTGTATCGTATGGCGCAACTCGATCCACGGTTGCCGCGCGGTTTGCTCTTCGCGCCCGATCTCCCCATCTACTTGCGCCGCGCCTGGCTGCGTCCCCTCGCCCGACCTGGCGCGCTCCATCCCAAGTCCTCGATGATCGACGCGGCGTTCGTCCGCTGGGCGCGCCGGCAGGGCTATCGCATCAACACATGGACGGTGGACGACCCAGACGAAATGCGCCGGCTCATCGCGCTCGGTGTGGACGGCATCATCTCGAACAAGCCGGACCTGCTGCGTCAGATCGTTGGGTAATTCACCGATGTCTCACCATCTTGCCATCCTACGGCATCACGCCATCATCTCGCCGATGTCGCGCAGCGCGGCGACCACGTCCTTGGGCAACGAGGGTGGTTTCTTGCCGATGACGTAGCACCCCCAGATCAACTGCGACACGCGCTCGACCACCTCGACCGTATTCGCCGCGTGGCGCAAACTAGTCGCCGCGACGACGAGCCCGTGATTCTGCATCAACACGGCGACTCCCTTGCCCAACGCTTTGGCGACCTCTTGCGCCAACGCCTGGCTGCCCGGCATAATGAACGGCACGCGCGGAATGTCCGCGAGGAACGCGGCTTCGGTCGTGATCGGCAGGAACGGCAGTCCGCTCAAGACGAGGATCGTCGCGTACGGCGCGTGCGCGTGGATGACGGCTTCGACATCGGGGCGCGCTTTGTAGATTTCGCAATGCACTTGGCGTTCGGACGACGGCGCCAGCGCGTCCGCGTCCAGCGCGTTCCCTTCGAAATCAATCCGCACCATCATCTCCGTTCGCAAGCCCCCTTTGAACAACTGCGAAGGCGTGATCCACGCCTCGGGTGCGCCGGGAATTCGAACGCTAACGTTGCCGCCGGTCGCGGTGATGAGTCCGGCGGCAAACAACTCTTCGGTCACGCGAACCATTTCTTCGCGCAAGCCTCTCGCTGCCGGCGCCGCGGCGCGCGCGACGGCGGGCGCGCCGACCGGCGCAGCGGGCGTGGGCGCGGGCGCGGCAAAATCAATCCCGCCGGCTTCCGCACGCGCCGCCGTGTAGAGCCGAATCAAATCCCTTTGCACTCGCTGCACTCCCATAGCGAGTCGCACATCGCCGCTGAACGAAAGTTTACCGGACATTGCGGCTTGGTTGCCGCCGAGTTTTCCGGTGAAGATCGCGTCGAGCGTTTCGGCTTTCGCTTTCATCTTCACCTCGGCCGGCTGCGGCGGCGCGCCCAACCCTCCGGTCACACTCCCTCGAAACGCGATATAGAAATCGAGGTCGAGGTCGCTCAACGTGTACTGCGTCGTCACCTTGCTCTTGGCAGCGAACGCGTTCAGTGCCGGGTCGGCAAGGGCGTGTTCGATGAACAAGCGCAAGATTTTCTCCATTTGGGCTTTGGGCGATGCGGTTTCCATCACAGGTTCCCTTTCTATCGGCGCGGCGGGCGTTGCCGCGCGCGGCAGTGCGGCGCCCGGCAAATCACTCACCGCCGGCGCGGGACGCGCCGCGAGCGCGTCGCGCGCCGCCGCATCGAGCGTGGGGCGCGGCGCGTGCCAATCGAACTTGGACAGCACGTCCGGATTGAGCGTGTGGTGCGGCTTTTCTCCAGCGAGCAAGCGCCGCAAATCTTGGGCGATGCAGCGTCCCTGATGCGCGCCCACTTCGATCGTGTTGCCGCCGATGTGCGGCGTAGCCATCACATTCGGTAGAGCGAGGAGCGGATGATCCGCGCCCGGCGGCTCGACCGCGAACACGTCGAGCGCGGCGCCGGCAAGATGCCCGGTGCGCAAGGCATCGAGCAGCGCGTCTTGGTCCACGAGCGCGGCGCGCGCGGTATTGACGAGAAACGCTCCCGGCTTCATCCGCGCGATCTGCGCCGCGCCGATCATCCCGCGCGTCTCGTCCGTTGCCGGTGCGTGCAAACTGACGAAATCGCTTTGCCCCAGCAACTCGTCGAGCGACACAAGTTCCGCGTCGAGCAACGCGGCATCGTCCGATGTGATGAACGGATCGGCGACGAGAACGCGCGCGCCAAACGCGCGCAATCGCCGCGCCACCGCGCCTCCGACCGCACCCAGCCCTACGAGTCCGATGGTCTTGCCCCACAGTTCGCGCCCTTGCAACTCGCTGTGGGCGCGCCCCTGCCGTCCCATATCGCCGGCTTCGCCCGGCTGGCGCAAGAACGCGTTCGCGTCCACCAACTTGCGCGCCAGCATCAAGAGAAACGCCAGCGTGAGATCGGCAACGGCTTGCGCGTTGCGCCCGGGCGCGTACAACACCGGGATACCGAGCGCGCTGCACGCGGCAACATCCACGTTGACCGCCGCGCCGCGACATGCCGCCACGACACGCAAATCGGGCAAGCGCGCCAGCGCGTCCACATCCACCACATCTACTTCGGTGATAAAGACATTGTAGCCGGCGAGCGCGTCCACCAAATCATCGCCGGTCAGCAGGCGTAATTCATCGCGATAATTCGCGTACGTCACCTCGCCCAGCGCGCGCAGTTCGGCGAGCGACGCCTCGTCGAGATCCGCTGTGGCGAGGATGCGCAGTTGGGGCGCGGGCGCGACCGTGCGCGCCGTCGCTTCGCCTGGTGACATCAGCGATGGCAGCAGCACTCCCGCCGCGATCTCGTTCGCCGCCGCGCGCGCCTCGCGCAGACGAATCCACTCGGCGTACAGTTCGCCATAGACACGCGCGCGTTCCGCGTTGGGCACTAGTTCGCGCGTGCGGACAAGCGACTCGACCCCTTGAGCAAGATCGCGAAAGATACCTGCGCCCACGCCCGCGCAAATCGCCGCACCGAGCGCAGTACTCTCCGGAGTGGTCGCAACGAGAATCGGCACGGCGAGCGCATCGCAGACGATTTGCGTCCAGAGTGCACTGCGCGTCATGCCACCGACAAGACGCGTCTCCCGCGCATCCGCGCACGCACGACAAACCTCGATCACCTGCGCGACGTTCGCCTTGACGGCAAACGCCATTCCTTCCAGAACCGCGCGCGTGAGCTGGGCACGGCGCGCGGCATCGTCCGCGCCAATCAGATGCGTCAGGGTGAGATTGCCCATCGGCAGCGACATTTGTTTTGCATTCATCACCCCCGCACCGAAATCGGAGACGATGCCCCCCGCGCCGGGCGCGGCGCGCCTCGCTTCGGCGCACCAGTGCGCGACGGGCGTGGGTGAATCGGGATACAACACGCCGGCAAACCATTCGAGCGCTTCGCCCATCGCGCCAGCGTTGCTCTCCACCACCCACGCGCCGGGGACGACGTGATGCCCCGTCCACACGCGCGCGTCCGTGTCCACGCGCGGCTGATCGCACACGAATTGCACAGGCGTCGTGCTGCCGGCGACGATGCCAATTTGCCCGGCGCGCTGCGCGCCCACGCCGAGCAGAGCGCCCTGCGTATCCGCGCCGCCGATCGCCACGGGGAGACCCGGCGTCAACCCGAGCGCGGACGCCGCGCGCGCGGTCAGTGCGCCGAGCCGCACGCCCGGCTCACGAACAGCCGGAAACAACCCGCGTGGCAAATCGAGTAGGGCGATCAAATCATCCGCCCAGTCACGCGTCTTCAAATCGAAGAGCAGCGATTCACCGGCTTGCGACGGGTCGGTGGCAATTTCGCCGGTCAGTTCAAACGCGAGCCAATCGCTGAGCGCGCAGGCGGTGGCCGCGCGCGCGAAAAGAGCGGGTGAGTTGTTCGCCAGCCAGCGCAAACGCGCGGCAGCGAAAATCGGGAGCGGAAAATGTCCGGCGCGCTCGTTCAAGCGCGCGCCGGACTCGTCCGCGAGGGCGATGCCTTCGCTCGCGGCGCGCGCATCGCGATTCGGCGCGGCGAAAAGTACTTGCCCATCGCGATCCAGCACGATAAGGCAATGCCGCATACTCATCGCCGCGATACCGGCGATCTGGCTCGGCGCGGCTTGCGCTTGGCGCAGCGCGTCGCGCGTGGCTTCGCCGACGAGCCGCCAACATTCGTCCGTATCCAGATCGAACGCGAACACGCCCGGCGCGGGCTGGGGTGACCACGCGCGCGCGGCAACCACCGTGCGCGCCGTTTCGATCTCCACAAGCAGACAGCGAATACTGCGACTGCCGGCGTCAATCCCCATCAGATACATCGGCTCATCTCCCCTGTTCATCTTTACGTCACAATCCCATCCAATCCCAGCGCGCGCAGCGACTCGCGCGAGGGCGCGCCGGTGGTTTCGTCCCAACCCATCGCGCGGAAGAAATCGCGCGTCATCGCCGCGACATCGAGCGTGACCCCTTGGGTTGGTCCCGCGTCCAGCGGTGGATTGCCGCGCACGCGCTCCGGCAAGACGACTGTGCCCGCGCGGATGCCTTCGCGCCGGTTGAAGGCGTGGCGCAGCGTTTGGATGCGCTGACCGATGCAAAGCAAATCGTCCAGCGACAACTCCCAGCCGGTCGTGGCGTTGATCCACTCGCGCACGGGCGGCTTGCCCATCATCAGAGCGAACTCGCACAATCCCGCGCTGCTGATGACGTGGATGTACTGATTCACGAGCGCGTACAACATCCCCTTTCCTTCGACCGCGTAGCGCGCCGGCGGAACGAAATGCTTTGCCGCGTAAATCTCGCGCAACGCCGGCACATCGGTCACCCCGCTGTTGACGACGGTATGCCGCGCCGGCGTCGGGTCAACGGTGTACGCCAAGCCGAGTACCGGCTCGTAGCGCGGGTCGTGCATCGGCAGTTCTTGCCCACCCGCGTGCATCGCGAATTTTTCCGCGCCCTTGCCGATGCGCGACGCGGCGCGCTGGACCCCCTCCGCCAGCCAATCGCCGATGCCCTCGCGCCGCGCGATCTTTTCGACGAGCGACACGATCGCCGGCGCGTTGCCCCATTTCAAATCGAGTCCATCGGTCTCGACCAGCCCTTGCTCCGCGCACTCGATCGCGAACGCGACCGCGGCGCCCGTCGAAATCGTATCCAGCCCGGCGCGATTGCAAATGGCGTTGACCGCGATGATGGAATCGAGATCGTCGTTGAGCAACATCGTGCCGAACGCGCCGAGCGTTTCGTATTCGACCTTGTGCGATTCTTCGCCGTGCCGCTTCACGATTCCGCCACAGCCGACCGGGCAATGGCGGCAGTGGTAGCGTTTGACTTGGTACTGAATCACCGCGTCGTCGCTGAGGCGCAAGCTGCGGACGAGAGGGAAATCGCGCGTGCCAACGCCGCGCCAGTTCTGGATCGGCGCATCGCCAATTTCGGCGGAGAGCGCGGTTGCCGCGCAGGTGCCGTAATTGCGATAGACGTGGACGATGGCCTCCGGCGTTCCGCTCGGCAGTTTCATGCGCCGCGCGCGCAGCAGGGGCACCAAGACGCGCGACAGACGAAAGAGAAGCGCGCTAAGACGCGTCGCGCTCTTGAAGAGCCGGGCGTAATTTTGTGTCGCCGCGCGCTGGGCGTCCGTATCGTAAACCGAAACGCGCTGGCTGCCGCGCACGACAATCGCCTTCAAGCGTTTGCTGCCCATCACCGCGCCCAAACCTGAACGCGCCGCGAGGCGTCCGCCATCGGTGACGATGCCGGCGATGCGCGCGAGTTTCTCTCCGCTTGGACCGATGCACGCGACTTGCGCGCCCTGCCCAGCAGCGGCTTTCAAGCGTCGTTCGGTCTCCACCGTGTCCAGTCCCCACAGGTCGCGCGCGTCGCGCAGTTCGGCACGCCCATCGTCAACCTGCAAGACGACCGGCTGCGCAGCAACGCCGGTGACGAACACACCATCGTAGCCGGTCGCGCGCAAGACCGGCCCGAACTGCCCACCGGAGTTGGCGTCCCCCCAACCGCCGGTGAGCGGCGATTTGGCGACAACCATATAGCGACCGCTGAAGAAGACTCCCGTCCCGGTCAGCAATCCTGGCACAAAGCCCAGGATGTTTTCCGCGCCGAGTGGGTCTGCGCCGCGCGGCATCCGTTCGTACAGCAGGCGACAGCCCAACCCGTACCCGCCGAGATAGTCGCGATAGATAGACGCCGGCAAAGTTTCTTCGCGCGTTGCTCCGCGCGTGAGGTCTACCCACAGAATCTTGCCAAAGAATCCGTTTGCCATCCTCTTGGTCTCCTTCAGCGCAAATTCAACGCGAACAAAACGGCAATATCGCGATTCGGATAGAGTTGGTCGTTGTAGCCGCAAAAAACGAATCCGTGCTTTTGGTAGAAACAGATTGCCGGATAATCCTTCGTGGAAGTGTCGAGCATCACGACGCGCAACTGGTTCTGCCGCGCCCAAGCGAGTGCGGCACGCAGGAGGCGTGTGCCTACCCCTTGGCGGCGATATGCCGGCGCGACGGCGAGGTTGTTGATGTACGCCGATTGGTTCCATTCGTGCGCCGTCACATCCACCAAGCCGCGCACCGCGCCCTCATCGGCGACGAGCAGCGTGCCGCCATGCTGAAAGTTGTAGACGAGGTCCTCGCGCGAAATGATGTGATGCACCTTCATCGGGCGCGGCAGGCGCGTGAGGCGAAAAGTGACGGCGAGGCTGCCCGCGTGGCTGCGCTGCTCCATTTGCCAGACGTACTCCGTCTCGAATGAATCGTCAATCGCGAGACACGCGTTCAGATCGGTTAGATTGGCTGGACGGATTTCCATATTTCCCTTTCAGATCGGTGAACGGGTAACGCTACATTCAATCGTGGAGACGTCAAAACTGGTGCACTTGA
>DYLA01000142.1 GCA_020722265.1 Anaerolinea sp.
GGGGCATCAAGTGCACCAGTTTTGACGTCTCCACGATTGAATGTAGCGTTACCCATCATACCATAATCGTCGGTTTTATGCAAATAAGTTTTCACGAGGATAAGGACAGACACGATGGCTGAAGAAACTTATCTCGGTCGAATCGAAATCTCACCCAACGCGATTGCCAGTCTCGCCGGGCAAGCCGTGCTCGAATCGTACGGCGTCGTCGGGATGGCGAACAAGAACTTGCGCGACGGCATCGTCGAGATTTTGACGCGCGGCAACTATCGGCGCGGGGTGGACGTGAAACTGATAGACCGCAAAATCTACATTGACCTCTACGTCGTGATCCAACACGGCACCCGTATTTCCGAAGTCGCGCACGGCATTATGAACCGCGTCAAGTTCACCATCGAAAAAGCGCTCGGAATCCCGGTGGCAGAAGTGAACGTGCACGTGCAAGGGCTGCACGTGGACGAACGCGCCTAATCGCCGCGAAACTTCCTCTTGGGGGAACGTCTTGTCAAAAAGTCAGTCCCAGATACAATCAGAATCGCTCCCTCCCCTCAAGTCCATTGGAGGGCAAGAACTCAAACAACTCTTCGCCGCTGGTACCGCGTGGCTGGAACGGCACGCCGCCTACGTCAATAGCCTCAACGTCTTTCCGGTGCCAGACGGCGATTCGGGCACGAATATGCTCTTGACGATGCAAGCCGCGCTCAAGGAGGCGAACACCTCGCCGGAACACTCGGCAGCAGCGATGTGCAAAGTGTTGTCGCACGGCGCACTCCTCGGCGCGCGCGGCAACTCGGGCGTCATCCTGTCGCAGATCATTCGCGGCTTGGCGCGCGCAATCGAAAAGAAAGAGACCATCAACGCGAACGATTTCGCGGCGGCGCTCGTCGAAGGGGCGCGCACGGCCTACAAAGGCGTCGTCAAACCGGTCGAAGGAACGATTCTCACCGTTTGCCGCGAATCCGCCGACGCGGCCGTTATCGCCGCGGCGCAGAGCGACGACTTGCGTTACGTGTGGGCGAAAACGGTCGAAGCCGCGCGCGCGTCGGTGGTCCGAACGCCCCAACTGCTGGCAGTCCTCAAGGAAGCCGGCGTCGTGGACGCCGGGGGACAGGGCTTGCTCGTCATTCTCGAAGGCGCGCTCAAATACCTCAACGGCGAGCCGATGGAGCCAGGCGCAGCCGGCGAAGGCGCGCGCGCGCTCGAAAAAATCTCGCGCGAAGAGGGCTGGGGGTTCGATATCCAATTCCACGTGCGTGGCAAAGACCTCGACATAGACGCTATCCGCGATCGCATCGCCGCGATGGGTGAATCCGCACTCGTCGTCGGCGACGCGAACCTCGTCAAGGTGCACGTGCATGCGCCCACCCCCGGCGCCATTCTCGACTACGGCTGTTCGCTCGGCGTCATCACGAACGTCGTCGTCGAAAATATGCAGGAACAGTACGTTGACTTTATGGCAGGCCAAACCACGCGCCCGCCGATCACCGCCGACGAGATTACCGGCATCGCGACCATCACCGTCGCGCTGGGCGAAGGACTGACACGCGTGTTTGCCAGTCTGGGCGCGAGTCACGTTGTCTCCGGCGGACAAACGATGAATCCCAGCATCCAGGACTTGCTCCAAGCCATCGCCGCCGTCAAAAGTGACCAGGTGATCATCCTGCCGAACAACAAGAACATCATCCCAGCGGCAGAGCAAGCGCAAAAACTCGCCCAAAAGCATGTCGCCGTCGTCCCGACGACGACGATTCCGCAAGGCATCGCCGCGCTGCTGGCGTTCAACTTTCAGAGCGACCTTGAAACGAACATCCAAGCGATGAAGCGCGCGGCGGAGCATATCCATACCATCGAAATCACGACGGCGACCCGTTCGGTCAAACTCGACGGCATCGAGGTCAAGCAAGGACACGTCATCGGCTTGATTGATGACGCCCTGGCTGGCGCGGGCGAAGATCGAACCGATGTAACGCTACGATTGCTCGAGCAAGTGCGCGCGGGTGAGAGCGAGATCGTCACCGTCTACTATGGGGATACAGTCACTGCACCCGAGGCGGACGCGCTCGGCGAAACGATTCGCGCACGTTACCCGAATCTGGATGTGGAAATCGTGAACGGCGGTCAGCCCCACTACCCCTTGATCATTTCGGTGGAATGAACAACTATGGCTCCAGTCAAAATTGTAACGGACAGCACAGCCGATCTACCGCCAGAAGTCGTCGAGAGCCTCAACATCACGGTGTTGCCGCTCACGATTCATCTGGGGCAAAAAACTCTGCGCGATGGCATTGACGTGACGCCCCAAGATTTCGTCACGCGTCTGGCGCGCGCGCCCTCGCCTCCCAGCACCTCGCCGCCCCCCCTCCGCCAGTTCGAAGACACCTTCGCCGAATTGACAGCGGCGGGGAACGAAATCGTCGCCATTCACCTCTCGTCGAAACTGAGTCAGACCTTTCGGCTGGCCACGCGCGCCGCCCTACCACTGTTGGGACGCAACAAAATCGTCGTGATTGACTCGCAACTCATCACCGTGGGTCTGGGAATGCTCGTCACCGCCGCCGCGCGCGCGGCGGCGCAAGGCGCGACGATTGACGAGGTCGTGCGCCTCGTGCGCGGAATGATTCCGCGCATCTACATCGGCTTTTTCGTCGAAACGCTGGATTATCTCGAACGCGGCGGGCGCATCGGCAAAGCACAGTCGCTGCTCGGAACGATGCTCAACATCAAGCCGATTCTAATTCTCGAAGACGGTGAAATCGTCGCCCTCGAAAAAGTTCGCACGCGCGCCAAAGCCATCGAAAAACTGGTCGAGTTCATCACCGAGTTCACGCACATCGAAAAGATGGTGATTCTGCACGGCAACACCCCTGCCGATGTTGCCGCGCTCATCGAGCAAACCAATCTCGTCCTGCCCAACTTGAACATTTCGGTTGACCACTATGGTCCCGTCGCCGCCACGCACGTCGGCACCGACGCGCTGGGCATCGTCGTGTACGAAGGGATGTGAAATCAATGACAAACGTGCGCGTGCTGACCGACAGTCTCGCCGACATTCCGCCGGCAATTCTCGAAGAACTGGAAATCGCCACCGTCCCCTGCGTCGTGCGCTTTGGCGATGCCGAGTTCCGCGATCGCGTGGATTTGTTTCCCAACGAGTTCTACCAGAAATTGGTCGCGTCTCCCACTTTGCCAACCACCGCGCAACCCGCCATCGGCGTCTTTGAGGAAATTTATCGCCGCCTCGCCGAACAGACCGATCAAATCATCGCCATTCACACCATCGCCTCGCTCAGCGGCATCTTCAACGCCTCGCGCATTGCCGCGGAGAATATTCCGAACGCGCGCATCGAATTGGTGGACTCGAAGCACGTTTCGATGTCGCTCGGCTGGTTGGTCATTCTTGCCGCGCGCGCCGCCCGCGACGGGCAGTCGCTCGACGAAATCAAAACACTGGTAGAGGACGCGCGCGCGCGGGTGCACATTATCGCGATGCTCGACTCGCTGGAGTACGCGCAGCGCGGCGGTCGGCTCGGCAAAGGCGCCGCCTTGGTCGGAACGCTCTTGCACGTCAAGCCGCTCCTTTCGGCCGTGAACGGCGAAATCGTGCCGGTCGAAAACGTGCGGACGCAGAAACGCGCCCTCGAACGTTTGGTGGAAATCGTTCTCGGCTCGGGTCCGATTCAGGAACTCGCGGTGATTCACGCTCAAGCCCCACAGCACGCCAAGACACTGCGACAAATGCTCACTTCGACTTTCCCAGCCGAACAAATCGTGATGAGCGAGACCGGGCCGGTACTCGGCACGCACACCGGACCCGGCGCCGTGGGAATCGCCTGGGTCACCGGCAAGTACTGAAAGACGCGACGTCGCGAACCTGCATGAGGACGTATCGAGAGGAGTTTCATGCCGTCGCTATTTGACAATTTAGAACGGATACTGATCAACGAACAGAAGAAATGTGACGACCATCTGGTCATCGGCGGTTTAGACAAGTTCATTAACAACTGGTTGACCAAACTCAAGCAGGAAGGGGAATCGGACCAAGTGCCGCGCGGCGAAGCGATCGCGCGCGCGCTGGAGGGATACGGCGCGGCGACACCCCCCGCGCGCGGCGAAATGCTCACCCGCGCGCTCGCGATCTTGCACAGCCCAACGCCCATCGAAGAACAAGCGCACGACGAGCCGCCGCCCGAACCTCCCAGCGACTTGGAGGAGGAAGAAGAAGCCGTCGCGCCCCAGCCGCTGCCCCGCGCCCCGACTCCCACGCCGGGCTATGGACTGGACGCCAGTGTGGGACGATTGCAAAACGTCGGTCCCGCGCTCCTACGCCGATTGCAGAAACTCGGCATCTACACCGTCGGCGATCTGCTCTATCACTTTCCGCGCCGCTACGACGATTACAGCCAACTGAAAACAATCAGCCAACTCGTCTACAACGAAGAAGTGACTCTGTTGCTGACTGTCTGCGAAGCCCACACGCGCCAAACTCAGCGCGCCGGGATGACCGTCACGAATGTTCGCCTTGCCGATCCGACCGGCACGATTCAAGCCGTCTTTTTCAACCAGCCGTACCTGCAACAACAATTCAGACCGGGGCGCCGCATCGTCATCAGCGGACGTGTAGATCAAGACCTAGGCCGCCTCGCGTTCAAGCAGCCGGAATGGGAGCCGCTTAGCAAAGAGTTGCTCCACACCGCGCGCATCGTTCCCATCTACCCGCTCACCGAAGGGCTCACCAACCGCTGGCTACGCCGACTCATCAAGAGCGTCGTGGAGTACTGGGCAGAAAAGATCCCGGATCCGATGCCCGAGTCCGTGCGCACCCGCGAACAACTCCTCGACCTGCCGACGGCGCTGCGCGAGATTCACTTTCCAACTTCGTTCGAGCAGATGGAACGCGCGCGGCGACGGCTGGCGCTAGACGAGTTCCTGCTGATTCAACTCGGCGTGCTGCGCCAGCGGCAACAGTGGCGCGCGCAGCCGGGGCGAGCACTCCACGTGCCGCCCTCGTTCAGCCACGATTTTCTTGCCGCCCTGCCCTTCACGCTGACGCGCGCGCAGCAACGAACGCTCGGCGAGATTCTCGACGACATTCAGCGCCCCCAGCCGATGAACCGGCTCTTGCAGGGTGATGTCGGCTCTGGCAAGACCGTGGTCGCGGCGGCGGCGATGCTCGCGGCAGTAGCGAATGACGCGCAAGCCGTGCTCCTTGCGCCGACGGAAATCCTCGCGGAGCAGCATTTCAAAACGCTCTCGACGATTTTCGCCGCGCACGCCAAGCCCCCGCGCCTGCGCTTGCTCATCGGCAGTCTCAAGAATCGCGAAAAGGAGCTGGCGCACGCGCAAATCGCCGCCGGCGAAATTGACCTCGCGGTCGGTACGCACGCCCTCATCCAAGAAAACGTCGCCTTCAAAGACCTCGCCCTCGCGGTGATTGATGAGCAGCATCGCTTTGGCGTGGAGCAGCGCGCGCTGCTTCGCGCCAAAGGACACAATCCTCACATCCTTGTGATGAGCGCGACGCCGATTCCGCGCACCCTCGCGCTCACCCTCTACGGCGACCTCGACCTGTCGGTGATTGACGAAATGCCGCCCGGTCGCCGAGAGATCAAGACGAAATGGCTGGAGCCGCGCGAGCGCGAACGCGCCTACGCCTTCATCGCCAACCAAGTCAAGGAAGGTCGGCAGGCGTTTGTCATCTGTCCGCTGATCGAGGAATCGGAGGCGATTGACGCTCGCGCCGCCGTCGAGGAGCACGAGCGGCTCCAAAAAGAAGTGTACCCCAACTTGCGCGTTGGACTGATTCACGGTAAACTAAAGGCAGCGGAAAAAGACGCCGTGATGACCCTGTTCCGCGATGGCAAACTGGACATCCTCGTCGCCACCTCCGTCGTCGAAGTGGGCATTGATGTGCCGAACGCGACCGTGATGCTCATCGAGGGGGCGGATCGGTTCGGGCTGGCGCAGTTGCACCAGTTTCGTGGACGCGTCGGACGCGGGGAACATCAATCGTACTGCCTGCTGCTCGCGGAGAAATCGGGCGCGACGAGCGACGAGCGACTGCGCGTGATCGAGACGACGCAAGATGGCTTTCGCCTCGCGGAAGAGGACCTCAAACTGCGCGGTCCCGGCGAGTTCTTTGGGACGCGACAGTCTGGCTTGCCAGACTTGAAGATCGCCAAGTTGAGCGATGCGAACATACTGGAAAAGGCACGCGGAATCGCCCAGCAGATTTTCGCGCGCGATCCGAATCTGGAATGGCCCGAGCATCAACTCTTGGCGCGCCGTCTGCAAGAATTCTGGAAGGGCAAGGGGGACTTGAGTTGACCATCGCTATCTACCCCGGCTCGTTCGACCCGATTCACTATGGGCACATTGACATCGCTCAACGAGCCGCCAAATTGTTCGACACGTTGATCTGGGCAGTGTACGATCGCCCCTTGAAGAACTTGCTCTTTTCGACAGAGGAGCGGCTCGCCTTCATGCGCGAGGCGGCGCGAACCATCCCCAATGTTCAGGTCGTGCCCTACAGCGGCCTCACCGTCGAGTTTGCGCGGCGGATGGGGGCAACGGTCATGGTGCGCGGCTTGCGCATCACGTACGACTTTGAAATCGAGTACCAAACCGCGTTGACCAATCGGCAACTCGCCGACAACATTGACACCGTTTGTCTGATGACTTCGCTCAAGTACGCGTTCGTCAGTTCATCCATCTTGAAAGAAGTCGCCTTCGCCGGCGGCAGCATCAGTCCGATGGTGCCTCCCTACGTCGAAGCCGCGTTGAAAAAACGACTCGCCCAGTTGGGAGATGATCGCGGCGACAAAGTCAAGATGGTGTCGCTACAGGAATAGAGGTCAGGGTTCGCCGACTGATCTCCCAAATGAAAGGGGATGACAGCCATAGACATCCTATACTTGGTGGATCGCCTGGAAGCCCTGTTGGGCAAGGGGTGGCGCGTCCCTATGTCATCGAAAACGCTGATTGACGAGGACGAGTTTCTCGACATCGTTGACCAGATGCGGATCGCGATTCCAGAAGAAATCAAGCAAGCCAAAAAGACCGTGCAGGAGCGTGACCGCATCATCGCCCAAGCGCAGGAGGAAGCCGGGCGCATCGTCAATCTCGCCAAGGAAGACGCCGCGCGTCTGGTGAACGAACACACCATCACTCAAGCCGCACAAGAGCAAGCCGCGCAGATCAAGCAGCAAGCGGCGCTGTCCGCCGCGTCCATTCGCCAAGGCGCAGACGATTACGTGACCCAAGTCTTGGGGGAATTGCAAAACCAACTGACGCAGGTCGCCCAGCAGGTCGCCGACTTGCAAACACAGGTATCGAATGGACTGACCTACCTCCAGCAGCCACCGCCGATGCCCGAACCTCCAGCCAATCAGGACGCCAACGTTTCTTGACACTCGCGCGCGTCCTGCCTATAATGGGGCACGTCAAGCCTAGGCCATAGAGCGCGCGACGGCGCGTCGTTCATTGGCGCGGTGACGAGTTTTCCAAATGAGATACAATGTCGCCCAATTGCTCAAAGAGCAATCCGGGCATACCCGACGGTACACGCTGCACGAGGACATCGGGCATCTCGACGCGGACATCACTCCGCTGAGCACGCTCGATGGCAACATCCAGTTCATCCGCACTGCCGACGGCATTCTCGTCGTCGGCAGTCTGCATTGCTCGCTCGAACTGACGTGCTCACGCTGCCTCGAGCCTTTTACGTTTCCCTTGCAATTCACACTGGAAGAAGAATTCCGCCCGACTATTGACATTGTCACCGGCGCATATCTGCCGCTCCCGGCAGATGCCGACATCGCTACCCAGATAGATGCGCGTCACACGCTCGATTTGACCGAGGTGGTGCGACAGAACATCTTGCTCGCGCTCCCGCTCAATCCGATTTGTCGGACCGCGTGCAAGGGCTTGTGCCCGATATGCGGCAAGAATTTGAACGAAGGCACTTGCGATTGCGCGCACAACGAGATTGATCCGCGCCTACAATCGCTCAAACGATTGCTGGACGAATAATTGGTAACACTACATTCAATCGTGGAGACGTCAAAACTGGTGCACTTGATGCCCCGCAGGGCGG
>DYLA01000143.1 GCA_020722265.1 Anaerolinea sp.
CCCACATCGCTTGGGATTTGCAGCACGCCTCGCGCGGGCGATTCATTCTGGGGCTAGGTACCCCAGTCAAATGCCGGATGAATGGCGCGCGGCGATCGATTGGTGGGGCTATCGCCCCGACGCGTTCGACTTGATGCGCGCGCTCAAAGCGCGCTGGGATCCGGCGGGAATTTTGGAATCGCAGCGATTCGTCGCGTGAGCCAAGTCGAAGGGGGGTTCGTAGGGCGCGCTTCAGCGCGCTCAAGCGCGCACTGCAAACTGATTCTCAAAGAAGACGATGATCGAACAATCAAGTCAGCCAAAAGAATCTCGCACCGGAATTGATCCCTGGTCGGTTGCCGATCTGCCGCCGTCGCTCCCGCTGCGCGGCTTGAACGTACTGGGCGAGATCGGTCCCGGCATCATCATTCTCGGCGTCTCGATTGGCAGCGGCGAATGGTTGTTGGGTCCCGCCGCGTTCGTCAAGTACGGTCTCGCGCTCTTGTGGGTTACGACCGTCGCGATCGTCTTGCAAACGATCTTCAACACCGAAGTGATCCGGTACACCTTGTACACCGGCGAGCCGATCTTTACCGGTTTTATGCGGACGAAACCGGGCGTGAATTTTTGGGGCGTCTTTTACGCGATCCTCTTTTTCCTCCAGGTCGGCTGGCCCGTGTGGGCGGGCGCGGCGGCGACCGCGATCTTTTATCTCTTTCTCGGACGTTTGCCGCGCGCGACGGACGGCGCCATCGTCTACGCGATTGGCGTCGGCACTTTTTTGCTGTGCGTCGCGATCTTGCTCTTCGGTCGGCGCATCGAGCGAACGTTGGAAACCTTCAACTGGATTCTCGTTTTGCTGATTGTGACCGGTCTCGCCGCGCTGTGTGTGATTCTCGCGCCTCCGGCGCAGTGGGTGAGTGTATTGTTGGGCTTGATCGGTTTCGATACGCGCACGCGCGCGTTCGATTTGTTTCCGGCGGGCGCGGACTGGTTTCTCATCGGCGCGTTTGCCGCGTACTCCGGCGCGGGCGGCATGGTGAATTTGATGATCGCGTCCTGGGCGCGCGACAAAGGGTACGGGATGGGGCGCGTCGTCGGTTTCATCCCGGCGGCAATCGGCGGGCAAAAGGTGCGACTGGCGCACTCCGGCAGCGTCTTCAAGATCACGCCGGAGAATTTGCAGCGGTGGCGCGAGTGGTGGCGAATCGTCCAGGTCGATCAATGGATCGTGTTCGGCATCGGCGCGTTGCTCAGTATGGCTTTACCTGCGATGCTGTACACGACCTTCATTCAAGCCGGGCGCGATATTGGCGGACCGACGGCCGCCGCCGAACTCGCCAACGCCATCGCCGAGCGCGGCGGCATCGTCTTTACCTACATGGTCGCGATCATCGGCGCGTGGATTTTGTTCAAGACCCAGTTGGATATTTTCGACGGCTTGGTGCGCGCGGTGACCGACATCGCCTGGGTTTCGAGTCCGCACGTCCGACGCTGGCGCGGCGGCGACGTGCGCGTCGTTTATTACGGCGTTCTGTTTTTCGCGATCGTGTGGGGAATGATCGCGCTGCGCGTGACCGAGCCGGTGCTCTTGTTGGAATTGGGCGCGAACATGGCAGGCATCGCGTTTATGATCGCGGGCTTGCACGTGCTGCGCGTCAACACGACCTTGCTGCCGCGCGAGTTGCAGCCGCCGCTCTGGCGGCGCGCTGGCTTGGTGTTGCTTTCGGTGTTCTACGGAGTGTTCGTCTACCTTTGGTTGATGGGCGGCTTTGTGCCCGATCCCAGCAAGGGTTTCTTGTTCAACATCCCCGGGTATTTGAGATTCTAACCCATGGCAGAATATCGCTTGACTTCTGAACAATCCCTTCCGAATCCAAGCATCCGGCTGCGCGTGGGGCTGATTATTTCGGCGGGCTTGGTGTTGCTCGTCGGCGCGGTCGTCGGCGTGACTGTTGGTTTCAGCGAGCAAGTGAACCGGGACGACGCGCGCGCTCACCTGCTCGACGTATTGAACTTCGAAATGACGCAACCCGATCAAGCGCTCGCCGCCTCCGCGACGTTTGAGCCGACCGCGCGCGCGTTGCTGGATGGCGGGATCGCGCCGCGCTCCGACCAAGCCCCGTCGCGCGTCGAGCCGATTGACGACGCCGAGACCAGGCAAGCGCTCGAAAAAATGCTGGCGGCGTGGCGCGAATTTCTGCGCGCGCACGAGCAAGCGCAGCGCGCGCCCGCAGATGTGGTCCTGCTCGCGCGCGCGCGCGACGCGCGCAGCGCGACACAGGCCAATTTGACCGAAGCGACGCGCCTGATCGCCTTGCGCCGCGTGGATGGAATCGGGATGGTGCGCGGCATGTACGCGACGCTGTTTCTCAGTTCGCTGCTCTTTCTCTTGTTCGGTTTGTGGTTCATGCAGCAGAGCGTCGTCACGCCGGTCGAAGACTTGGATCGCATCGCGCATCGCATCGCGGCGGGCGATTTCGATACGCCGGTCGCGCTGGGCGGGCAGGGCGAATTTCTCGATCTGACGCGCAGTTTCGAGACGATGCGCCGGGAATTGCAGCGCTCGCGCGATCAAATGACGCGCTGGGCGCACGATCTCGAAGTGCACGTCGCTGAGCGCACCCAGCAACTTGCCGCGTTGTCCGAAGTGATCGCGACGGCGAGCCGATCTTTGGAACTGGATGCCGTATTGCAGACCGCCGTGGAACGGTCGCTTCAGGTTGTCGGCGTCGAGATCGGCGCGTTGTGGCTGATGGAGGATGACGCGCGCGAATTGCGTCTAGTCGCTTTCTACGGGCTGCCTCTCAGCATGCGCGCTGAATTCCAGGTGATGAAGGTGGGAGATGGGGTCATTGGGCGCGCCGCGCAGACCGGGCAGGTCATTGTGCTGGAGGACGTGGCGCAAGCGCCAGGTCCGACGAAAGCCGTTTCAATTCGCGAAGGCGTGCGCGGCATCGCCGCCGTGCCGATTCGCTTGCGCGGTCGGGTTATCGGCGTGCTGGACGTGATGACGCGCCAACCGCGCGCGTTCACGCCGGGAGAAATCGCGCTGCTCACTTCGATCGGGCAACAAATCGGCATCG
This sequence comes from Anaerolinea sp., assembly GCA_020722265.1. Taxonomy (GTDB): domain Bacteria; phylum Chloroflexota; class Anaerolineae; order UBA4142; family UBA4142; genus DYLA01. The sequence goes on from DYLA01000143.1 coordinate 3,066, forward strand.
CGGTAGACGGGCTACGCTCGATGCAAGCCGTCCAGCAGCAAACGCGCCAGGTCGCCGCGCTGATGGAACGCCAACAGATCGGCATCGAACTGCACGATGGGTTGCTGCAGACGCTTGGTTATCTGTACCTCAAGACCGATCAACTCGAAGCGCAAGCCGCCGCGGCGGGATTGCCCGCGTTGACGGCGCAACTTGCCGCGCAGCGCGACTTGATCGAAACGATCTCGCGCGATGTGCGCCGGTTCATCGCCGATCTGCGCGAGACGCCCGCGCCGTCGCCCGTGTCGCTGCAAGCCGCGCTGTCCGAAATGGCGGGAACCTTCATGCGGGAAAACGGGCTCCAGATCCAACTCGAGCTGGAGCCGTGCCCCCTGATGCTGGACGCGGACCGCCGCGCGCACATCCTCCGGATCGCGCGCGAAGCGCTGATCAACGCGGCGCAGCATGGCAAGGCGCGGCGCGCCGTCGTCCGTTTGACGCGGCAGGACGATCAAGCGGAATTGAGCGTGCAGGACGACGGCAGCGGTTTTGATCCCGCGCGCGCCCTCGCGGACGCGCGCGAACACTTTGGTCTGAGTATTATGCACGCGCGCGCGGCGCGCATTGGCGGCGCGTTGCAAGTCGAGGCGCAAGTGGGGCGGGGCGCGCGCATTGCCGTTACTTTTCCGATTCGAACGGAGTAGAAGCGGATGGACAAACTGCGCGTTCTCGTCGTGGACGATCACCCCTTGTTTCGCGAAGGCATCGTGAGCATTCTCAACAACCAGCCGGACATCGAGGTCGTCGGCGAGGCGAGCGATGGTCTGGAGGCGTTGGTGATGGCGCGCCATCTGCGTCCCTCCATCGTCTTGATGGACATTAGCATGCCCGGGACCAATGGCATCGAAGCGACGCGGCTCATCAAACGCGAACTGCCGGACGTGTACGTCGTGATGCTGACAGTCCGTGACGAAGACGAAAAACTGTTGGAAGCGATCAAGAGCGGCGCGCAGGGATACCTGCTCAAGACGATTCGCGCGCAGCAGTTGATTGACATGCTGTACGCCGCGCAGCGCGGCGAGCCGACGATCAGTCCGCCGCTGGCGAATCGCATCCTGGACGAATTTCGGCGTATGGCAAATCGTCCGCCGACGGCGGCTGCCGATGCCCCAGCGCTCGATCCGCTGACGCCGCGCGAACGCGAAGTGCTCGACCTCGTCGCGCGCGGCGCGAGCGATCGCGAAATCGCGCAGGCACTCGTCATCAGTGTCTACACCGTCAAAGCGCACATGCGCTCGATTCTCAGCAAACTGCAGGTCAGCAGTCGGCGGCAAGCCGCGCAGTTGGCAAAGCGCGATGGGTAGGGAATGGACGCTGTTCCGTTTTCATCTTTCCGAAATCAAGAGCCGAACTCATCGAGTTCGGCTCTTTGTTCGATCTGTAATTCTGGCTTATGCCGCGACCAGGGAAGATCGCTGCACCTTGCGGCGCGGCCATGGCGCCGAAGCGATGGCGGTCATCAACAATCTGGTGCTCGGTTTGTTGTTGCGGCGTGGAGTGAAAAATGTGCCGGATGCCCGCCGCGACTTTGACGCCGACCCGAAACAAGCCTTCGACCTGATCGTGGGGCGCGCCTGACGACTTGGCAACAGCCCTGACTGTTGACGGTCTACTGTTGACTGATTTTGATTATACAACAAACGCGCCAGAATTGAAAAATCCGCATGGATCCCAACGTGCCTTGAGCGCGCGCATAATTTCCAATCCTTCGGGTTGGTAACCCCAGTGATCGTTCGTCTGACCGGACAAAACGATGGCGTACCCGCCAAGTTTGAGCGCAGCTGGTCGAAGGATCTCGACTGGCGCGCCGCGCGTGTACAGCATCCCATTCGCAATGTCGGCGATGAAGGGCGCGTCGCCGAGCGCGAGTCCGCCGACGAACGCGGGCAAATCTTTGGGCGCGACACCTGCGCGCAGCGTCAACGCATTTGATTCAGTGCGGAGGAAATCCGCCCACACGTCATTCGCCGATGGTGCGTCGAGTTGTGCGAGATTGCCGATGTTTTCGTCCCGCAAGACGGCGCGCACTTGCGCGAGTTCCGCGTTCACATCTTCCGGCATTCCTTCGGCGGTGTAAATCAGCGCGTACGATGTGGACGAACCAGGAATCTCGCAGCCGCGACACAAGAGCAAACCCGACGCGACCAGACAAACGCGCAGCAATTTCGAGCCGAGTGCCATGCCGCGTTTCAGATCGTCGACCGGCGCGATGATACTCGCGCGGGCGCGCGCCAGCGGCGCGAGTTTCAGCGTCGCATCGGCGATGAGACCCAGTGTACCGTACGACCCGACAAACAACTTGGGCAGATCGTACCCCGCGACATTTTTGACGACCGGACGCCCTGCCCAGATCACGCGACCGTCGGGCAGGACGACACGCGCGGCAAGGAGCAAATCGCGAATGCCGCCGTACTTCATCCGCAGCGGCGCATTGAAATTCGTCGCCAGGATTCCGCCAATCGTCGCCTCCTTGAACGGCGAGACGAGCGGCACCCACATCCGATCGCGCGCGAGTTCCGTTTGCAGATCGGCGAGCGGCGTGCCGGCTTTGACCGTCACGAACAAATCGTCAATCGAGCGCGTTGTGATGCCGCGCAGATTTTTCGTTGAAAGCGTTGCGCCGTCGTGACGCGTCGCGCCGTTGCTCGCGATGAAAATCTTTTTCCCCTGCGCGTTCCACGCGCGAATCGCGCGCGCGGCTTCGTCGGCGTTTTGCGGCGCGAACGGCGAATCGGGAGCGGCGGTGGGCGCGGGGAGACCTGACCGGTTTCGCAAACCTGTCAGGTCTTTGGGGAAAATCTTTCCTGGATTGAGAATTTTCTGCGGATCGAAAATTTCTTTGATGTCCCACATCGCCGCGAGTTCGTCGGGCGTGTACATCAGCGGCATAAACTCACGCTTTTCGATGCCGACGCCGTGTTCGCCGGTGATGCTGCCGCCCATCCTCACGCACAGCCGCATAATTTTTTCGCCGGTATCGAGCACGCGCCGCATCAGAGCAGGGTCGTCGGGATTGGGAATGAGAATGAAGGGGTGCAAATTGCCGTCACCGGCGTGAAAGACGTAACCGACGCGCAAGCCGGCATCGTCGCACAACTTGTTGACGCCCGCGAGGGTGGCGGCGAGTTTGCTGCGCGGCACTGTGCCGTCGAGCAGATAGTACGCGGGCGAGAGGCGCGCCATCGCGCCCGCCGCGCTCTTGCGCCCGTACCAAATCAAGTCGCGTTCTTCGGCGGTTTGCGCGATGCGCAGATCGCGCGCGGCGTGGCTGCGCAGAATCGCGGCGATTTCTTCGATCTGCGGCGTGACGCTTTCGGGATAGCCGTCGGCTTCGATGATGAGCGCAGCGCCCGCGTGAATCGGCAGACCCGCGTGCGCGAAATCTTCGATGATTTGCATCATCTTTTGGTCCATCATTTCCATCGTCGCGGGGACGAGTCCGCGCGCGATGACTGCCGAGACCGCTTTGCCGGCTTGCTCGACCGAATCGAACGATGCCATCATTGTTTTGATCGCGAGCGTGTTGCGGAGCAAGCGCGCGCTGGCTTGCGTGACGATGCCGAGCGTTCCTTCGCTGCCGGTAACGAGTCCGACGAAATCGTACTCGGGATAATCGAGCGCGCGTCCGCCCAATCGAATCATGCGGCTATTGGCAAGAACGACGGTCAAGCCGGTCAAGTAATTTGTTGTCACGCCGTACTTGAAACAGTGCGGACCGCCGGCGTTCTCCGCGATGTTGCCGCCAATCGTCGCGGCGCGCCCGCTTGCCGGGTCGGGGGGAAAGTACAGTCCTTTTGCCTTGACGAATTCATCGAGGACGAGGTTGACGACGCCGGGTTGGACGACGACGCTGCGCCCGGCCGCATCCAATTCCAGGATGCGATTCATCCGCGCAAACTCGATGATGACGCCGCCGCGTGCCGCGACCGCACCGCCGGACAGACCGGTGCCCGCGCCGCGCGCGATCAGCGGTACCGCGTGCGCGTTCGCCCACGCGACGACGCGCGCGACCTCTTCCGCCGTGTGAACAAAGACCAGGGCATCCGGTGTTCCCTGATCGAGACTCGCGTCCTTTTCGTACGTCGCGAGTTCGATGGGATCGGTGAGGATTTGCGCGGGCGGGATGATTTTGGCGAGTGCGGCGATTTTTTCGGACGCGGTCATTCGGACGCGCTCCCTGCCGCTTGGCTCAACAACTGTGTCACGTCCATCACCTTGATGTTGACGCGCCCGCGGCGCGCCGCCATCGCCAGGGTGCGCTCGCATTGCTGACACGCGCTCACGATCACCTCCGCGCCGACGTCGCGCGCTTGTTCCACGCGCAGTTGGGCGATGGCACGGGAGAGTTCGACATCTACACTTTCGAGATTTCCGCCGCCGCCGCAGCAGAACGCATTCTCGCGATTCGCCTTCATTTCGACGAATCCCGCGCCGGCGATGGCGCGCAGAATCGCGCGCGGCGCGTCGTACACCTTGCTCTTGCGTCCCAAATCGCACGGGTCGTGGTAGGTGACGCGCGTGGCGAGCGTTCGCGTCGCAAGTCGTCCCGCTTCGACCAGTTGGGCAAGGTACTCGGTCGCGTGCAGAACCTCGAACGAAGCGGGGGCGTAGTGGTACTTCCATGTGTGATAGCAAGAGGGACAAGTGGTGACGAGTGTCTTGGCATGCATCCGCTCAACTTGGGCGAGGTTGTGCGCTTGCAATTCGGAAATATCCCGCCCGGCGGTGAGCAAGGGATAGCCGCAACACCATTCGGCGGAACCGAGCAGGGTGAAATCCACGCGCGCGGCGCGGAGCAAATTCACCAGCGATTGCAGAATGCCATAGGCCATCGGATAAAGCGCGGCGACGCAGCCGGTAAAAAGGACGACCTCCGCCGATGGCTTGACGAGGTTGTGCGCGCTGCCGTCCAGATTCTCCGCCCACAGG
>DYLA01000144.1:0-1151 GCA_020722265.1 Anaerolinea sp.
GACAGCGCTGTTTCTGTCAATTCACGCAGCTAACTGACAATCGGGAAACTTTTGAAATAAGCCGCCTAACTATCATTTAAAGCCAAGTCAATCAAGTTTATATCGCGTCCCTTGCGGCGTATCCAATCCCAACTGAGCGCTCCTGTCACTAGCAAATTGAAATTCTCCGAAATTATTCTCTCGGTACTGGCTGGGTCACTGTATCGTGGGTCAATAAAAACGCCGAGCGTCACTCCTTTGCCAAGTGTTCGTTGGCAAAGGCGTACTCGTTGGCAAAACTGTATTCGTCGGCGCGGGCGTTGCTGTTGGTGTAGGCGTTACTCCGCACGCCGCGAGAGCCAAACTGATGGAAGATGCCCCACACAATTTGATAAAATCACGTCGGGTTAGATTTTTCATTTCTCCGTTTACCTGTTGCGCGTGAGACGCGCCGATGAATTTCAAAGGAATGTCGCCAAACATTCCAAGACGGCAGCATCTTTTAGGGGGGCAATATCATTTGCGCCGGACGCGCCAATCGCGTCGCGTTCACGGTTGGAGCGGCAGCCCCCGCGAGACAACTCGTGCCGCTGGGACATCTGCGGAGCAACACATCGTCCACATACCCACCCTCGGTGTATACGACACTGTCATCTGTGTCAAAGACGACCGCGATCCACACGCTGGCTTGCCCAAGGACACTGCCCAAAGTGTAGACGTTGGCTAGGTCAATGACTTGCTCATTCCAATTCCAATCGCCATAGTAGATCGTCCCGTAAAAGTTACTGTTGTCGAGGGAGACTCCCAGAAAGACGGCATCCCAAGGATCAGGGGGGCTAACGGTGTGTGTCCATAGACGCGCGCGCAATTCCGCCGCGCTGCTGTTGACAAGGCTAAAGGGTCCGTATCTCATCCAAGTCTGGACGTAGTTGGGATAAAGCGCGCCGCAGTCCAGACTGGCACCCAGCGTCCCTCCGCCAACTCCCCAGGCGCTGTACGCGCCCGTGTATGGACGGCAGGAGCGCTTGCCCCATAGGTACCCCGAACTCTTGTTGACGTTGTAAGACAATGACCACACGCCGGGGAACGTACCTTCGAAATTCTCGCTGAGGATCGTGACCCAGCCGGAACTGGAATTCCCGCGCAGAATGATTGGCAGGTAGTTGCGGTAC
>DYLA01000144.1:1251-8031 GCA_020722265.1 Anaerolinea sp.
ACTGCGCTCCGTTGTAGACGATGTACGCTGCCGCGTATCCGATATTCGACACGTTGCGCACGATCCGCATATAGCCACTCTCGCCCCACCAGGTACCCCACGAGTTTCGCAGAATCCACGTGTTCTCCGCATCGTTCCAGCCGACGAGCACGACGGCATGATCAATTCCGTCACCGCATACACTCTTTTCGTCTGTGGCATAGATCCCGCCGCTGTAGTGCTGGAAATAGTAGCCCGACGAGCAAACTGCTACCGACACGGGACCATAGTTGTAGATAGCGTTCTTGATCGCGTCGACGGAGGGGATACTCCATGCATCTCCAACGTACGACCAACTCGTGTGTTTGTACGGATGACTGTACGGCGCGCCACACGCCGGAATACTCCCTCCCCCCGAAGTGTACGGGAACGTGGATTCAAGGACTGCGCCGGCTTGGCTATCGCCGGGAACTGTTTTCCAGATGTGATAATCAAACGCCCACCATCCACCCTCGTTGCAATTGGGCGAGTAGCCGTCTGTATTGCAGGAGACGAGATACTGCTCCGAAAGGTCCGTCGTCGAGTTATCTTTGATCAACAGGTTCGATTCAAAGGGACCGACCGTCGCGAACGCCCAGCACGTACCGCACGCGCCCTGATTGCGAATCCCCGTAACCTTGCCATAGTCGCGCCAATCGAACGACGACGGCAGCGCCTGCGGCGCGGCAACACGCGGCGGGCGCGGCGCGAGGCTCGACGGCTGCGGCGCACTCGCCATCTTGGGCGGCGCAGGATCGCTCAAGTCGCCGAGCGCGGCAAGGCGCGCGGCTTGGACGGACACGCGACGCGTCGGCGTGGCATCCTTCTCGAACGGACGCCGATAGACAAACTCAACCGATGCAGCGCCATCCTGCATGACTTGCAGCGTGACGATGTGTTTTCTCGACGCGCCGAGCAGATTCGACGTGCGCCTGTACTCCTCACCGATTTGGCGGAGCGACGCGTCCATCCGCTCGATGACCCAGCCATAACCGGTCGTCGGGTTGCTTTCGAGCGTGAGCGCGATCGTTTCGCCCTTGGTCACCGCGCCACTCGCGACGAACACCGCCGGTCCGCCGATCAGCCCACCGACCGGCGCGAGATCGTCGAACATCGCCGCGCGAAACTGCGCGACGCCCTTGCCTTGCAGCAGCAGCGTGTATTCGACGCCGCGATCCGCACGCGTCTGCTTTTTCGATTCGAACTGAACGCCGCGATTGTTCAGTCGCGACGCGAGCGCGCGCTGGAGCGTCTCGTCCGCGCGATTCCAATTTGGTTGGCGCGTTTGCTCCGGCGCGTAGGTGACGACGACTTGGGCTTGCCACGTCACCTCCTCCGCTGCCGCGCTCATCGGCAAAACCGCCGCGCCGCCGGCGAGCGTGAGCAGGACTCCCAACGCGATGGTGAGTACAAGCCCCTTGTGCCAGTACTTCCTTCCTGTACTCATTGTCTTTCCTCCGTAGCAAGTATACACGAAATCCGCACAAATTCAAATAGTACCCGTGCGTGGTACTGCGTCGGCATTTGTCACTCGGCGAATGTCTGGTATAATCGAGCCGTAACCGTTCATCCTCCCATAGGCTCAAAACCAACTGGCGAGAGGATGATTGAAGACGGAGGTAAAAGTGCATCCCCTTAGAGCATATTTCGAAAGCGAGGCGCGCCTCTGGACCCAGCTTCCCTTCGACCGCGTCGACGCGATCATCGCGCAACTCGAACGCGCGCGCGCGGAAGGGCGCCGCATCTTTGTCTTTGGCAACGGCGGCAGCGCGACGACCGCCGCACATTTTGCGTGCGATTTAGGCAAGGGGACGATTCAGCCGAATCGCCCGCGCGTGCGCGTGATCTCGCTCGCCGACAACATCGCCACCCTCACCGCGTACGCGAACGATGTCGGTTTCGACGTCGTGTTCGCCGAGCCGCTGCGGTCACTCGCGGAGCGCGGCGATGTGGCGATTGCCTTCAGCGCCAGCGGCAACTCGCCGAATGTTTTGCGCGCCGTCGAGACCGCCACAACCATCGGTCTCGTCACAATCGGTTTTACCGGCTTTGCCGGCGGCAAACTCAAAGACCTCGTCGAATTTCACGTCAACGTCCCGTCCGATTCGTACGGCCAGATCGAAGACGTACATCTCGCGCTCACTCACGCCATCTGCGAGATGCTCAAACTCCAGCACGCGCCGCACTAACCGGCAAGTTCGAGGTTCAAGGCTTGACCTCGAACTTTGAACCTCGCTCGCTGAACTCCAATGACTCGCTTCACTCACTCGCATCGCCGCTTCAACCCACTCACCAACGAATGGATTCTCGTCTCGCCGCAGCGCGTCCAACGACCGTGGCTGGGACAAATCGAAAAACCACCGCGCGAAACGCGCCCGGCGTACGACCCCGACTGCTACCTGTGTCCCGGCAACGCGCGCGCCGGCGGCAAGCGCAACCCACCCTACGACGGCGTCTTCGTCTTCGACAACGATTTTGCCGCCCTACTCCCTGACGCAGCCACAGACGCGCGCGCGGAAGCCGCGGGGCTGTTGTGCGCGACGCGCGAGCGCGGCCTCTGCCGCGTCCTCTGCTTTTCGCCGCGCCACGATCTCACCCTGCCCGCGATGGCGCACGCGGATATTCGCCGCGTGGTGGACGCGTGGACAGAGCAAACGCGCGAACTGGGCGCGCTCGATTTCATCGCCTACGTGCAAGTGTTCGAGAACAAGGGCGAGATGATGGGCGCGAGCAATCCGCACCCGCATGGTCAGGTATGGGCGAGTGAACACATTCCTACCGAACCGACGAAAGAACTGCGCGCGCAGCGCGAATACCTACGCGCACACGACACCTGTTTGCTGTGCGATTACCTCGCCGCCGAACTTGCCGCTGCCGAACGCATCGTTCTGCAAAACGAACACTGGGTCGCGCTCGTCCCCTTTTGGGCGGTCTGGCCCTTTGAGACGATGTTGCTCTCGCGCCGTCACATCGGTTCGATGACAGAAACGACCGACGCGGAACGCGACGCGCTCGCGAACATCGTCAAACGCCTGACCACGCGCTACGACCACCTGTTCGAGACATCGTTTCCGTACTCGATGGGGTTTCACCAATCGCCCACCGATGACGCGGCGCACCCCGAAGCGCATCTGCACGCGCATTACTATCCGCCGCTCCTGCGTTCGGCGACGATCCGCAAATTTATGGTCGGCTACGAGATGCTGGCAGAGCCGCAGCGCGACCTCACAGCAGAGATAGCGGCGGCGCGACTAGGCGCGCTGCCCGAGTAGCCGGAACGAACAGAGCCACGGCACACGCAACACGAAACACGTCCAGATGATCGCTTCTCATAACATCCGCGATGAATTCGAGATGATCTTCGGTTTGCCGCCTACACTCGTGGTGCGTGCGCCCGGACGCGTCAACCTCATCGGCGAGCACACCGATTACAACGATGGCTTTGTCCTGCCGATCGCCATTGACCGCGAGACGTACATCGCCGCGCGCCGGCGCGCCGACCGCCTCGTCCGGATGGTCGCCCTCGATTTCGGCAGCGAAATGTCCGAAATGTCGCTCGACGCGATCACGCGCGACGACGCGCATCGCTGGAGCAATTACCTTCGCGGTGTCGCGCTGATGCTGGAACGCCGCGGCAGACGGCTGCCCGGCGCAGAGATGGCGATTCGCGGCAACGTGCCGATTGGCGCCGGCTTGTCCTCCAGCGCGGCGCTCCAAGTTTGCGCCGCGACAGCCTTTCGCGCGCTCGGTGGGTTCGACCTCGACGGCGTGACACTCGCGCGAGTCTGCCAGAAGGCAGACAACGAGTTCGTTGGCATCCAGAGCGGCATTATGGACCAGTTCATCTCCGCACTCGCGCGCGCCGACCACGCGCTCTTGATTGACTGCCGCGATCTCTCGTACGAAAGCGTGCCGCTCCCCCGCGGCGCGACCATCGTCGTGTGCGACACGATGAAGCGGCGCCGGCTCGTGGATTCGGAGTACAACGCGCGCCGCGCCGAGTGCGAGCAAGCCGCGCGCCTGCTCGCAACGCAACTCGGCAAACCGGTGCGCGCGCTGCGCGACGTCTCGCCAAGCGAACTCGCGCGCTGCGCCGACGCGCTGCCGCCCATCGTCGCGCGGCGCGCGCGGCACGTCGTCACCGAGAACGCGCGCGTGCTGGACGCGGCGGCGGCTGCCCGGCGCGGCGACCTTGCCGCGTTCGGCGCGCTGATGGACGCTTCGCACGCCAGTCTGCGCGACGACTATGCGGTCAGTTGTGCGGAATTGGACGCGATGGTGGAGATCGCGCGGCAGCAGTCGGGGTGTTTTGGCGCGCGGCTGACCGGCGCGGGATTTGGCGGTTGTACCGTGAACTTGGTCGAGGATGGCGCGGTGCCGACATTCGTCGCGAACGTCGCCCAGGCGTATGCTGCCCGTACTGGGCGCGAGCCGCAGATTTACCCGTGCCGGGCATCGGCAGGCGCAGGCGAACTGCCTCCCCCTTCTTTTTGACAGAATTCTCCCGATGCATATAATAATGGCGTATAAATGCCTTGCCAGTTGACAGGCAACTACCAATTGGCAAGGACGGGAGTCGCCTTGCCCGCCAGTCTGTCCGTGCGCGTTCGCGATCTCGGCAATCGAAAGCCACGCCGCACTCCCCCGCCCGCCGGTCGCCCCACCGGCGCACCTCGCGTCCGGCCTCTGATTGACACCGCCCTCCTCCATCGCTTTGAAAATCACTTGCAGCAGCATGCCCTGTCGCCAGCCACGATTCGTAACTATCTGGCGGACTTGCGGGCGTTTTCACGCTGGCAGGGCGCGCGGCGCGCGAACGTTTCCACTCTATCGCCCGCCGATTTCCGCGCCTACCGCGAGCATCTCTGCCACGAGACCGACCATTCTCCCGCTACCGTCAACCGCCGACTACAATCCCTACGCCTCTTTGGCCGCTTTCTGGAAGAGGTCGGACGGGTGGCGGAGAATCCAACGCGCGATCTCACCCTGCTCCACAACCGCGCCAACGGCTCAACCACGCCGCGCACGTTGACACGCGCCGAGACGGAACGTTTGCTCGCGGCGCTGTGTGCCGCGCGCCCAAGTCTTGCCGCGCGTGATTCCGCCATCGTGCAATTGATGCTTGGGGCCGGCTTGCGCGTCCAGGAGGTCGCCGCCCTGCGTCTCCAAGACGCGCAACTGACCGGGCGGCCGGCGCGCGTGGAGGTGCGCGCCCATCCTCCGCGCGCCGTTCCGCTGAGTTCCGTCGTCGCGCGCGCGCTGCGCGACTATCTCGCCGTTCGCCCGGCGCTCGCGCGCGTCGAGTGTCTTTTCGTGAGCCAACGCGGACAACCGCTATCGGTGCGTTCGATTCAACGGCTCGTGGACACGTACGCGCGCGCGGCGGGACTGCGCGACGTATCGGCGCAATCACTGCGGCACACCTGTGCGCGGAATTGGCTCGCGGAGACGCACGATGCCGCGCGCGTCGCCGGCTGGTTGGGCTATCGAGATAAACGTGCGCTAGAAAAATATTCGCGGTGACCCCTTGACCGGAGGTGGAATGGACATCAAAGACCTGAGCGCGATCCGCGTGAGTCTGGCATCGCCCGAACAAATCCGCGCCTGGTCGTACGGCGAAGTGCTCAAGCCGGAAACGATCAACTATCGCCGCCTGCGTCCCGAACGCGACGGGTTGTTCGACGAACGGATCTTCGGACCGACGCGCGATTGGGAGTGCGCGTGCGGCAAGTACAAAAAAGTGCGCTATCGCGGCGTCGTTTGCGAAAAATGCGGCGTCGAGGTTGCGCCGGCGCGCGTGCGCCGCGAACGGATGGGACACATCGAACTCGCCGCGCCGGTCGCCCACGTGTGGTACACACGCCGCGTGCCGTCGTATCTGGGCCTCTTGCTCGACGTGACGCGGCGCAATCTCGACCGTGTCCTCTATTTCGCGCAATATATGATCACGCACGTAGACGAAGGCGCGCGCCAGAAAGCGCTGCGCCGTTTGGAAGAAGAACTCGCCCACAAGATCGAGCGCGAACGGAAAAACGCGCAGGACAAGATTGACGCCAAACAACTTCAGGTCGAAGAGGAACTGGAAAAATCGGAAAAGAAAACCGACGCCGCACTGGCGCGGCTCGAAGAACAACTAAACGCGCAAACCGACGAAATCGTCGGCATCGGTAAAGCGTTGGAGCGACGCTTGAACGATACCGGCACACAGGTTCGCAAAGCCATCGTCTTCGAGCCGAGCGGTGACACACTCGTGGCAGAGGGTGAGGAGATCGCACCCAAACACAAGAAGAGACTGCGCGAGTTGATCGAGGCGCAACTGGCGCAAATCGAAAAAGACATTCGCGCCAAGCAAAAAGATCGCCAATTGCTCTTCCAAGCGGAACGCGAGCAGAAGAAACACGCGCTCGCGGAATCTATCGCCGCACTCGTTCAGCAGCGCGACGAGAGAATCGCCACACTGCAAGCCAGTTACGCGCCGCGTTTCGAGGAACTGTCGAGTATCCGCGTCAAAGAGTTCTTGAGCGAGAACCAGTACCGCGAATTGCAGGAACACTGGGGCGGTGTTTTCAAGGCGGCGATGGGCGCGGAGGCAATCTACGATGTGCTCAAGCGCATTGATCTCGATGTGATGGCGCGCGACTTGCGTCACGAAATCCGTTCGACGCGCTCGCGGCAAGGGCGCAAGAAGGCAATCAAGCAATTGCGAATCGTCGAATCGCTGCGGCAAGCCGGGAATCGTCCCGAATGGATGATCCTGACGGT
>DYLA01000145.1 GCA_020722265.1 Anaerolinea sp.
TTGGCTTGGTCTCGCGCTCACCCTCGCGGCATTCGCATTGCGCGTCTATCGTTTGGACGCGCAGAGTTTGTGGAACGATGAGTTGTTCAGTCTGGTCGCGGGGAGTCTGCCTTTTCCGGCTTGGCTCCAGGCAGTGTTTCAGGATCGCGTGCACCCGCCCGGCTACTATCTCATCGGGCAGGGATGGTTCGCGATCAGTCACAGCGAGTTTGCGATCCGCTATCTCTCTGTTCTGTTCGGCGCGCTGGCGGTACCGGCGATGTTTCAGTTGGGCAAGTGGATAGATGACGAGACGACCGGGCTGATCGCCGCCGCTGGTTTGACGATTTCGCCGGTTCACGTGTGGTACTCGCAAGAGGCGCGGATGTACGCGCTGATCGTGTGCCTCGCGATCCTCGCGAATCTCTTTTTCCTGCGCCTGCTGCAACGCGAGGACGCGCGCGCGGTGTTCGGTTATGCGGTCACGACGCTCGCCGCGCTGTACACGCACTATCTCTACGCGGTCGTCGTGCTGGCGCAATTCGCCTTTCTCGCGTTCCAGCGCGTTCGGTTCCGCCGCGCGCTGCCGCGCTGGCTGATCGCGATGGTAGGCGTGGGCGCGCTGTACGCGCCGTGGCTCATCGCAGTCTTGGCGACCGGCGGTTTGACCCAAGCCGGGATTTCGTGGATTCCGGCGGCGCGTCCGGTTGACCTCGTGCTGACGCTTTACACGCTGACGCTTGGTGCGGCGAGTTGGAACGGTGCGGCGTGGCTGTGGCTCGTGCCGCTGCTCGGCGCGGCGCTCGCCGGCATCGGGTTCGCGCGGGTGCGCCGGCGCGCCGCGTATCTCCTCGTCTGGCTGCTCTTTCCGATTCTGTTCGTCTTTCTCGTTTCGCTCGATTTGCCGATTCCGGGCAAGCGATCGGTGTATCACGACCGATATTTCATCGCGTCGCTGCCGGCGTATCTCGTGTTGATCGCGCTGGGGCTGCGCGCGCTCGCGGCGCGGTGCGCGCGCGTGACGATGGCGGGCGCGCTCGTCTTGCTGGTCGCGTGCGGTGTGTCGCTGGGGCTGTTGTACTTCGATCCGGCGCACGCGCGCGACGATTGGCGCGGCGCGGTCGCGCACCTGCGCGCGCAGGCAGACCCGACGCGCGAGGTGTTGATCGTGTACGCGGGACAAATTTTGCCGATGGCGTACTACGAGCCGGGCGATTTGCCGCGCCTCAACATCTATATGCCGACACCGGACGCGCCGGCGAGTTTAGAGGCGCAGTTGTCCGCGCTGGGATTCACGCCGCGCCGCGTTTGGTTTCTCGTGCCGACGTTCCGCGCGGATGGGCACGGGTTCTTCCCGTCGTGGGAGGAACAGCGCGAGATCGCGCAAAACGATCCGCTCGTGCGGTGGTTGGCGGCGCGCTATCCGCTCGAAAGCGAAAAGCAATTTCAGAGTCTGCTCGTGCAAGCGTATCGAGTTTCACGATGAAACCCGCACTTCGTCTCGCGGCGATTGGCGTGGCAGTCGTCTGGTTCTTTGTCGTCGCCGTCAACTATTACATCGTCCACAAACCATTTACCCTCGCGAACGCGCTGGCGATTCTGAACGCGCTGGGTGATGTGTTCGTCGCGGGAGCGCTCGTCGCGCTCGCCGCCGCGCTGGGGCGGCGCGTGCTGCGCGCGTTCAGTTTCGCATCGCCGCTCGAAGCACTCGTTTTTCAGACCGGCATTGGCTTGGGCATCGTCTCGTTCACGGTGTTCGCGCTCGGTTTAGCGGGACTGCTGCAGCGATGGTTGTTCTGGCTCGCGCTCGCGCTGGCGTTCGTTCTTCTGCGCGCCGATGTGCGCGCGGTGTGGCGCGATCTGCGCGCGATCCATTTGCCCGCCGAAACGCGCTTTGAACGCGCGCTGGCGTGGTTCGTGGCGGCGTCGTTGGGGTTGGCGTTTTTGGTCGCTTTGACGCCGACGCGCGCGTGGGACGCGCAGTTGTATCATCTACTCGCCGGCAAAATCGCGCTGGCGCAGGGGCGCATAGCGCCGCCGCCGGATATCCCGTCGCTGAATTATCCGTCGCTAATGGAGATGCTCTACCTCGCGGCGATGGTGCTCAAAGACGATGGCGCTGCCGCGGTGATTCATCTTGGGTATGCCTTATTCTGTGTTGGCGCGCTGCTCGCATTCGGTCAACGCTTTCTTTCCACGTGGGTTGGCTGGGTGGCGAGCGCGTTCTTGATCGCTGTGCCATCGTTCCTGCTCGTTGCGTCGTGGCCCTATAATGATGCTGCGCTCGCGTTCTATGCATCCGCCAGTTGGTATGCCCTCGTCGTCGCGAAAGAGCGCGCGGACTCGCGCGGGGCGATTCTCGCCGGCGCGTGCGCCGGAATGGCGCTCGGCATGAAGTACACAGCGATATTCGTGCCTCTGGCATTGCTCGCCGTGCTTGTATTTGATCGCGAGCGTTTGCCTGTGGCGACTTGGGTGGCTATGCTGGTCGCATGCGCGTTAACGGCGTCGCCTTGGTATATTCGCAACTGGGTGTTCAATGGCAATCCGGTCTATCCGTTCTTTTGGGGCGGGCGATACTGGGACGCGCTGCGCAACACTCTCTATACCGGTTTGGGAACAGGCTTGGCAAGCGATCCGATTCGGTTATTGCTTGTGCCTTGGGAGGCGACGATTTTCGGTCAGGAAGGCAAGACCGTTTTCGAGGCGACGAGCGGCGCGTTGCTGTTGATGTTTCTTCCTTTGTTGCCGTTTTTGTGGCGCATGCGCGGTTCCAAGACCGAGGCGACGGTGTTGCGCGCTGGCAGCGTGTTCAGTATAACCTTGTATGTGTTCTGGTTGTTGGGGGTCGCTGCCTCGCGTGGGCTGATGCAGACGCGACTGTTGTTTGCCGCGTTTCCCGTGCTGACACTGCTCGCGGCAATCGTATCCGAGCGATTGGCGGAGTGGGATGTGCCGCGCTTTTCGCTGACTGCGTTCGCGCGCCTGGTCGTGCTGGTCATCCTGGCGGTAACTTGGGTAGGGCAAGTGTTCGATTGGACTGCGCTGAATCCGTTGGCGTACCTGACTGGCATAGAGAGCCGTGAAGAGTATCTTGCCAAGCGGCTCACACCGGCGGGGTATTGGGAGACGATGCAATTTCTCGGCGAACTGGACTCGCCTCAAGTTTTTTTCTTGTGGGAACCGCGCGCATATTATGTGCCCAGCGGGGTCACGGCCCAACCCGACGAAATTCTCGACCTGTTCGCCGCTTGGAGCCATCGCTATCGAAGCGCCGAGGGAATAGCGCGTGCGTTGAAAGAGCAGGGATACCGCTACATTTTGCTCTGCCGCTGGGGACTGGATTTCCAATTGGAAAACGGCGTCGTCAAAACGGAAGAAGCGCGCCTTTTGCAAGAACTACTCGACCGGCACACGCGCCAGGTCTACGGCGCGCAGCCGTTGGAGTTGATCGAGATCGCGGGCAAGTGGCGCGTCCAGGATGCCGAGCGCGCGCCGTACGCGGTCTACGCGCTCGAACCGTAGCGGAGACGTGAAGATGCGCCGCGTCCAATTCGCCGCCTGGAGTTTCGTGCTCGTGTTTCTGTTCGGGCTGATGGTCGTCCTCTCCGGTTTGCCGGTCGAGAGCAGCGATTTCTACGACTTCTATCTCGCGGCGGTCAGTCTGCAACGCGGCGCGGATGCGTACGCGCCGCAGGCGAACGGCGTGCAAGGTTTCTTCAATCCATTGTGGGCGGCGTTTCCGTTCGTTCCGCTCGCCGCGTTCGAGCCGGCGGTGGCGTTTCAAATGTGGCGGCTCATCGTGATCGTCTTGTTGCTCGCGACGCTCTATCCGCTGATGCGTCTGTATCGCGTTCGGCTCGACCCGGTGTGGGCGGCGTTGATCGGCTGGCTCGTTTTGCTGCCGTGGTTCGTCGGACAGAACGCGCCGCTCGTCGCGGCGGGAGCGTTTCTTGCGATCGCGTTCGCCGCGCGCGCACAGTGGGCGCGCGCGGGCGCGTTGATGCCACTGCTTGCGATCAAGCCGCAGACGGTTCCGCTCTTTCCCATCGCGCTGCTGCTGGCGGGGCGCCGTCCCACGTGGACGAGCGCGTTCGCGAGTTTGGGCATCGCGAGTGTGAGCGCGTGGCTGGTGCAGTTCGATTGGCTGACCGCGTGGCTGACCTCGCGTTGGGGCGAGAGTCAGGCGGGGGGTGGGCAGACCTGGCTTTCGTCCGGGCTGGTGAATGTGTTGGAGTGGTTGCACTGGCCAATCTGGCTCTATCCGTTGGCAATTCTCGTCGCGCTCGGATTGTTCTGGCGATACCACCCAGCCGAGTGGCGGCAGTGCGCGGCGATGGCGTTGGGGTTGGGTGCGGTGAGCGCGCCGTACATTCGCGCGGGTGATTTCCCCTTGCTCCTGCCGATGTTCTTTTTGTTGCCCAAGCGTTGGGTGAACGTGCTGGTGCCCGCGCTGATCGGCTTGTTCTTGCTGCGATTGCCGGTGCCGCTGTTGTGGCTGATTCCGGCAATCGTCACAAGTGTCTTGGTGATTGCGTGGGAGCGCGGCGTGATCGTTCGGCTCGATGCGGGGTTGCCGTGATGAAACTCGGACGATGGTGGCGCGCGCTCGACCCGGCGTGGCGATACGCGCTGGGTGTGTACGCGGTCGGGCGGATCGCGCTGACCGTGTGGTCGCTCGTCCTCCTCGCGCTTTTTCCGTTGAGGCCGTACAACGTCGAATATCGGGGCGCGCCGGTGCTGGCGACCTTCGACCTCGCGTCGAGTGAGCGGCAGGTGTACGCGCGCCAGGTGGGTGGCGCACTCCTCACGTTTCGCGCCGGCGCGCGCGGGTACGTGACGGATGTCGAGACCGGCAGCGCGTGGTCGCTGCGCGATGGACGTGCGGTGAGCGGCGCGTATCTTGGCGCGACGTTGACGCCGCTATCAGAATTGCGCGAGACATTCTTTCCGTATCGGGATGCCGCGCCCGATTCGAATTTGCTCCTTGCGCTCTGGCAGCGATTCGATACGAATTGGTATTTGGCGATTGCCGAATTTGGATACGGTGCGCACCCGGGCGACTCGTTGTTTCCGCCGTTGTATCCCGCGTTGATTCGCGTACTGGGCGATGTGTTGGGAGGTCAGTATTTGCTCGCCGCGTGGCTCATTTCGAACAGCGCGCTCGTCGCCGCGCTCGCGCTCTTTTACCAACTGGTGACCGAATGGGCTAGCCCCGGCGTCGCCGCGCGCGCGGCGGCCTATCTCGTTCTGTTTCCGACCGGCTTTTTTCTCTTTGCCGCGTACACCGAATCGCTCTACCTGCTTTTCACTCTCTTGATGTTTCGCGCGCTCGCACGCGGCGAGTTGGAACGCGCCGGCGTGTGGACAGGTCTGGGCATCCTGACGCGCTTGCAGGGGATCGCGCTCCTCGCGCCAATGGCGCTGGCGTGGTGGCGCGCGCCGGCGCGTTCGCTGTGGCGCGGCGTGCGCGCGGTGGTACCGGCATCGCTCGCGGCGGGAGTCTTTCTGGGAATGCGCGCGTGGGTCGTCCCAACCAGCATCGTACCGACGAGCGATCCGGCTTGGCCGGTGCGGTTCGCGCTGCCGTGGGAGAATTATTGGAACGGTATCCAGATCCTCGCGTCGGGACAATTTCAGATGGTGGATGTTTTGAATATGCTCATCGCGACGCTGTTCGCCGTCATCGTCGCGATCGGTTGGCGCGACCTCGCGCCGGCATATCGTTGGTACGCCACGGCGAGTTGGCTCGTCGTGATGACGCATTGGGTGGATGGACAGGCGCTCGGTTCGATGGCGCGCTATATGCTGTCGCTCTTTCCGTGTTTTATGCTGCTCGCCAAGTGGGGTGCGAACGCGTGGGTGAACCGCGCGATCGTGTATTTGTCTTTTCCGCTCAACTTGTGTTTGAGTGCGCAGTTCGTGATGTGGGGCTGGGTTGCTTAGACGGAGTTATGCAACGATGAAAAGTGTCTTTCCGTACGTGATCCTGTTTTCGCTCACGCTGGCGTTTCGCATTGCGACCGCGCTGCCGCTGGAGCAAGCCGGCTATATGGACGCGTCGTACGCGATCCACATCGCGGAGCAACTCGCGCGCGGGCGCGGATTCACCGAAGAGGTGTTGTGGAATTATCTCGACAACCCGGCGGGCTTGCCGCATCCGAGCAATCTGTACTGGATGCCGCTGCCAGCGCTTTTGATCGCGCCGTTCTTCGCGCTGCTCGGCGTTTCGTATCGCGTCGCGCAGATTCCGTTCGTGCTGCTGTCGTCTCTGCTTCCGCTTGTGGCGTTCTACCTCAGCCGCAAGATTTTCGCGCGCGACGATTACGCCTGGGCGGCTGCGCTGTTCACCACGTTCAGCGGCTTTTTTACGATTTACTGGGTCAGCCCGGACAACTTTGCGCCGTTCGCTCTGACCGGGAGTCTGTGTCTGTACTTTGTCGCGCGAGGGATCGAGAGGGTAGGAGCAGAGGCGCCGGGGAGTGGGGGAGCGGGGGAGTTTTTCACTGCGGGTATTTTCGCGGGGTTGAGTCACCTCTCCCGCGCGGATGGATTGCTCCTGCTTGCCCTTCCGCCTCTTGCGCTTTTGATTCGCGCAACCTGCAGCCTTGCTCTGCAAGTCGAAGGGACGCCACACGGTTCCAAGTTCACGCTTCGCGTTTCGCGTTTCGCTGTTTCCTGCCTCCGGCTTACCGCATACTGCCTACTGGGTTACCTGCTCGTAATGTCCCCTTGGTTCGCGCGCAACTATCTCGCGATCGGAACGCCGTTGCCGAGCGCGGGCGCCAAGACGATGTGGCTAACGAACTACGATGAACTGTTTCGCTTGGCGGACGATCTCACGCCGGCGCGGTATCTGGCATCCGGCGTCGGTGCGATTCTCGCGGGTAAGGCAAACGCCGCGCTCCAGAACTTGTTCATCCTTGCGTTCTCGAGTCTGGTACTTTTTCTCGCGCCCTTTGCGCTCATCGGGATGTGGCGGTCGCGCCAGCGCATCGAGTTTCAGGTGAGTGGACTCTATGCGCTGCTGTTGTATCTGGTGATGACGCTCGCGTTCACATTTCCGAGTTGGCGCGGCACACTCTTTCATTCGATGTCCGCGCTCGTACCGTTTTTCGCTGTCGCCGTGCCGCCGGGCTTGGATGCGGCAATCGAATGGATCGCGCGGCGCCGCCGGGCATGGAACGCGCGCCAAGCCGCGCGCGTCTTTCGATTTGGCTTTGTCGTGCTCGCCGCGTTCTTTAGCGTGTACCTGTACGGGAACGCGGTCTGGGGTGGTATGACCGGCAACCCCACCGAGATTCCGTTGTGGAATCAACGCCACGCGGCGTACCCGGCGATTGCGCGCTGGCTGGACGAGCATGCCCGTCCGGCGGATTGGGTCATCGTCGTAGACCCGCCGACGTTCTATAACGCGAGTCATCGGCGCGCCATCGTGACGCCGACCGACAGCGTGGAGGCGGTGCTGGTCGCCGCGCGCCAGTACGGCGCGCGCTATCTGGTTCTCGAATACGACCATCCGCGCCCCCTGCGCGATCTGTACCGCGAGCGGATCGAGGTGGCAGGTTTGGCGCGCGTCGCCGAGTTTCGCGACGGGTTGGGCAAACCCACCTTCCTGTTCGAGGTGTCGCCTTAACGGGCGTCTGTCTCATGCTTGCGTTTCGCGTCTGCCCAGCAGGAAGAATATTCCAATGAGGATCGCGATCAGCGGGAAAATCATCCAAAACAAGAGCGAGAGCGAAAACGCGTGCGTCCCGCGCGTGTTGAACCACGCAATATCCCACAGGACCGCCATCAGAATCAAGTTCATCAACCCGAGCGCGACGCCGGTATAAATCAAGCCGCGCTCCGGATCCAGTCGCCAGCGCGCGCCCCACCGACTGAACGCG
>DYLA01000146.1:0-5146 GCA_020722265.1 Anaerolinea sp.
CGGGCTTGGCGATTCGCAGTCGCAGCGTCTCCGGCATACTGATGAGCAGAGGCATTCGGATGGCAAGATCAAGTCCGATGAAGGCGAGAAAGACAAAGGGCGGTCCAGCATTTTCCCAGATGAGTCCCGCTAACGCCGTACAGCCTGCGTTCGCTAACATCTTGGTGAGCCGCGTAATTCCCAGCCAGCGTCCCATCTGCTCCGCCGGTACCAACTCTCGTTCCATCGCGCCGGAAATCGGACCGCCGACGTAGAAAAAGCCCTGCAAAGCGCCAGCCATCAACAAGAAGGCCGGATGCGGTGACCAGATCAGAATCACAGCCGAAATCCAGAAGAGAGGTATCGTCACGTAGAGAATCCGCTTTCGCCCCACCTTGTCCGCCAGTCGGCCGAAGGGAATGGCAAAGACAATGGAAGAAAGCGCGGACCCCATCACCATCGCCGCCAGGATGAATTCATTCGCCCCCTTGATTTCGTGGGCAAAGACTTGTGAAAACGGAAAGACCATACCCAGTGGAAGTCCACCGATAGAGGCGATGACCAGCCATCGTTTCAAATGGCGACCTTCGCGCAACACTCGGTTGAGATCGCGCAGCAGATGAGGGGCAGTTTGCCGCGTGTGCCTCCAGTGCTGGTTGGATAATTGGGTGGCTACGAAGATGAACGTCCCGAACGTCAGCGCGAACACGACGAAGAAAAGCGGGCGAATAGCCGACACACTGACGCCGCCCAGGTGGGCGACCAACCACGCGCCGAGCAGAGGTCCCATCATACCGAGCAATCCCGCGCCGATCGTCTCGCAGATCATCATCCCGGTCGCGCGATCTTGATTCACCAGACAATTCCCGCACACTGTGGCGCAACTGTGATTGCTGATCGAAAAGCCCAGCCAGTAGGCAATCATAGCCACGAGTGTAAGCGTCCAGTCTTGGGCGAGTCCGTACGTCAGATAGCCAAAACCGAGCAGCCCGATTCCCACCAGATAAATCCTCTTGGGACCGATGCGATCAATGTACCAGCCCGTGAACGGGCTTACGAAACCGGCAAGCATCATACCCAGGCTGATGATAAAACCCAGTTGACTGGCAGATGCCCCCAACGCGAGGATGTAGATAGACAGGTACGGGAAAACCATCTGATAGCCCAGACGGTCGAGAGACGTTCGGATGACCGTGACCTTCCAATCTTTGGCTTGCCGTCTGAGAAACGTCGTCCATTGCGAAAGAAAAAGAGTTGGTGTCTTCAAGAGTGTTCCTTTCTGCCTCACTGCACCATGAATCCATTCACCGCGACTACCCCCCGCGTCACCGTCACCGTAACGCGATGCTGTCCGCCGCGCAACCCGCGCGCGAGCGCGACGCGCCCACCCACGCCGGGATCGGTGCGCCACAACTCGATCTCACGCGCCGGCGCATCGTCCACCTCCACGCGCACCGCGCCGCCGTACGGATTCTGTGCTACAACCAAATCCAGATCACTCCCGCGCCATGCGAAACTCACCTTGTCGCCCTGTCCCCCGGTCGCCGGATCGCCTGCTCTCCCGATTTTGTATTCCCCGAAATACGCCCGCTCTGCGCGCACCGTCTCCCACTCCCCGCGCCACTCCATCGCCCAGTGGCTGGTGCTGCGGAAACCGGGCGTCACGACGCGCGCGCGTGTGATGTACTCGCGCATCGCGCCGTACACCGGACGCGGCGTGAAATCCGGGTCGAGCATTCGGAAATAGTAGAACGGTTGGTTCACTTCGAGATCGGTCGCGCGCTTCCAGAACCAGTACATCATCGCGCCCATCCAGGGCCACTCGTTCGCCGCGCGCGCGTACGCCTGCACCGCGTAACGCGCCTGTTGCTCTTCCGTCACGCGTCCGAACGGCGCATCCATTCCCGGTGGCACCGCGTTCCACCCCACCTCCATGGCCCACATCGGCTTGTCCGCGTCGCCGTTCTTCACCATGATCTCGCGAATCAAAATCGGACGCGAGAAATTCGTCCGCTGCGCGTCGAGGCGGCGGTCGCCCGGTCCCGTCCACAACCCGTAATTCATCACGGCGAGGATATCGAAATAGCCGCGCGCGCCAGCGTCGTACATCTGCTGGAGGAAAATCAAGTCGCTGACGTTGCGCGGTCCCGTTTCGATCGTTTGCGCCAGCCCCGCGCTGATGATGACGACGTTCGGGTCAACCGCTTTGGCGCGCGCGTAGCCGATTTTCAGCAGGCGCGTGTACGCCGCGGCGTCCACCGGTTGATCGCCCCATTCCGGGTAAATGTTCGGCTCGTTCCACAACTGGTAAAAGTGAATCTTGCCGCGATAGCGTTCGACGACGGTGGCGACGAAATCGCCGTAATCGTCGAAATCGTCCGGCGGCGCGAAATCGCCGCGCGCGCGTCCGTCCGCGCGCGTCCACGCCGGCGGATGATCGAGCCGCACGATCATCTCGACGCCGTACTCGCGCGCCAGTGCGACGAGGCGATCGTACTTGTCCCAGGTGCGCCGGTTCCAGCGCGTATCCCAGTACTCGCCCTTGCGCGGCTTTTCGATGTCCTCCCACGGGAACTCTTGGCGAATCCAGTGAAAGCCGGCGTCCCGAATCATTTGCAGCGATTGGCGGATTTTCGCTTCTTCGACTTCTTGTTCGAGGAACGTGTTGACGCCGAACGGATTCACGTCGGCGTACGGCATCGGCGCGAAATCGGCGGTCGCGCGCGCCGGCTGCAGCGCGCCGAGCGCGAGATAGCCTAGCCCCTTGAGTTGGTGCTCCCACTCTTCTTCGCCGGTCCAATCGGCAAGCGTCTGGTGGATGGACTCGCGCGCGAGGCACGCGGCGAGCGCGAGCAAGACAAACGCGGCGGCGATGCCCCACCCTCGTTGTTTCATACGTGCCATTTTACCACAAAAAGAAAGACAAGGAGAAACGCGCTCTCCTTGTCTTGGGTCTCTGCGCGCGCTACGCGCTTGCCTTCAGAATCGTCCGCGCGATCACCAGCCGCAAAATCTCGCTCGTTCCTTCGCCAATCGTGGTCAGGCGATTGTCACGGTAAAAGCGTTCGACCGGAAAATCGCGCAGATACCCCGCGCCGCCGTGAATCTGAATCGCTTTCCAGCACGCGCGGTCTGCCGCTTCCGACGCGTACAATTTTGCCATCGCCGCTTGCAGCGAAAACTTTTGGTGCGTGTCTTTGAGCCAGGCGGCTTGGGCGATGAGCAGACGCGCGGCTTGCAACTCCATCGTCGCATCCGCGATCATCCATTGAATCGCCTGAAAATTAGCGAGCGGTTGACCGAACGCGGTGCGCGCTTGGGCGTACTGGATGGACGCTTCGAGTGCGGCGCGCCCCAAGCCGAGCGCCATCGCGCCGATGCCGATGCGCCCGCCATCGAGTGTGATCATCGCTTGCTTGAAACCTTCGCCCTCTTTGCCCAGCAAGTTTTCTTTCGGCACGCGGCAATCCTCGAAGAACAGTTGCGTCGTGAGCGAGCCGTGCAGCCCCATCTTCTCTTCGACTTTGCCGATGACCAAGCCGGGCGCGCCGCGCGGAATCAGAATCATACTCAAGCCGCGATGCCCTTTCGACTTGTCGGTGATGCAGAGCGCGCAGATCGAGCGCGCCACCGCGCCGGAGGTGACGTACATCTTCGAGCCGTTGATGATCCACTCGTCGCCCTTGAGCGTCGCCGTCGTTGCCACCGACCCAGCCAGATCGCTGCCGCCCTTCGATTCGGTGAGCGCGAGCGATCCCAGCCCTTCGCCCTTGGCGAGCGGCACGAGCCACTTTTGCTTTTGCTCTTCCGTGCCGAAATTGTAGATCGGCATACAACCGAGCGAAAGGTGCGCCGCGTACGTCAAGCCCACGGAACCGGACACGCGCGAAATCTCTTCGACCGCGAGGGCTTGCGAGAGGGTGTCCGCGCCGCCACCGCCGTACTGTTCTGGAATCGGCAGTCCCAGCAAACCCTGCGCCGCCATCTTCGCGAAAACATCGGCGGGAAATTCGTCCCGCCGATCAATCTCCGCCGCGCGCGGCGCGATCTCCTTTTCGGCAAAATCGCGCACCATTTCCCGAATCGCGCGCTGTTCCTCAGTCAGTTCCAAGTCCATTGCTGTTTGCTTCTCCTTTGAAGTATTCTTCGAATGACAACGATCAATCAGATTTGTTCGTCATTACGCTTTGCCCTCCAGCCGTGGCTCGCCCCACACCGCCCAGTTCCAGCGATTGTCACCCAGCCCATCCGTCACGAATTCGATGCGCGCCAAGTTGCTTTCCAACTGCGGCATTTCGACCGCGTGTTCCTCCCACGTATGCGCGTTCTTGACTGTGCTCCACAATTTCCATCCGTTGACGATGACGCGGAACGCGATCAAGCGATCGCGGGGGAGTTCGGCGCCATCGCGGATGCCGACGGCGAAGGTGAGTTTCACGTCGCGCAAACCGGGAGGAATCGGCACGAGGTAGCTCACGCTGACCGAGCCGCTGACTGGAGGATGCTCCCAGAGGGCGGGACGCGTCACGCCCGCGCAGGTCGCCTCGGCGACCTTGACTTCCATCCCAGCGGGGTCGCGCGTCGCGGCCACGCTCGCGTCGCGAAAGTTGGCGATAAAGTCGAAATGCCATTCCCCACCGCGCGTGTTCGCTTCCCGCCGTCGCAGCGACTCGACCAAGGCGCGAACCTCGTCTAGACTGGCTTCCGACAAGTCTTGCAAGAGTGCCGTAATTTCCGCGATGGTTGTCATTCCTGCTCCGCGAATTTGTCAACCCCAATCATTTTCGATATAATTTCTGCCGGGAGGTTGAGACGCTATGCCGATTTATGAGTATCGCTGCGCCGATTGCAAGCGTCGGGTCAGCATTTTCTTTCGCACCTTTGCCGAGACGACGCCCTCGCCGCGCTGTCCGCACTGCGGCGGCGAACGTCTCGCGCGCTTGGTCTCGCGCGTCGCGCAGGTGAAATCCGAAGACGCGCGCCTCGAGGCGTTGTCCGATCCGTCCAACTTTGGCGATGTGGACGAGAACGATCCCAAGAGCGTCGCGCGGTTTATGCGCAAGATGAGCAATCAGATGGGGGGCGAAGACCTCGGTCCGGAGTTCAGCGAGATGGTGGATCGGCTGGAAGCCGGCGAGAGTCCGGAGGAGATCGAAAAGTCAATGCC
>DYLA01000146.1:5246-7862 GCA_020722265.1 Anaerolinea sp.
AGGTCAACTGGATGCGCTATTAGAATTTCTCGAAATGCTCCACGTCGAAGACGAACACCGTCGCGCCCCCCACTTGCACTTCGACCGGCTGCGCGAGGTACAGTTCCCCCGGCTCCATCACCGGCGGCATCGGGTTAACGAGCTGGGTGCGCGTGCGGCAACTCTGTTTGACAAGTCCGAGCACGTCGCCGAGTTTCGGTTCGTCCACGCCGATGAGAAACGTCGCGTTACCTTCGCGCAGGAATCCTCCGGTCGTGCTGATGAGCGTGGACTGGTAGTTGTGAGTTCGCAGAACGTCTTGCAACTGCCCCGCGTCGTCTTTATGCACGATCGCTACCACCAGTTTCATATCCCCTCCTGAACTAGTCCCGGCTAGTCGTGTGCCGCCCCCCGGTGTGCGGTGGCGTTTCGTCTCTTTTCGATTTCATCCAACATCCGCGCGCGAATTTCACGCTGCACCACTTGGACCGAGCGCGTCCCATCCACCACCACCCAGCGCTGCGGCTCCGCGCGCGCGAGTTCCAGATAGCCGGCGCGCACGCGCGCGTGATATTCCACGTCCTTCTGATCGAGCCGATTGGTTTTGCCGCGCTGTCGGCGCGCCAGTCCGATCTCCGCCGGCACATCCACATAGAAGGTGAGGTCGGGCGCGAGTCCGCCGGTCGCAAAGCGCGTGATGGCGCGCAGCAGATCGAGATCGAGTCCCAAGCCGTAGCCCTGGTACGCCAGCGTCGAATCCGCGTAGCGGTCGCAGAGGACGATCTTGCCGGCGGCTAGCGCGGGGCGAATCAATTCGGTGACGATTTGGGCGCGCGCGGCAGAAAAGAGGAGCGCTTCGGTCTCGGCGCGCATCGCCAAATTACGCGTCGAAAGAAGCACCTGGCGAATTTGTTCGCTAATCGGCGTCCCGCCGGGCTCGCGCGTCAGCAAGACCGGCACCCCGCGCGATTCCAGATACTCGGCGAGCAAGCGCGCTTGCGTCGTCTTGCCGCAGCCATCGGGGCCCTCGAAGGTGATGAAGAGACTCAAGGTTACTCTATCTCGCTCCCATAAATCCGCACGCGCCGTTTGGGTTCTTTGCCGAGCGAACGCGAGAACAAGTTCGCTTGCCGCGCCATCTCGTGCTGTTGCCGCCGCACGGACGCGCTCTGCGGCGATAGTTCCACCGAGCGCGCTCCCTGCTGAATCTGCTCGATGGCGGCTTGCGCCTCGCTGAGTGCGTGCGCCAGCGGATCGTTCGCCGCGTCCATACCGAACAAATCCTCCAGCACCCCTTCCATTTGCGCGAGTGTGTTCGAACGCAAGACATAGACCGGCACGCCGCGCCGCTCCGCGTCGGTCACGATGGGCAAGCGTTTGCGATAATAGTTCTTGAGCGTCAATACCGCCTCCGCGTCGCTCACGTGGTTGACGATCTGAATCGGCAAGTGCAACCCTTGGGCGGCTTGCTCCAAGCGATCCTGACTCAAGCCGTAGGGGAGCAGGCGGAGCGCGCGCGCCGGTTCTGCCTCGACGCGTACCGGCTCGGTCGAACGACGCGCGCGCAGCGGCTCGCGCAGCGCGCCGAGACGCGCAGTCACCGGTTGTTCGATATGCACGTTGCCTTGCTCATCGCGCGTGCGAATCTCCGGCGCAAGCGGTCGCCCGCGTAAGAGCGCGTCGACCGCGTGCGCGATCTCGTGATGCACCGCGAGTCGGTCGCGTTCCTGAATTTCGACGAGTACGTCAAAAGTCGGCGGGGCTTTGCGTTCCAGAATGGATTTTTGCGTGCCGCGCCGCCGCGCCTCCTCGTCCGAGAGGGTGACCGATTGGATACCGCCGATCAAATCCGCGAGCGTCGGGTTCATCATCAGATTATCGAGCGAGTTGCCGTGCGCGGTGCCGATGAGTTGCACACCGCGTTCGGCAATCGTGCGCGCGGCTTCTGCTTCCAGTTCGCGCCCGATCTCGTCAATGACGACCACTTCGGGCATATGATTTTCGACCGCTTCGATCATCACCTCGTGCTGGAGCGCGGGAGTCGGCACTTGCATCCGCCGCGCCTTGCCAATCGCTGGGTGCGGGATGTCGCCGTCGCCGCCGATTTCGTTGGATGTGTCCACAATGACGACGCGCTTGGTCTCGGCGAGGACGCGCGCGGCTTCGCGCAGCATCGTCGTCTTGCCGATGCCTGGACGTCCGAGCAGTAAGAGACTCTTGCCCGATTCGACGATGTCGCGGATGATCTCGATCGTCCCATAGACCGCGCGTCCGACGCGGCAGGTCAAGCCGACGATGCGCCCCTGCCGATTGCGGATGCAAGAGATGCGATGCAGCGTACGCGGGATGCCGGCGCGGTTATCGGAGGTGAATTCGCCGATGCGCGAGACGACGAACTTGAGATTGTCGTCGCTCACCTCACGCGAGTTGAGCACGAGCGTTTGCCCGATAAAGCGCGCTTCCGGCGCGCGTCCCAGATCGAGCACGACCTCCAGCAATTCTGCGCCGCGATTGATCTCGCGCAAATGCGCTTGCACGGGCGGCGGCAGCACGTTGAGCAGTAAATCCAAATCGTCTGTGATTGACTGATCCATAGTGGGTTTCAGGTTCAAGGTTTTGGGTGGCTTGGTTGCACCC
>DYLA01000147.1 GCA_020722265.1 Anaerolinea sp.
TTAGGAGCATGAATGCGGAGGTAGAATGAGATGGGCAATCAATGGCACAGAGGTAAGTTGGTTGATAATGTATGGCAAGCCGCGCTAGCGGGTTTGTTGCATGATGTGGGTAAGGTCGCACAGCGCGCCCAATCGCAACCGTGGCTCGCGCCAAGCGATACGCCGACCGAAGGACAACCTGTCCACGCGGCGTGGTCCGTGCGGTTCATCGCGGGGATGCCCGAACCGTACCGCGCTGCCGCTTTGCCGGGTGCCTATCATCACGCGCCGGAGAGATCGCCAGCGCGTGATAAACACTTGAGCGAACTCGTCGCGCTGGCAGACAAGTTGAGCGCGGGCGAACGCGCCGATCCAGAACCCGACGCCAGCAAGATCCCGCCGCGCCAACTCGTCACGATCTTTGATCGTCTTGCGCTTGGGGGGCGCCAACCACGTGCAGAAAACTATCTGCCGCTGGCGCCTTTGCGTTTGTCACACGACACGCTCTTCCCCGCGCGCGCACAAGACGAGTCGGCGCAGAGAGATGCTTACGGCAAATTGTATGGAGAATTGGAAGGCGCCGCGCGCGAAAACATCGCCGACCCACAAACTTACCTTGAAAATATGCTTGCGGCGATGCAGAAGACGACGTGGTGTGTGCCGTCGGCGTACTACCACTCGATTCCAGATGTGTCGCTCTACGATCACGCGCGGATGACCGCCGCGCTCGCGGCGTGCCTTGCCAATTGGGATGCACTAGCCGTGCGCGAATTGCTCGATGCGGTCGAACGCGATTTTCACGCTAAGCCGCAACCCGGCGACACGGCGATTCTGGACAAGCCGGTGGCAGTGCTCATCGGCGGCGACATTTCGGGCGTACAAGATTTCATCTACACCTTGTCGTCCAAAGGCGCAGCGAAGACATTGCGCGGGCGGTCGTTCTATTTGCAACTGCTCAGCGAAGCGATTCTGCGTTATGTTTTGCGCGAGTTGGGATTGCCGTACACGAACGTGATCTATTCCGGCGGCGGCAACTTTTTCCTGCTCGCGCCGGTGAGCGTGGCGGGGGGCTTGTCCACGATCCGGCAGGATGTGACGCGAACGCTGCTGATGCATCACGGTACGGCGTTGTATCTCGCGCTTGGACAGACGGTGGTGCCAGCGCGCGGCTTTAGGCGCGGCGCGTTCAAAGAGCACTGGGACGCGATGCACCGCGCCATAGGCGAGGCGAAACAAAAACGCTACATCGAACTAGGCGATGAACTGTATGCTCGTGTGTTCGAGCCCTTGAAACATGGCGGCAATCAAGAGAATACCTGCGCGGTGTGTGGCGATGAATCGGAAAATGTTTCTCTGCTTGAGGAAGAGGGGCGTAGAGACAAGATTTGCCCGCTGTGCGCGTCCTTCGAAAAATTGGGGGGACGCTTGACCAATGCCACTTTTGTCGTACTCGGTTTCTCTGCGCCGCAAGAAACCGTACGGGGTGATGCCTCCAGCGCGTTACGCGCGTTCGGGATGCAACTTGAGTTTGCTCGCTTGGCACAGGAGGAGATCGCGTTTGCCGACCAGCCGGAACGCACAGTCGTGTGGGCGTTGGATGACGCAGAAAGATTCCCAACGGTCAGGGAGGCGCCGACGGCGCGGATGACGCGCTACACGGTCAATTGGATTCCCCGTCTGTCCTTCGACGAATTGCAGGGAAAGGCGGATGGCATCGAGCGGCTCGGTGTGCTGCGGATGGATGTGGACAATCTTGGCGATCTATTCGGCAAGGGTTTTGGCGAGGGTGCGGAAAACCTTGCCACGCTGTCACGCATCTCCACGTTGAGTTTTCAACTTACGCTCTTTTTCGAGGGGTGGGTCAAGACACTGTGCGCGAAACAAGCGGCTTTGGTTTACACGGTGTATGCCGGCGGCGACGATGTGTTTTTGATCGCGCCATGGAGCATCGTGCCGGACCTCGCGCGCGCAATCGTCGCCGACTTGAAGGCATACACGGCGAACAATCCCGACGTGCATCTCAGCGCGGGGATGGCATTCATCGGCGGCAAGTATCCGGTCTATCAAGCCGCGGAAGACGCCAAAGACGCGCTCGACCAAGCGAAAGCGGTGGTGGGCAAGGATGCCTTCAGCATCTTCCATCAGGCCTGGAAGTGGAAGGATTTTGCGGGTGTGCAAGCAAAATTCGGGCGATTGAAGACGTTGGTCGGCAAACCGGGCAAAGTGGCGGGTGGGTTGGGCGCGCCGGAGGCGATTCTGCAAACACTCCGCCAATTCGCACTGGATGAGGCGGACAAGGCAAGACGCCACAAGGGCAAACCGGTGTGGGGCAAGTGGATGTGGCTGGGCGCGTACAAACTGACTCGCGACGCGGAGCGCGAGCGCACACGCAAGCCGGACGTAGCCAAGGAGTTGCTTGCCATCCGCGACGAGTTGAGCGCGAACGAGTACCGCGAGATCGGGCAGTGGGGTGCGGCGGCGCGGTGGGCGCAGTTGTGGTTGCGGGAGAAATAAAAACGCGGAGGACAAATTCGCGAATTTGTCTCACAAACAAAGGAGGATAGCATGCCAAATCCAAAAGTGCAATCCCTGATGTCGGCTGACGAAAGCGGCGCGGAACTCGTTACGTTCGCGCAACAGACCGCTGGTACGCTGGTCACGCAGAACCTGACCCGCAGTCAAATTCGCACCATCTTTACCGAGGTGCGGCAGATCGAAGCAACCTGGGGCAAGCCCGGAACTGTGCGGCGCTTGAGTATGCTCAAGCCCAAACTGGCTTACCAAGCCGCGCGCTCAAACAGCGTCAACCATTTGCGCGATGTCTTGAGCGACGCCATTGACGAAGTGATCAAAGCGCCAGCCGATAAACAGAAGGAGAGATTTGACCGATTCGTCGAACTGTTTGAAGCGATTCTGGCATACCACCGCGCCAAGGGCGGCAGAAATTAGAAAGGGGTCTGGAAATGAGCGACATCAATCTGTACGGACGCATCTTGATCACGGCGAACATCGAAGCCGTGACCGGCTTGCACATCGGTGGATCGTCGGTGGGTCTTGAAATCGGCGGGCTGGACAAGGCGGTGATTCGCAATCCACTCACGAACCAGCCGTACATTCCGGGCTCGAGTCTGCGCGGCAAGATGCGCTCGCAAACGGAAAAAGTGCTTGGCTTGCGCCAGAACAACAAGATCGGGCAGGTGACCATTCACACGTGCAAAAAGCCGGAAGAGTACAATGCGAACGGCGGCTGCCCTGTGTGCCACGTCTTTGGCGTGCCGGGTGAAGTGGAAGCGACAGGACCGACGCTGCTCGTCGTACGAGACGTTGCCTTGACAGAGGCGAGCGCGGAAGCATTGGAGAAAATCAAATCCGATTTGCCCTTCGCCGAACTGAAAACCGAGGTCGCGATTGATCGCGTGACGAGCGCGGCGACACCGCGCACGCTCGAGCGCGTGCCGGCAGGCGCAGTGTTCGGTCCTGCCGAGTTGGTGTTCAGCATCTACGCTCGCGCCGATTTCGAGCGGCTCAAGTACGTGCTGGACGCCTTGCAGTTGGTCGAAGACGATTATCTCGGCGGGTCCGGCTCGCGCGGGAGCGGCAAGGTGAAATTCGTCAATATCCAAGTCAGCGCGCGTGCAGCCACGGACTATGCCGCTGTCAAGTCGTTCGAAGATGGCAAGGCGTTCGAGAACGTCCAAGCCCTCACCGCAAAGGCAAAATTCGACGCGCTGATGGCGTGGGCGCAGGACGCCATCCCGATAGGATGATCGCTATGCAACTCGACCTGTGGTACATCAGCGGCACCAGTTTTCACTTGGGCAGACACGGGTTGGGTGAGGAAGAGAGCGGCGAGCATCTTGGGTCCGATTCGCTCTTTGCCGCGCTGGTCACGCGGATAGCGGAGGCGCGCGGCGTGGACGCGGCTGAGCGATTCGTCCAAGCGCTGCGGAGCGATGCGCCGCCGTTCGTGCTCTCTTCGGCGTTTCCGCGCGCGGGAGGTGTGTGTCTGTTTCCCACGCCGCTGGAATCGCCCACCGAACCCAACCCCGACGCGCCCAAGCACAAGGATCTGAAAAAGTGCAGGTACGTTTCACGCGCGGTGTTCGACGCGCTCCTCGCCGGCAAGTCGCTGGCGGAGTTGTTTGCCAAAAGCGTCAAGATTCAAAACGCCCAAGTCTGGCTGGATGAGAACGAAGTGAGTAGTCTGCCGCCAAGCCAGGCGCGTCGCGAGGAAAAAATCGAAAGCATCTGGACGATCGAAAAGCGTCCGCGCGTGACCGTCGGACGCGCGACGCCCAATTCGCAAATCTTTTACACCGGGCAGACGATGTTCCAAAAAGAGTGCGGCTTGTGGTTCGCGGTGCGTTGGTTCAGGCGCGACGATGCGCTGGCGCAGACGCTCGCAGACGCGCTGGCGGATCTTGCTGAAGCCGGCATCGGCGGCAAACGGAATGTCGGTTTCGGTCACTGCACGATCGAACCGCGCGGCACGGCCGAGTTGCCCGACGTGAATGGCGGGCAATGGGTGTCCCTCAGCCGCTACCTGCCGCGCGCGGACGAAATGAACGCGCTACGTGAGGGCGTTGCGTATGCCGTCCAAAGCGTCGGCGGGTGGGTGCAATCGCCGGTCGCCAAGAGCGAACGCCGGCGCGCGGTGCGAATGATCGTGGAGGGTTCTGTAATGGGACGTGTGCCGCGCCCGGTGCCAGGACAAATCGTGGATGTGCGCCCGGTCTATCCGAACGCGCCGTCACTCGGGCATCCGGTCTGGCGGAGTGGGCTGGCGTTGGCAGTAGGAATGCAAGCGCGCGCGCCACACGAGGAGGCACGATGAGCGTTTTCAACGTAACTGTGCGAACGCTGACGCCGCTGCACATCGGCGACGGGAATGAACTGCGCCAGGGCTTCGACTTGGCCGTGTGGAACGGACGCACGTATCGTCTGGACGAGGATGCGATCTTGCAGGAAAAGTCATTCCAGCCGGATGGCCGGGGGAACTATCCACCACCGCAGCGTTTGCTGGCGGAGGCGGATTACGAGAATCCTGTGTTCTTTAGGTACGTTCTGCCCGGCGTGCCGCGTTCGAGCAAGACCGACGCGCGCGTGAAATCGTTCATCAAGGACGTTCACCACTGCCCGTACATCCCCGGCTCTTCGCTCAAGGGCGCGTTCCGCACCGCGCTCGCGTGGACGGGCTGGGACGAGGTCAAGCCGAAACTGGACCGCGCCGCCATCGGGCGCAATCGCAGTTGGGCGGGACAACCGCTGGAGCGCAAACTGTTCGGTCCCGATCCCAATCACGACCTCTTGCGCGCCCTCCACGTATCCGATTTGGTGGGTCCCGCAAGCGCGGGCGAAAGTATGATGCTCGTCAACGCGCAGGTGTTGACGAAGAAACAAGCCGGCTCGCCGGTCGAACTGGAAGCGGTCAAGAGCCGAGTGATCTTTCGCGGCACGGTGACGATTGACGAGGTGCTGTTCAGCGGGTTTGCCGAACGCGAACTGCATTTTGCGAATCGCAAACACTGGCTCACCGAATTGATGGCGCGCACGCAAGCGCACAGCCGCGCGCGCATGGAACAATTGGCGGAGTGGTACGAATCGGCGGAGGGGTACGAAGAGCTCGCGCGCTATTTCCGCCAATTGGCGGCGACCAAACTGCCGGCGCACCAAGCCGTGCTACAAATCGGCTGGGGCGCGGGCTGGGACGCGAAAACGTTCTGGACGCATCTGCAAGCCGACCCGCGCTTGTTCGAACAACTCGTCGCCGATTTCGGCTTGCATCGCGCCCCCAAGGGCTCGCCACCCCGCAAGCCGGGCGACCCATTCCCGCGTTCACGCCGCGCGATAATGAGCGCGAAAGAAAGGCTTACTAAACCGACTGCCCCCCTTGGCTGGGTGCAGGTGGAGTTGAAAGCGTGAGGAGACGCCGTCGGTTGAAACCCACGGCTAATGCGGCGGAAATCGGCTCGAGCCGATTGGTAAAACCAGCCGGGTTCACCCGACTTGTACGGCGGCAAAGGAATCTATGTCTCTTCTCAGTCTCGTCTTGACGATGCGTCCGCGCACCGAGCGCGAAATGCCCAGTACGCTCGGGCGCGCGGCGCACGCCGCGTTGTTGCGCGCGGTGGATCGAGTTTCCCCGGAACTCGCGCGCGAAATGCACGACGAAACGACGCCGCGCGCGTTCACTTGCTCATCCCTGCGCGGCAAGCGGCAGGACGGCAAGGTGATGCCGGCACTGACCTACACACTGCGTTACACCGCGCTCGACGCCGCGCTCGCGGATTTGTTGCCGACGCTCTTTCCGCCCGGCGCGGAGGTCGAACTGGACGACGCGCTGTTCGTCGTCGTTCAGGCGACCAGCGACCCGGCGCAAGAGGCGTGGGCGGCGCGGCTGACGTACGAGGAACTCTCAGGGCGGTGGCTGTTGGCGCGCGCGATGCCCGACGGTAGGATCGGATTGCGGCTGTATTCGCCGACGGCGTTCAAAACTGCCGGAAAACTGCAAATTCTTCCGCTGCCCGATCTGGTCTTTGGGAGTTTGCTTGCCAAGTGGAATGCGTTCGCCCCGGTCGCGTTGCCGGCAGAGGCACGGCGATTCGCGGCGGAATGTCTTGTCGTGAGTCGTTTCGAGTTGCGCTCGCACGCCGCGCCGTTCAAGAGCGAGAGCGCGTTCAAGTCCGGCGCCGTGGGCAACGTGACGTACAGTGCGACGAATTGGGATCGCTACTGGCTGGCGGTGATGAACTTGCTCGCCGATTATGCCCAGTTTGCCGGGCTGGGGGTCAGCACGACGATGGGAATGGGGCAGGCGCGCAGGATGAAGGATGAGGGCAGCAGGATGAAAGGAACAGAGCAATGACGCGAATTCTGATTGCGTTGGTGGGGGAACAGCCCGCGCCGAATTTGTTGCCGCTGCGGTTTCTCGAGCCGAGCGACGTGGTTTTCGTGGCGACGGAGCGTACCCAACAAGTGAGCAACAACCTTGCGCCGCTGGCGCGCGAGACGAGCGTGCAGCATTGCCTGGTGCATCCGTATCGCGTGGCAGAGATTCGCCGCGCGCTGGAGGCGTTCATTGCTGCGCGCGGTTGGCGCGCCGGCGACTTGATCTTCAACGTTACGGGCGGGACCAAGCCGATGGCTCTCGCCGCCTTCAGTCTGGCGCAGGAGATGCGCGCCCACGTGGTCTACTTGCAGACGGAGGGCAACGTGAGTTTGCTCTATCGGTACGAGTTCGCGGCGAATGGCGCGCTCACCTTGGTCGGCGAGGATCGAATCCCGGAAACGATCGGGTTGGACGATCACCTGCGGATGTATCTGGGCGCATACGGCGAGGAGGGTGTCCGCGAACCGTTCGAACGGGCAGTCGTGGGCGCGCTCCAGCAGGCGCGGGCGAGCGGCATCTCCGAAGTGAAGGCAGGTATTCGTCCGGTGGGCGCGCTGGAGATTGATGTGGTCGTCCGTTGCGGCAATCAAGTGGGTGTAGGAGAAATCAAAAACAAGAGCGGCAAGGACGGGATTGACCAGTTGAACTCGGTCGCCAGTCAACGCTATCTCGGCACGTACGTGAGCAAGTTTCTGATAGTGTCGCAGCCGCTCGAACGCAACAACGCCGAGTTGGCGGAAGCGTACCGCATCATCACGATCGTCCTGCCGAGTGGCTGCACAGGGGTATTGTCGCCGGAGGATCGAGAGACACTGGTCGAGACTGTTCTGACCCACCTGGGAGCGCGCCGATGATCGTGCTCAACTTTTCCCACCCCCTCACCCCCGCGCAAATCACGCAGATCGAACGATTGACGAATCGAAAGATTGCGCGGGTGATCGAGCAGATGCCGCAGTTCGATCACGCGCAATCGTTCGCGGAGCAAGCGCGCG
>DYLA01000148.1:0-5490 GCA_020722265.1 Anaerolinea sp.
GCGGGGCATCAAGTGCACCAGTTTTGACGTCTCCACGATTGAATGTAGTGTTACCCATAATAGAAGATGCGGCACGATTTGTCAAACGAAAAGCCGCCCGAAATGCAGGCGGCTGAGTGATTCATCTGTCAATGGTTTAGAACGGCAACTCTTCGGCTCCAGTGGGTTCGTCCGCTGTCACCTCACCTGGGACTACAGCCGCGCCATTCGGCGCGGCAGCCGCCTCGCGCTTGGGGTCGAGGAAGCGAACGGTCTGGGCGCGCACTTCGAACGATGCGCGCGGCTTGCCATCCTGTCCCGTCCAGATGCGCGGTCCGCCGTTTTCGTCCGGCACCAACACCCCCTCGACCAAAACTTTGCGTCCCTTGGTGAGGTACTGGTTGACGACTTCGCCTTGTTTCCCCCACACGGCGACGCGGAACCAGGTCGTCTCCTCCTTTTGTTGACCATCGGCAGTGTTGTACTTGCGGCTCGTCGCCATGCTGAACGTCGTCACCGGCGTTCCCTGCGGCGTGTAGCGCATTTCGGGATCCCTGCCGAGGTGCCCGACCAGAACAAGTCGTTGATACATCCTTTCCTCCTTCTGGAAAAAGTCTACTGACCGGGGTCTACGCGATTGACGAACCTCGCGTCCTTCTATTACGTGCACGATTATATCACCCATTCGCCGTTCCGGCAAGAGGGCGGCGCGGCACGCCGGGTGGGCGTCAAAATTCCGGGTCAGTGATGGATTTTGGGGCACCCGTCACTCTTGCTCGAACACTGTGCCCAGCGCGCCCGGCGGCGCGCCGCGCAGCGATTGCCAGACCTTGCGCGAAATCGGCGACCCGCTGAAAAAGCGGTCAATGGCTTGATTGCTCACGAGCAACAACGCCACGATCATCAGCGCGAACGGCGCGGTCTGAAACACCTGGGTCGGCACGTTGGCAAACGCGGGCACGCTTTGCGCCAGCCCGCTCAGCGATTGCAAGCCGCCAAAGATGTACGCGCCGATCGCGCCGCGAATCGGATGCCAGCCGCCAAAGATGACCACCGCCAGCGCGATCCACCCGATGCCACTAGTGTGGTGGTAACTCCAACCGAGTTTCACGAAGAGCGAGTACGCCGCGCCGCCGAATCCGACGAGCGCGCCGCCTAACACCGTGTACACGAATCGCTGCGCGTTGACGTTCGCCCCGCGCGCGAACGCCGCCGCCGGACGTTCGCCGATGCTTTGCAATTGCAAGCCGGGTTGCGTCTTGTAAATCCACCACCACACCGCGAGAATCACGAGGAGACTCAGGTACACGACGGCGTTCTGGTCGAAAAAGATTTTGCCGATCACCGGAATCTCGCCCAGCCCAGGCATCGCCAGATGCGGCACCGCTGGACCCGGCTTGCGCACGTACGGATTGCCGAAAAAAGTGCTCAAGTCGGCGCACAGCATCGTCAACACGAACCCGACCGCGATCTGATCCAGTTTCAAGACGATGCTAGAGAACGCGACGATGGACGCTACGCTCGCGCCGACGAGCATCGCCGCGAGAAACGCGAGATACAAGTTGTCGGTAGTAAACGCGACGGCAAAGCCGACCATCGCGCTCAACAGAATCGTGCCATCGAGCGAAAGATTCGTGATGCCGGCTTTTTCGCCCAGCGTCTCACCGATCACCGCGAACACCAGCGGCGAACTATCGGCAAGGACAGAAGCGAGAGTCAAGACGATTAAATTGGTATCCATACTTCTCTGGTAGTTTCGCAGTGGGATAGTTGGGCAGTCGGTTGCAGGGAACTGTTCAACTCCAACTATCTAAACTTGGCGCGCACACCCTGGCTCAATACGTACAGCAAAACGATCATCCCTTGGAGTACGCCGCCCAGCGCGGAATCAATTTGTAGATCGAGCGGGAGCGCGACGCTCCCTTTGGTCACCGCCGCGAAGAAAAAAGCGACGAAAGGCACACCCCCCGCCTGAAAACCGGAGAGGAGGACGACCAAGATGCTGAGGTAACCGTATCCGCCCGAAATCGAGGGAATCAGACGCGCCCACACGCCGGCGGCTTGCTCCGCGCCCGCCAGCCCGGCGAACGCGCCACACAACGCGAACGCCCCTAGCCAGTGTCGCTGCGTCGGCACGCCGAGCCAGAACGCCGCGCGCGCGTTCTTCCCAATCGCCTTCAACTGCAAGCCCCACAGCGTGCCGCGCAAAGCCAGGTAAACGAGCGCGAGGGAAACGAGCGCGAGCGCGATTTCGATGGGACCGACCGATAAGCCGGGCCAGTTGGGTAGCCAAGCCGCCGGCGGGAACGGCTCGGTGCCGCTGGTGGAAGCAATGCCCGCCCGCTTCCAGGGTCCAATGATGAGGTAAAGCGCGAGGCCCATCGCGACGAAATTCAGCCCTAGCCCACCGAAAATTTCGTGGACGCGACCATACACCTTGAGCGCGCCCGCCAGCAGCGCCCACAATGCGCCGCCGAGTGCGCCGGCGACCAAGAGGAGTGGAACCAAGACGGGCGCGGGCAAATCCACTGTGCGCGCCACCCACGCCGCGCCAATCGCGCCCATCACCATTTGCCCTTCGATGCCGATGTTCCACAAGCCGGCGGTGAAGGTGATGAGCAAGCCAACCGAACCAAGCACCAGCGGCACCCACGCGTCCACGACGTTGCTGAACTTTTCGGGCGCACCGAACGCGCCAGTCCACATCGTCGCATACGCCCGCGCGGGGTCGGCGCCAACCGCCATCAAAGCCAGAGTCGTCAACACCAAGCCCAGCAGGATGGGCCCCACGCCCCACCCCAAGTCGTTCCAAAAGTTGGTCTTGCTCATAGCCCCTTGCCTCCGATAAGTTCGCCCAGTTGTTGTGCGGAAGTTTCGCGACCCTCCAGGGCTTGGGCCACGCGCCCGCCGGAAAAGACGAGGATGCGGTCGCTGTACTCCAAAATCTCGTCCAGATCGGCGGAGGAGAACAGAATGGCTGCGCCGCGTTGGCGCCGTTCGAGGAGTTGCTGCCAGACCCACAACGTGGATTCGATGTCGAGCCCGCGCGTGGGATGTTCCAACAACATCAGTTTCAAATCGAGCGGCAGGAGGGCGAGGAGGGCGCGCTGCTGATTGCCGCCGGACAAGGACTCGACGCGCGAAGCCGGATCGCCGCGAATGTTGAACTCGGCGATGCGCGCGCGGGCGTGGTTCTGCGCGGCGTTCCAGTTGACGAGCCACTCGCGTGTGCGGCGCGCGAGAATGAAATGCTCGGTCAGATTCAGCCCGGCAACCAATCCCTCTTCCAAACGTCCCGCCGGCAGATAGCCGACTCCACGGGCGAGGAAGGCGCGGTATGGCTGTCGGTTCATCTTTGCGCCGGCAATCCGAATTTCGCCTGCCACCGGCGCGTCCAAGCCGGCGCACGCGCGCAGGAGCAGTCGCTGCCCGCTTCCTTCGATGCCGGCAAGACCGATGATCTCGCCGGCGCGCGCGGTCAGGGTGATGTGCGGCACGCGCAAACGATAGTCAGCGACGCAGAGGTCGCGTAGTTCCAGCACCGGCTCGCCCGGCGCGACCGCGGCGCGCTCGCGCGTTGCGAACGTTTGCCCGAACATCAATTGCACGAGTTGCGCGGAGGTGAATGGACGCGTCACCTGGCCGACGACGCGCCCCAGCCGCAACACGGTGACTTGCTCGCACAAATCTTCCGCGTCTGCGAGTTTGTGGGTGACGAAAATGATCGTCATCCCTTGCTGGGCGAGCAGACGCAAGGTTTCGAACAACTTGACCTTTTGCGGCAAGGAAATGCCGGTCGTCGGTTCGTCGAAAATCAGCACGCGCGCGCCGCGCGAGAGAAGGCGCACGATTTCGAGTTGCTGGCGTTCGCCCACCGTGAGGGAAGCGACCGGCGCGTCTGGGTCTAGGTCGAAGCCGAAGCGCTGCGACAAGGTTTGGAGGTCTGCCCGCGCGGCGGAACGGTCTTGGATGAGCCGCGTTTGGCGTCCGAGCAGGAAATTATCGAGGATGGAGAGCGGCGGCACGTCGAGGGGGTCTTGGTGCAGCATACCAACGCCGAGGTGGAGGGCTTCTGCCGGATTCTTGAACTCGACGGCATGACCATCGAGCCGGATTTCGCCCGCGTCGCGGCGGATGAAGCCGGACAGGATTTTCATCAAGGTAGACTTGCCCGCGCCGTTTTCGCCGAGCAAGCCGTGAATCGTGCCGGCTTCGATCGTAAAACTGATGTCGTTGTTCGCGTGAACCGCGCCAAAGTGTTTGTGGATGTGTTGGAATTCGAGACGCATCACTCGCCCAGGAGTCGAATAGTCAGGTAGTCGAGTAGTCAGTCCGCGACTATTCGACTACCGACTATTCGACTACACGACTACTTAGTCGGCGCGCTTTGTCCGGTCATACCTTGCAGCAGTTGTGGCAAGTACCAGATTTCCTTGTCGGTTGCGGTTGCACCCTCTTTGACGTACACGGTGCCGTCCTGCAGGATGATGGGACCCTTCCACAGATTGATGCTGCCATCGGCGAGCCCTTTGATGAACGCTTCGACCTTGGTCTTGTTGTCCGCGCTCAAGGCTTTGCCGAAGGTGAAGCCGACCGCGCTGGTGTCCGGGTTGTTGATGTCTTTCCAATCCGGACCATCCCAGTCCCACGATTGCTTCCATGTGCCATCGCGGAACGCTTGCACTGTCTTCAGGTAGCGCGGACCCCAGTTAAAGTACGGCACACCCAGACAAACCTCTTCGGCTTCTTTGCAGCCCTCCTTGTAGTCGTACGAGATCGCCCAGACCTTCTCCCCTTTCTTGGCGCGCTGTCCAGCGACGACGAGCGCTTCCGTAGTGTCAATGCCGGAGATCACAATGTCGTTGCCGGCGTTGAAGAAATCGTTGGCAACTTTGGTCGGATCGAGGGTGACGCCGGGGATGTTGAACCAGAAGCCGATCCACTTGACGTCGAATTTGAGTGCGGCGGGGTCCTTCTTGAGATAGTTCACCCAGCAGTACTTGGCGCCCAGATAGACGGAGGAGGCGAGGCGACGCGTTTCGTCGTTGATGAGTGGACCCAGATAGCCGATTTTACCGGTTTGCGTGGTGAGCGCGGCGGCGCAGCCGGCGATCATCTTGCCGTACTCCATCTTGCCCATAAAGTTGCCTTCGTTGGCGGGGGCTTTATAGTTCTTGCCCCCTTTCCACGCATGATCGCCGGAGACGTTGATGAAGGTCATATCGGGGAACTTTTGGGCGACAGTGAGCGTATCGGTTTGGAAATCGTCCGAGGTGGTAAGGACAAGTTTCACCCCCTTGGACTTCATATCGTTGACGACTTGTTCTAGCGTCGTGCCGGGCCGATCCGCCGGATTCAGTTTGTCGAGGTAGATGAAATCGGAGCCGGGCAGTTTGCTCTTGACGTACTGCGCGGCGGTGTAGTGTGCTTCGCTCCAGCCGTGATCATTGTAGGGACCGACCAAGATGACGCCGAAGGTAATGGGCTTGGGCGCAGGGGTAGCCGTTGGCG
>DYLA01000148.1:5590-7759 GCA_020722265.1 Anaerolinea sp.
CAATGAGCCAATTGCCCAATGAGCCAATTTACCAATAAGCCAAACTCGCGAGCGTTTATTCGGTTCATTGGCTCATTGATTCATTGATCCGCAAACACCGACACGAAATCGAACTTGTTCACGTCCACCAAGCCCTTGTCGGTCAATTTTAGTTCCGGGATCACTGGCAGGGCGAGAAAGCCAAGCGCCATAAAGGGCGAGTGCAAATCCGAGCCCAAGTGGCGCGTTGCTTCGACGAGAGCGTCCAATTGCTCACGCACGCGCTCGATCGGTTGATCACTCATCAGTCCGGCAATCGGCAGCGGCACGCGCGCCAGCACCTCGCCGTTCGCGACCGCGACCAGTCCTCCCTGCATCGCGGCAATCGCGCGCGCGGCGGTCATCAAATCATCGTCGTTCGTCCCGGCGACGATAAGGTTGTGCGAATCGTGCGCGACGCTCGAACCGATCGCGCCGCGCGCGAGTTTCAATCCGCGCACGAATCCGAGTCCGACATTGCCGGTGCTCTTGTGTCGTTCGATGACGGCGATCTTGAGCAGGTCGCGCGATGGATCGGAAACCGCGAGTCCATTTTCGACGCGCGCGTCTTCGATGCTCTGCGTCGTGACGATTTGATCGGGGACGATGCCAATGACGCGCATTTTGTGATGACCATTCGCGGGCAGGCGCAGATCCACCTTACTCCAATTCACGTTCATCGTGTTGCGGATTTCCGGCTGGCGCGGCGGATGCTCCAGCGGCAGCACGCGTCCGTTGCGCGCGACCAATTGCCCGCCGCGATAGACTTGCTCGATGTTGAGGTTTTCAAAGTTGTCGAAGACGACGAGATCGGCGCGGCGGCCGGGGGCGATGGCGCCGCGATCGTGCAGGTTAAAGTACTCGGCGGCGTTCAACGTCGCGATCTGAATCGCGGTGATCGGATCGAGTCCTTCCCGGATCGCGGTGCGGATGATGAAATCAATGTGCCCTTCGTCAATCAGGTCGGAGGGGAACCGGTCGTCGGTGACGAAGAGGATGCGGCGCGCGTTCCAGGGGGTGATGACCGGCAGGAGCGCTTTCAAGTTCCGCGCGTTCGATGCTTCGCGGATCATCACGCGCATGCCCAAGCGAATTTTCTCGCGCGCCTCGGCGACGGTGGTGCACTCGTGGTCGCTCGCGATGCCAGCGGCGACGTACGCTTCGAGGTCGCGTCCGGTCACGCCGGGCGCGTGTCCGTCAATGCGTTTGTCGCTGAAGGCGCGCAGTTTGTCGAGCACGCCTTCGTCGCGATGCAAAACGCCGGGATAGTTCATCATCTCGCCCAAGCCGATGACCCAAGGGTCGGATTTGAATTGGATGAGATCCGACCACCGCAGCGCGCCGCCGTTCGTTTCAAGGTGCGTGGCGGGGACGCACGAGGGGACCATCACGAAGACGCTGAAGGGGGTGTATTTGCTCGCTTCGAGCATATAGCGGATGCCCTCGATACCGAGGACGTTCGCGATTTCGTGCGGGTCAATGATGACAGAGGTGGTGCCGTGCGGCACGACGGCGCGCGCGAATTCGTACGGCGGCACCATCGCGCTTTCGATGTGGACGTGCGCGTCGATGAAGCCGGGCGCGATGTAGCGTCCGCGCATGTCAATGGTGCGCTGCGCGGGATAATCGTTGCCCAGTCCAATGACACGCGAGTGCGAGATGGCGACGCCGGTCTCTTCGATTTCACCGGAAAAGACGTTGACGACGCGCGCGTTCTTGAGCAAGAGTTCGGCCGGCTCTTCGCCGCGCGCGACGCGGATGAGGGTGGATATTTCCATAGGTCTACTTATCCTTTCGTTCCCATTTAACTTTCGAAGCGAAATGATGCCTACATCTCTTCAAAAATCTTGTTGAGGCGTTGATTCGGATTTCCTACAAAATCCTGGCAGGGTACGTTCAAGCGCTTTAGAATCTCGTAGAATTTTCGATAACCATTTTCTTGCCGAAGTTCGACCCACTCAACTTTGCGCGCCGTCAACTGCCTCTTGTTCAAATCGGAGAGTTTGTCCGCCACGAAAACCGCGCTATCTCTCGCGATTATTGCATCTGCACTCTCAGGATTGCCCTTGCCCATCAGTTTTACTTCGCATTGGTGTCTCCGGTAGCACCACAGTAAATCGTGGACATGGGGGTTCAGGGGGCTTTGCCCCC
>DYLA01000149.1:0-4495 GCA_020722265.1 Anaerolinea sp.
AATAAATATGGCTCTCTGGGAGTTGCCGTGGCGCCCCCAAATGTGGGGATAAGAAAGGCGATAAAATCAAGGCAAACAGCAGATGTTCGGCACGATAGCCATTCATTGGGGAGAAAAATAATTACCCTCGGAAGCCGATCTTCATTCATATCTTCATGTGGACGCGATCCTGCCCGGTCACGCCCCTCTTGTTTGGCGCGATAAAGAGCATCATCGGCCCTCCGCAGGATGGCCTCTGTGGTCGAACCATGATCGGGAAAGACGGCCACACCCAGCGAGACAGTCACGGCTCCGAGCGCCCGGTCAGGATAGCGCACATGTAGTTGTTTTATGCCCTTGCGGAGCTGCTCGGCCCGCTTCAGGGTATCTTTCAACGATGCTTCGGGAAGGATGACGAGAAACTCCTCGCCCCCGTAACGACAGGGATGTCTTCCGCTCGAACGCGTGTTTGCAAGAAAGCGCCGATTTCACGCAGGACCACATCACCCGCAGGATGACCGAAGGTATCATTGAATTTTTTGAAGTGATCGAGATCGAACATGATGATCCCCAGCGGGACTTGGCGGTGTTACGTGTTGCAGTCTGGTCTTCGAAGTGCAAGAACCTGTTTTCTGAGTCCAGAT
This sequence comes from Anaerolinea sp., assembly GCA_020722265.1. Classification (GTDB taxonomy): domain Bacteria; phylum Chloroflexota; class Anaerolineae; order UBA4142; family UBA4142; genus DYLA01. The sequence continues at coordinate 624 of DYLA01000149.1, forward strand.
CAGGTTTTTCTCATTTTCCCACTACGACCGCGCTGGCTTCTTCGACGGTCTGACAGGTTTGCAGCAAATCGCCCATCTCGTTGAGCAGCGTGATCTCGCGGCTGTGCTGTTCCAGTTCGGTCGCTGTGACGGCGAGTTTCTCCTCCGCCCGCTTGCGCGCGGTGATGTCATTGATCGAGACGAAAACCTCCGAGTACGTCTTTTCGTGACCGGGCGCCACAGACCAACTGAGCGCGATATGCTTTTCAGCCTAAAATCGCTTGAACAACGCGGCAGCGTCGCCGGCCTGCCAGGGGCGTCAATGTCGGCAGGGGACATCCTCAGTAGCGCGTCGCGGCTGGACCCCAGCCGCTGGCAGGCCACGTCGTTGACTTCGACGAACAGGCCTGGCTGGCCTTCGGCGGTCTCCACCACCCGCGGATCGAAGTGCTTTCCGTCCTGCTCGCGGATATACTCGCGCACTTTTTCTTCCGGCCATGCGGCGCGATACGGGCGGTCAGAGAGCAACGCATCCCACACATCCACCACCGCAAAGAGACGCGCCGCCGGGGCGATTCCATCAAGCCCGGTGACCGCGTCAAGCCGGCGCGTATCACCGCATTTTGAAATTCGAGCGAACTGTTGTTGATCCGGCAGGGAGTGGCGCGATCCAGTCCGTGCATTTGGTGGAGACGTTGCGCGCTTCGCGGTCGTCCAAAGTTGATGTTATGACAATCATCTGTCTTTGCGGTGACATTCATTCACCGTATGAGCAAACTCTTATTTGATTTTATCTCCCCTTAACCAGAAAATTACAAATTCTCCGTAGGCGATTATGAACTTTATCGCTATAGTGGCGCAAGATAAACATGCGCATCTTCTCCATCGGACTCAACCACACCACTGCCCCCATCGAACTGCGTGAGCGCCTTGCTTTCAACGAAGAGCAAATCCGCGCCGCGCTCTCCCGATTGAGTTGCGGAGCTCTCTCCAGCGCTATCGCGGAGATGATCATCCTCTCCACCTGCAATCGCACGGAAATCTATGCGGTCTCCAATCAGAATGTCTTTTCTGAATTGGAGATTTTCTTATCGGAGACGCGCGGCGTGACGCGGGATGAATTCCTCCCGCATCTCAAGCGTTACGCGGACATGGACGCCGCCGATCATCTCTTCCATGTCGCGGCGGGACTCGACTCGCTTGTCATCGGCGAGCCGCAAATTCTGGGGCAAATCGTCCGCGCGCTGGAACTTTCACGCGGACAAAATATGGCGGGGCCCGTGTTGAATCGACTTTTCCAAGCCGCGATTCACGCGGGAAAACGCGCCCGCACCGAGACGGGCATCAGCCGCAATCCCGCCTCAGTGTCGTCGCTTGCCGCCTCGCTGGCGGAAAGGGTGATTCATCCCATTGCCGAAGCGCAGGTTGTCATCCTCGGCGCGGGTGAAATGGCGGAATTGGCAGTGGAAGCCCTGCGCAAGCGCGGCGCGAATCGCATTCTGGTCGTCAACCGCACACTGGAACGCGCCCACGCCATTGCCGACCGCTGGGATGCGCAAATCACCACGTTTGAAAATCTCGCTGCCGCGCTGACCTCCGCCGATATTTTGATCTGCTCCACAGGCGCGCCGCACATCATCGTGACCAGGGACATGGTTCACCAGGCAATGCAAACACGCCCGCAACGCCCGCTCTTTTTGATTGACATCGCCGTGCCCCGCGATATCGACCCCGACGCGGCGCACATCCCGCACGTCAAACTCTTTGATATTGACAGCCTCAACGCAAAACTCGAAGGCGCGCTCGCCGAACGTATGGCGGAAGTGCCGCAGGCCAGGTCCATTCTCGAAGAGGAACTTTTAGAATTTGCAGAGTATATGAAATCGCTGGACATGATTTCCATCATCGCCGATATACGACAGCAGGCTGAAGGCATTCGTCAGGAGATGCTCGAGAAAACCCTGCGCCGCCTGCCCGATCTCTCAGACGCCGAACGCGCCCGCATCGAAGCCATGACCCAGGCGCTGGTCAAACAAATTTTGCACGCGCCCACCAATCGTCTGCGCGCCGAGGCGGCTTGTCCGCATGCGCCCGAATACGCCGCCGTTGCCCGCACCCTCTTCAATTTGAGCGATAAACATCCGAGTTCCATCGCAGCAGATTGAAGTAAACAAGTAGACAGGTAAACATGAATTTGATTTTCGCCACCCGCCCCTCCGCGCTCGCCCGCTGGCAAACCCAGTGGGTCATCGCCGCGTTGAAAAATATTCATCCCAGTTTGGAGTGCGAAGAAAAAATCATCACCACACAGGGCGACAAAATTCTCGACAAGTCCCTGCCCAAAATTGGCGGCAAGGGACTCTTCACACAGGAACTCGAATCGGAGTTGTTGAGCGGAGCCGTGCATTGTGCGGTTCACTCGCTCAAGGATTTGCCTGTTGAAAACCCTGCTGGATTAACCGTTGGATGTATCCCCGCCCGCGCAGAAGTACGGGACGCCCTGATCTCGCGCGACGGCTACACCCTCGCCACTCTCCCCCTCAACGCTTCGGTCGGGACCTCGAGCCTGCGCCGCGCCGCCCAGATCCTTTCCCTCCGCCCAGACCTTCGCACCCAGTCCCTGCGCGGCAACGTGGACACGCGCCTCCGCAAAGCGCTGGATGGTCAATACGACGCGATCATCCTGGCAGGCGCTGGCTTGACTCGCTTGGATTTGGATCAACATGTGACCGAATGGCTGTCATTGGATATGATGCTCCCCGCGCCTGGACAGGGCGCGTTAGCCGTGCAATGCCGCGCCGACGATCAGACCACCCTCGACCTGCTCGCCAAACTCGAAGAAGACTCTACCCGCAAATGTGTCACTGCTGAACGCGCCTTCCTCAGCGGACTCGGCGGTGGATGTGCCGTGCCTGTAGCGGCGTACGCTCAGATGATCAGAGAACAGAGATTAGAGATTAGTCTTACTGGCCTGGTTATCTCGCCCGATGGCAAAATGGTAATTCGAGTTACAGGTCAAGGAACAGAGCCGTTGAAACTCGGTCAACAACTTGCTCAACAAGCGCTCACTGAAGGCGCAAGCGAAATTCTTTCACTTCTCCCTACCATTACAGTGCAAAGTCAGACAACTTTCCGTTCGCAAGTAGTGACCAGCGGATAGAAAGCGGATAAACGGATGGGCCGCCCTCTATCCGCTTATCCGTTACAAATCCGCTGGTCATCTTTTTAGCCGCGCGCCGCCAACCTTGCGCTGTAATACTACTCTCTAATCATCTACTCTCTCTCTCACCATGAAAATCCTCGTCACCCGTCCCCGCGCCCAAGCCGATGAATTCGCAGACAAACTGCGTGTTGCGGGTTTTGAACCCGTCTTTTTCCCTGTCATCGAAATCCAACCGATTGAAAACAATGTTGCACTGGAGCGTGCGTTGGAGAAATTGAACAAATATACCTGGGTAATCTTCACGTCTGTCAATGCGGTGGAGGTGGTATTTACCCTCACCCCAACCCCTCTCCCGCTGGGAGAGGGGCAAGGGGTGAGGGTGGCCGCCATCGGGCCCAAAACTGCCGAAGCCCTACACAAGCGCAATATCGAACCAGACTTCATTCCCGATGAATACATTGGCGAAGCGATCATGCCTGGATTGGGCGATGTAAAGGATAAGTGGATTCTGCTCCCCCGCGCCGAGATTGCCCGCAATGTATTGCCTGAAGCCATTGTCAAAGCAGGCGGATTCGTTCACGAGATTAATGTTTATCGAACCCTGCCCGCTGAAATAGACATGGACGGTTTGCAAGCGCTGAAATCAGGCGTGGACGTTGTCACCTTCACCAGCCCGTCCACTGTCCAAAATTTCGCTGCCATCTGCAAACGAAACGGACTCGATCCATTA
>DYLA01000149.1:4556-7732 GCA_020722265.1 Anaerolinea sp.
AGCGGGATTTCAAAATATTGTCACAGCCAAAGATTACACCACCGAGGGTTTGATCGAAGCCATCGTAAAACTGGAGACGCCATGACTCTACTCGAACTTGACACTCGCCAATCACCAATTACCAATCACCAATTACCAATCAAGAATCGCCCCCGCCGATTACGGACAACCCCCGCCCTCCGCGCGATGGTGCGCGAGACCGAACTCAACGCGCGCGATTTCATTTATCCGCTGTTCGTGCGGCACGGGACGGGGCGCAGCGAGACTCGCTCGATGCCTGGCGTGTATCAACTGTCAGTGGAGGAAGCGGTTCGGGAGGCGGAAGCCGCCGCAAAGTCGGGGGTGAGCGCTGTCATCCTGTTTGGGATTCCCAAAGAGAAGGATCCGATTGGGCTGGAGAATTTCGCAGAAGATGGAATTGTCCAGCAGGCGATTCGGGCGATCAAGAAGGAAATCCCTGAGATGGTTGTGGTGACGGATGTGTGCCTGTGCGAATACACCGATCACGGTCATTGCGGCATTTTGAACACAGGCGAATATTTTCATTCAAGCCTGCCCGAAGGTTACGTGCTGAACGACCCGACGCTGGATGTGCTGGCGAAGGTGGCGGTCTCGCACGCCGAGTGCGGCGCGGACATTGTTGCCCCGAGCGGCATGATGGATGGCATGGTCGCGTCTATTCGTGACGGATTGGATGGCGCTGGTTATGAAAATTTGCCGATTATGTCGTACTCGGTGAAGTATGCGTCAGCGTTCTATGGACCGTTCCGCGATGCGGCGGAGGGCGCGCCAAAATTTGGCGATAGAAAGTCTCATCAGATGGACCCAGCCAACGTGCGCGAGGCGCTGCGCGAAGCCGCGTTGGATGTGGAAGAAGGCGCGGATATGTTGATGGTCAAGCCCGCGTTGGCGTATCTCGATGTGATCCGCGTGGTGAAGGATGCGTTCCCCGAATTACCGATGGCGGCGTACAACGTCAGCGGCGAATATGCGATGATCAAAGCCGCCGCGCAAAACGGTTGGGTGGATGAAGCGAAGGTCACGCTCGAAACGCTTACCTCCATCAAGCGCGCAGGGGCGGATGTGATTATTTCGTATCACGCGGTGGATGCGGCGAGATGGCTCAAGTAGACAGGTACACAAGTAGACAAGGAGACAGGTATGGACGCGCTTACGCAACACGCAATACGTAATACGCTTTCGCCGCAAGCCCAGGCGGAACGAAATTACCAGAATCAAAGAATGACGCACGTGGACTTTGACCAGGCGCCCTTTACCATTGCCTGGGAAGTGACGCGTGCCTGCGCGTATGCCTGCGTCCATTGCCGCGCCGACGCCCAACATCACCGCGATCCGCGTGAACTGACCACCGATGAAGCCAAAGCGTTGATCGAACGTCTGGCGGCGTTTGGCAACAATCCCATTTTGATCTTCACAGGCGGCGACCCGATGATGAGACCTGATTTATTCGAGTTGATTGCCTACGCTTCGGAGCGCGGACTGCGTTGCTCCCTCACACCAACTGCCACCGCTTTGCCGACAAAGGAACGACTCGAAAAAGCGCGCGATGCAGGTATTCGCCGCGTGGCTTTATCGCTGGATGCGCCGCGCCCCGAAGTCCACGATGAGTTCCGCAAGGTCAAAGGCTCATGGCAGCGGACGATGGACACGCTTCATCGCGCACATGATGTGGGCTTGAGCGTGCAGGTCAACACCACGGTTGCCAAACACAACATTGATATTCTGCACGAAATGGTTCCCTTCATTCAGGAGGTCGGCGCGGTGCAATGGTCGGTCTTCTTCCTTGTCCCAACGGGACGCGCCCTGCGCGAGCAGATGATCAGCGCGGCACAGCACGAAAAAGTTTTCAACTGGCTGTATGACCTTTCGCAGTCCGCGCCCTTCGATATCAAAGCCACCGCCGCGCCCATGTACCGCCGCGTGGCAATCGAACGCAAACGCGCCGAGAACACAGGGGCGCCTGTCACTTTCCAAAGCGCGGGCTTCCAATATGCCGATGGACTCAACCGTCCAACCAAAGGCGTGAACGACGGCAACGGCTTCCTCTTCATCTCGCATATCGGCGAAATCCAGCCGAGCGGATTTCTGCCCGTTACCGCGGGCACGGTGCGCGAAGACGATGTGGTGGATGTGTATCGCAATTCGCAAATCTTCAAAGACTTGCGCGACCCATCAAAATACAAAGGCGTATGCGGTACATGCCAATACAACGATGTCTGCGGCGGTCAACGCGGACGCGCGTATGGCATCACGGGCGATTACTTGGAGAGCGATCCTGCCTGTGTTTTAGTGAGCAGAGAATAGAGAACAGTTATGACCTCAGCGCAACTCGCAACTCCTAACTCGCAACCCGCAATACGCACCACGCAACACGCATCACGCTTCCTCTCCGCCTGCAAGCGTGAGCCCGTTGATGTCACCCCCGTCTGGTTCATGCGCCAGGCGGGACGGTACATGCCCGAGTATCGCGCCATCCGCGAGAAATATTCGCTGATCGAAATTTGCCGCCAGCCCGAACTCGCCGCCGAAGTGACGCTTCAACCCGTCCGCGCGCTAGGCGTGGATGCGGCGATTCTCTTTGCTGATATTTTGCTACCAGCCATTCCACTGGGCGTTGGATTGGAATTCGCCAAAGGGGAGGGACCCGTTTTGCAAAATCCCGTCCGCACACTGGAGGATGTAAAGAACCTGCGTCCCGTGAATCCCGAAACCGACCTGGGTTACGTGATGAACGCCATCCGCATCCTGCGCGGTGAACTCAAAGACATGCCCCTCATCGGCTTTTGCGGCGCCCCGTTCACGGTCGCCTCGTATCTCATCGAAGGCGGTTCGTCGCGCGAATTTCTCAAGACCAAAACGATGATGTACTCCGATCCGCAGACATGGCACGCGCTGATGGAGAAACTCTCTGTCGTGTTGAGCGATTATCTCGTGGCACAAATTCGCGCGGGCGCGCAAGCCGTTCAAGTCTTTGACTCGTGGGTGGGCGCGTTGAATCCGCAGGATTACGAAGAATTCGTCCTGCCCTATTCGCAAAAGATTTTGCGGGATGCAAAAAAAGAAAACGTGCCTGTGATTCACTTTGGGACGAATACCACCACCCTGCTCCCGCTGATGAAACGCGCGGGCGGCGACGTGATCGGACTCGACTGGCG
>DYLA01000150.1 GCA_020722265.1 Anaerolinea sp.
GGGGGGGGGGGGGGGGGGGTGGGGGGGGGGGGACACCCCCCAAGCCCCCCGCCCTGCGGGGCATCAAGTGCGCCAGTTTTGACGTCTCCACGATTGAATGTAGTGCTACCATTAAAGGAACGGAGGTGTGATATGGCAGAGAAAGCAGTGGGTACTTGGGCAGTCAAAGTCGGGATGGCGCAGCAACTCAAAGGCGGCGTGATTATGGACGTAACGAACGCCGAACAAGCCAAGATCGCCGAGGAGGCGGGCGCGTGTGCGGTGATGGCACTCGAGCGCGTACCGGCGGACATTCGCCGCGAGGGAGGCGTCGCGCGGATGGCGGACCCGACGAAGATCATCGAGATTATGGACGCGGTGACGATTCCGGTGATGGCGAAAGCGCGCATCGGCCATTTCGTCGAAGCGCAGGTGCTGGAGGCGCTCGGCGTGGATTACATTGATGAGAGCGAGGTACTGACTCCCGCCGACGAAGAGCATCACATTGACAAGCATGCGTTCCGAGTGCCGTTCGTCTGTGGGTGTCGCAATCTGGGCGAGGCGCTGCGGCGCATCGGCGAAGGCGCGGCGATGATTCGCACCAAGGGGGAAGCCGGCACCGGCAACGTCGTCGAGGCGGTACGGCACGCGCGCGCCGTGCTCGGCGAAATCCGGCGCATCCAAAATATGCGCCCGGACGAGTGGATGCATGTGGCAAAAGAAATGGGCGCACCGTACGAACTGGTGAAGCAGACCGCCGAACTGGGACGCCTGCCGGTCGTGAATTTCGCGGCGGGCGGCATCGCCACGCCAGCGGATGCGGCGTTGATGATGCAACTCGGCGTGGACGGTGTGTTCGTTGGCTCTGGCATCTTCAAGTCCAGCGATCCGATGCGGCGTGCCAAAGCCATCGTGGAGGCGACGACGCACTATAACGATCCCGAAATCATCGCGCGCGTCTCGCGCGGCTTGGGAGAGGCGATGCTGGGTCTCGATGTGCGGCAGATTCCGGAGAAGGAATTGCTGGCGGTGCGCGGCTGGTGACGCAAGTTATAGGGTTGGGGACATTGACTGTAACTTGACCTGAAACTTGACCTATGCGGATTGGCGTTCTCGCGCTGCAAGGCGATTTCATCGAACACATTCAGATTCTGCGCGCGCTGGGCGTGGAGGCAGTCGAGGTGCGTTTGCCGGCGCAGTTGCGCGACCTCGCGGGCGTCATTCTTCCCGGGGGCGAGAGCACCACCTTTGGCAAACTCGCGGTCGAGTACGGTTTGATCGAGCCGCTGCGCGAATTCGGCAAGACCGGCAAGCCGATGTGGGGAACGTGCGCAGGGATGATTTTTCTCGCCAAGGAGGTGGGGCGAGCGCAACCGGTGCTGGGCTTGATGGACGTGAAAGTCAAGCGGAACGCCTTCGGGCGGCAGGTGGAGAGCTTCGAGGTTGACCTCGATGTGCCAGTGTTGGGCGCCGAGCCGTTCCACGCGATCTTCATCCGTGCGCCACTCATCGAGAGCGTGGGCGAAGGGGTGAGGGTGCTGGCGCGTCTGGACGATGGGGCGATCGTCGCCGCGCAGCAGGGTAACTTGCTGGCGACTGCGTTTCATCCGGAATTGACGCGCGATACGCGCTGGCATCGGTACTTTATCGCGCAGGTCAAGCCGGTCGCGTGACGATGCGCGTCGAGCGGAAAAAGGAATCGGCACGGACGGGGAGGTCGGTGCCGATTTTTCGACTCTTGGCCGGGTTACGTTCCCGCGCCGGTCGTTTTGCCGATGTAGCGAATGCGATTCGCGTTCACCATAATGGCATCTTGCTCGATGACAAAACGCGCGTTCGCTTCGAGTGTGACGATGGCGCGAGTGATGGGGAGGAATGAATCGGTCGTCGCGGTCAGGACGCGCCGGAGGTCCAGATCGCCGGTGGTGTGCAGGGTGCCGCGAACCTCCATGCCGTCCATCACCAGGAAGACTTCGTGTGCTTCTTTTTTGACATAGCCGTAGAAACGTTTTGCTGGCGGAATCGCCGTCTGCGGCGGCTCGAAGGCGACGACCACAGAGACTTTGGGAACGACGGCGGCGAGATTCTTTTGCAGTGTCTTGGTAGGCTCGTCGAGGCGTGCCACCGTTGCGTCGCGCAGACTGATGATTGTCTCGCGGCGATCGTTGAGAAAATCGGAGAGGCGTTGATCGCGAAACAGCAGTTCGCCAGAAATCGAATGGCGCGTAGTGAGTAGAACGACGTGATAAGTAACGGGTTCGTCAGCCATCGGAGTACCTCGAACGATCCTGCCGCATTTTAGCCGCGCCGTGCGGATCTGTCAAACGCTGCGCTCTAACGATTTCTTTAGCCCCCCTAGGGCTTTCTTATACAACTCTTATGCTTTGATTTTACAATGCAACAAGGTTTGTGCCCGTCCGCGCGCAGTGGACGTGGCGCAGGTTGCCATCTGACGAACTTGTAAGGAGCAGAAGCGTGATGTCGGACGAATTGATTATCCGGGATCTTCGCGTCGCGGTCGAGGGGAAGGAGATCCTCAAGGGGATTGACTTGACCATCGGTCGGGGCCAAGTGCATGCGATTATGGGACCGAACGGCTCGGGCAAGTCCACGCTCGCCAACACGCTGGCGGGACATCCCAAGTACGTCGTCACGCAAGGCGATATTCTCTACAAAGGCACAAGCCTCCTCGAATGGACCCCGGATGAACGCGCGCGCCGAGGGCTCTTCCTCGCGTTCCAGTATCCGATGGCGATTCCCGGTGTGACCGTCGCGAACTTTCTTCGCACCGCGTTGAACGCCAAGCGCAGGGCAAATGGCAACGGCAAAGCCATCAGCATCCCCGAATTTCGCAAATTGATGACGGAAAAGATGCAACTGCTGAAACTCGAACCGGCGTTCGCGACGCGCTATCTCAACGATGGCTTTTCCGGCGGCGAAAAGAAACGCGTCGAAATCTTGCAGATGGCGATGCTGAATCCCGAATTCGCCATTCTGGACGAGACCGATTCCGGACTGGACATCGACGCGTTGCGGATCGTCTCGGAAGGAGTGAACGCGCTGGCTGGCACGAACCTGGGCATCCTGCTCATCACCCATTACCAACGCATCCTGAACTACATCCATCCTCAATTCGTCCATGTCTTGGTCAACGGCAAGTTTGCGGTTTCGGGAGGTCCCGAACTGGCGTTGCAACTCGAAGAAAAAGGGTACGATTGGGTCAAGGGAAATGGCGAGTAAGGAGCCGCCATGACACAGTTCGATAAATCAACCTTCGACATCGGCGCGTCGAGTTCCGTATACGAGGAAAAGTACGGATTCTACGACGCGGAGAAATACGTTTTCAAAGCGCGCAAGGGCTTGGATCGCGATATCGTCGAAGAGATTTCGTGGATGAAGGGCGAGCCGGAATGGATGCGGCAGTTGCGGCTGCGCGCGCTCGATCTGTTTCTCAAAAAGCCGATGCCCACTTGGGGCGCGGATTTGAGCGGAATTGACTTTGACGATCTCTACTATTTTCTCCGCGCGACCGACCGTCCGGAGCGTTCGTGGGACGATGTGCCGGAACAGATCAAGAGGACCTTCGACCGCTTGGGCATTCCCGAGGCGGAGAAAAGGTTCCTGGCGGGCGTCGGCGCGCAGTACGAAAGCGAAGTGGTGTATCACAACATCCAGGAGAATCTCAAGAAACAAGGCGTAATCTTCCTGGGGATGGATCAGGGTCTGGCAGAATACCCTGACATCGTCAAGAAATACTTTGGCACCGTCGTGCCGGCGGCGGACAACAAATTCGCCGCGCTCAACAGCGCGGTCTGGTCGGGCGGCTCGTTCATCTATGTTCCCCCAGGGGTGCACGTCGAAATGCCGCTGCAAGCGTACTTTCGTATCAACGCGCAGAGGATGGCGCAGTTCGAACGCACCCTCATCGTCGTGGACGAAGGGGCGTACGTGCACTATGTAGAAGGGTGCACCGCACCGATCTACTCCACCAGTTCGCTGCACAGCGGGGTCATCGAAATCGTCGTCCACAAGGGCGCGCGCGTGCGCTACACCACGATCCAGAACTGGTCGTCGAATGTGTACAACCTCGTCACCCAGCGCGCCGTCGCGGGCGAGGGCGCGACGATGGAATGGGTGGATTGCAATTTGGGCTCACGCACCACGATGAAGTATCCAGCGGTCTATATGACCGGCCGAGGCGCGCATGGCGAGATTCTTTCCGTCGCGTTCGCCGGCAAGGGACAGCATCAGGACGCCGGCGGCAAAGTCGTGCACGGCGCGCCGGACACCAGCTCCGTCATCACCAGCAAATCCATCTCGAAGGATGGCGGGCGCGCGTCGTATCGCGGCTTGCTCAAGGTGTATCCCGGCGCCGAACGCGCGAAATCCACTGTCCGCTGCGACGCGCTCCTGCTCGACGAAACCTCACGCTCGGACACGTACCCCTACCTCGAAGTGGATGAGGACAATGTGACGATCGGGCACGAGGCAAGCGTTTCGAAAATCGGCGAGGAGCAACTGTTCTACCTGATGTCGCGCGGGTTGAGCGAAGCCGAAGCCGCGGCGATGATCGTCAGCGGGTTCATCGAGCCGATTGTGAAAGAGTTGCCGATGGAATTCGCCATCGAGATGAATCGCTTGATTCAGTTGCAAATGGAAGGGTCGGTCGGATGATGGCTGCCGGATTCTCGAAAACCACGCTCGCAGAATTATCTCGAATCAAAGGCGAACCCGACTGGATGCGCGCGCGCCGTCTGGCTGCATGGCGTCGCTACGAAGAGACGCCCTTCCCTGCACCGAACGACGAACTGTGGCGGCGCACCTCACTCACCGATTTGAAACTCGACGCGGCGAGTCCCTTCGCTACGAACGGCCATACGCTGCCTTCTCGCTTCCAGCGCCGCGTGGACGACGCGAACGCTGGAGGCGTGCTGCTCCAACACAACTCGGTCGGCGCATTCGCGCGGCTCGCCGACGATTTGAAGAAACGCGGCGTGATTTTCTGCGATCTGGATACCGCGATTCGTGAACATCCGGCTTTGGTGCAATCTCATTTTATGACGCAAGCCGTGACCTGCACCGAGAGTCGCTACGCGAGCCGACCCGCGAACGGCGCGGGCGGGACCCGCGAAGGGGGCGCGTACAGTCGAACGATCGGAGACCTGAAATTCGTCGCGCTGCATGGCGCGTTCTTCAGCGGCGGCACGTTCCTCTATGTCCCGCGCGGAGTGACGGTTGATCTGCCGCTGCAAACGCTGACGTACTTCGACGCGCCGAGCGTCGCGATCTTGACGCATACCCTCGTCATCCTTGAGGAGAACGCGGCGGTCACGCTCATCGAGAACTATGCGTCGCAGGAGACCGAACCGCAGCGATTTTCGAACAGCGCCGTTGAATTGATTTTGAAGCCGGGCGCGCGCTTGCAGTACTTTCACATGCAAGAGTTCGCGCAGAACGTTTGGCATTTCACCTCGCAGACGGCATTGCTGGAACAAGACGCCGCGGTGACGTGGCTCAACGGCGCGCTCGGCAGTCGAGTGACGAAAGCGTTTCTCGATTGCCAGTTCCTGGGGGCGGGTGCGAACGCGAATTTGCTCGGCTTTTTCTTTGGCGAGGGGAAGCAGCACTTTGATCAGCATACTTTTCAGAACCACCGCGTCGGGCGCGCCGCCAGCGATTTGCTCTACAAAGGCGCGCTCAAGGACGAGGCGTACTCGGCATTTCGCGGTTTGATTCGCGTCAACCCCAACGCGCAGCGTTCCGACGCGTATCAAGCGAATCGCAACCTCCTGTTGAGCGACCGCGCTCACGCGGACTCGATTCCAGAACTCGAAATCGAAGCGGACGATGTGCGTTGTACGCACGGGGTCACCGTCGGACCGATTGATCCGGAGCAACGCTTTTATCTAATGGCGCGCGGCATTCCGCCCGTCGAGGCCGAGCGGTTGATCGTCGAAGGATTCTTCGAGCCGTTGACGCAAAAGATTCCGGTCGAATCTGTACGCGACGATGTGGCGCGCGCGCTGCGAGCAAAGATGGAAAGGTCAACTGATGAGAGGTCAACATGAGTGAAATGAATCAGCCGGAGCAGCCAGAGCACAAACCGGCACCGGCGTACGACCCCGCCAGTCCAGAGGGGAAAATCAGAGAGGCATTGCGCGCGGTGAGGGATCCGGAACTCGGATTGGACGTGGTTCAGTTGGGCTTGATCCGCGCCATCAAATTGAATCAGGATGAGCCAGAGATTGAAATGATGCTCACCACGCCCTTTTGCCCGTATGCTGGCTGGATGGTGCAGCAAGTCAAAGATGCGGCATCGCAACACGCGGGCAAACCATTCAAGATCACTATCCTGCCCGACCTTTGGGATCCGAATTTCATGGAAGACCCCAGTTTCTTGTTGGGGTGGTGAGGCAATGATGTCGCAACCGGGTTTGAACGTCGCGGCGATTCGTGAGGATTTCCCCATTCTGCAGCAGTCGGTGAACGGCAAGCCGTTGGTGTATCTGGACAGCGCGGCGACCTCGCAGAAACCGGAAGCCGTCCTCCGCGCGATGGACGAGTACTATCGGCGACACAACGCGAACGTCCATCGCGGCGTGTACGCGCTGGCAGAGGAAGCGACGGCGCGCTACGAAGGCGCGCGCAAAAAGATCCAAAAGTTCATCAACGCCAAGTCATACCGCGAGGTGATCTTTGTGCGGAACGCGACCGAGGCGCTCAATCTTGTCGCGTACGCGTGGGGGCGCGCGAATGTGCGCGCGGGCGACGAAATCGTCGCGACGGTGCTCGAACATCACGCCAACCTCGTCCCGTGGCAGTTACTGGCGCAGGCAAAAGGCGCGCGGCTCAAGTTTATCGGTGCGGACGAACAGGCGCGGCTGCGCGCGCACGACATCGAAACGCAGATTTCCGAAAAGACCAAACTCGTCGCGGCGACGATGGCATCGAATGTCGCCGGCACCCTCACACCGATTCGGCAGATCATCGCGCGCGCCCATGCCGTTGGGGCGGTGTGCGTCGTGGACGCCGCGCAGGCGACGCCGCATCTGCCGGTGGATGTCCAGTCGCTCGATTGCGATTTCCTCGCCTTCAGCGGGCACAAGATGTTGGGCCCCTTCGTCGGTGTTTTGTACGGCAAACGCGCGCTGCTCGAACAAATGGAGCCATTCCTGAGCGGCGGCGATATGATTCGCGAGGTGTATTGGGAAGAAGCGCGCTGGAACGAATTGCCCTGGAAATTCGAAGCCGGCACGCCAGCCATTGCGGAGGCGATTGGCTTGGGCGCGGCGGTGGACTATTTGACCGGGCTGGGGATGGAAAACGTGCGCGCGCACGAACACGACTTGACAGCGTACGCGCTCGCTAGGCTGCGCGAGGTGGAAGGGATTCGCATCATCGGACCCGCAAGCCCGGCCGAGCGCGTGGGCGTCATCGCGTTCGACTTGCTGGGCGTGCATCCGCACGATATCACGCAGATTCTCGATAGGGAGGGGATTTGTGTGCGCGGCGGACATCACTGCGCTATGCCGCTGCACGAGTACTATGGCTTGGCGGCGACCACGCGCGCTTCGTTCTACGTGTACAATACCCCGGATGAAATAGACCAACTCGTCGCTACCCTGGCCCAAGTGCGACAGATTTTCAAAGCATAATCTACCCAC
>DYLA01000151.1 GCA_020722265.1 Anaerolinea sp.
GCGGGGCATCAAGTGCATCAGTTTTGACGTCTCCACGATTGAATGTAGCGTTACCCCTCTTGGATGACCTTCAGCGAGTATTTCATTCGTCTTGATTCGCTTTGCTGTTCCATACCAGTTCCTATTCCCGAGATGGAATTCCAGTCCTCAATCTAGTTCCAACACGGCTCCGGCTGGGAACGGCTCGACGTGATCGCCAAACGCGTTGGCTAGTGCGATCACCGCGCGTTCGCCCGTGCAGTGGTTGAGAAAGAGACGCGGCGCGCCATAGACCTCGCGCAACATTCGAACCACGCGTTGCAAATGCTCCGCGTCCGCGTCAACCAAGTGCGTGCCGCCGATGATCGCGACGATGGGACGCGGAAAAATCTGCCGCACGCGCGCGAGCGTGTTCAGCAAACCCGCGTGACAACAGCCACAGACGACGACTACACCCTCGCGCGTTTCGATGATCAACGACATATCGTCGCGATACGCGTCGGGATGCCAACCACTAGCGCTACGTACAACGTGGCGATTGCTGCGCCCTTCCGGCTCGGAACGCTCGGCGATCTCGCCGGTCGTCCACAGACCGGGAACGATCTCGACAGGTGTCGCGCTGAGTCGCAAATCGGCGCGGCGCGCCAACTCGTCGCGCGTCATCGTCAAGCCGATGGATTTGTACTCGCTCCCGCGCCGCGCATAGCGCGGACGAAAGAGATCGGGGTTGGCGTACAGCGCGAGATCGGGTTTGAGTGCGAGCGCGACGTTGAGCCCGCCCGTGTGATCTACGTGCGCGTGGCTGAGCGCAAGCGCGCTCACGCGACGCGGCGCATCGCCCAGCCAGTTCAAGTTGTGTGAGAGTACTTGTTCGGTTTGCCCCGTATCGAAGAGGACATTGCCACGCTCCGTTTCGATGAGCAAACTCAAACCATGCTCACCCCAAAAGGGCAAGGCGTGCTGCACGGTGTTGTCGGTTACACAGGTTATCTTTTTTATGATTTGCTCCCTTTGTAGCGCGCGCCTACCGCGCTCCAAAAACGCGCGCCATAACGCTCCACCACCTGCGCCTTTCCGCTGGCTTGCAGTTCAGTCAACGTGGCGCTGACTTGCTGCGGCGCCCAACGCTCCAACGCGCGGATCAGTTCCTCCTCGCGCATCGGATGACGGGTGATGATACTGACGATCGCATCCACCACGTTGTCGAAACCGGTCAGATCGAAAGTGCCTTCGACGGGATGGACGACGCGCGCAATGTTGCCAAGAATCGCGGTCGCGCGTATCAACCCCGCGGCGTCGGCGGGCTGCACCCAGGTCTCGGCAGGCGGACGCGTTGGCATAAGGATGTGAACCTGATCGGGCTGAATCTGCCGCAACACCGCGGCGATGTCGCACAGCGTTGCTTCGTCGTCGTTCAGACCGCGCACCAGCATCACTTCGACCCACAACTTACCGCAATACTCGCGCCGAAACGCGACCAGTCCTTCCACGAGTCGCGCGAAAGTGATGTCGGGGTGTGGGCGATTGATGCGGCGATACAATTCAGGCGTACCCGCATCCAACGTCGGCAGCACGGCGTCGGCAGCCGCGAGGTCGGCGCGCACATCGGGCAAGTACAGCAGCGAGCCGTTTGTGATGACGGCGATGGGAAGATCGGTCAGCGACTTGACCTCGCGAATCAACCAGCCGATGCCGCTGTGCAAGGTCGGTTCGCCGGAACCGACGAAGGTGATCCAGTCTATCTTGGTGCGCGCGCTCAACGCGCGTTTCACTTCCGCGAGGATTTCCGCGCGTGGCACATACTCGCGCCGCACGTTCGTCAGCGGCACAGTGCGTCCCAACTGGCAATAGACGCAATTCCAGTTGCAGGTTTTCAGCGGGATCGGATCAATCCCCAGCGATTGCCCCAGTCGCCGCGAAGGAACGGGACCGAAGACCACGTTCATAGCCACACGACTTGCTTTCCATCCACCTGGATCACGCGCACTGGCACGCCATACGTCGCGCTCAGGTGCTCACTCGTCAATACCTGCTCTAGCGGGCCATGATGACGCACCTGCCCCTCGCGCATCAACACCAGGCGCGAAGCAAGAGCAGCCGCGACTTGGGGTTCGTGCGTGGTGAGCAGCATCGTGACACCCTGAGCCGCCAGTCCTTGCAGCAGTCCCAACAGACGCGCCTTGTTGCCCAGGTCGAGATGGGCGGTTGGCTCGTCCAGCAGCAAGAGCCGCGGCTGTTGAGCCAACGCGCGCGCCAACAACACCAACTGCCTCTCGCCGCCGCTCAGGGTCGTGATGGCGCGTCCATCCAATCGGTCCAACCCTACCGACTCCAGCGCCTGCGCGGCAATGCGACAATCTGCCACGCCCGGCATTTCGAGCGGAGCCAGATGGGGCGCGCGCCCCAGCAAGACATATTCCAGAACCGAATACTCAAACGGGATGCGCTCGCTCTGCGGCACCAGCGCCATCCACTGACCCAGTGCTCGCCGCGAATAACTGCCGAGGGGACATCCGTTCAGAAACACCTTGCCGGTTCGCGGCGAAAGCCAGCCCAATGCCAAGTGCAGCAACGTCGTCTTGCCCGCGCCGTTCGGTCCCAGAATCGCCGTGACCGTACCTGGCTGAATCTCCAGCGACAGGTCGCGCAGTACCATCCTGCCGTCGGGTTGGTATCCGAAATGAACGCGGTCAAAGGCAAGCAGCGGTGTGCTCATCGTTGAACCTGGATATTTTTCGTCACCATCATGGCGATGAAAAACAGCGCGCCGACGAATGAGGTCAAGATGCCGATGGGAATCTCCCCCGCGAGCAGCGTGCGCGCCGCGTCGTCGCACAGCAGCGCGAACAGCCCACCGATCAACATCGCCGCCGGCAGCGCGCGACGCGCATCCGCACCAAAGCATCGCCGAGCCAGATGCGGCACGACGAGCCCGATCCAGCCGACCATCCCACTCACGGAGACGACCGCGGCGGTCGCACCGACGGCGGCAGTCAAAACGAGGGCGCGCTCTTGCCCCGGCGCCACACCCAGCGAGAACGCGGTCGTATCGTCTAGCGAAAGCAGATTCAACCGCCAGCGCATCCGGTACATCACGAATAGAGCGAGCAAGACGACGGGCGCGATGGTTTGCAGTTGCGTCCAGGTGATGCTCCACAATCCGCCCAGTAGCCAGAACGTGATCTCGGGCAACTGGTGCAACGGATCAGCCACGTATTTGAGCGCGCCCACGCCGGCGGAAAACAATGCCGAGACCGCGATGCCCGCCAGCACCAAACGCAGTACCCATCCACCCAGCCGCGCCCGCCGCGCTAGGATGTACGAAAACGTCAACCCCAAGAACGCGAACAACGCCGCCATGCCTTGCACCAGCCAGGCAGCGTTGCCAAGAAAGATGATGCTGAACGCCGCACCGAACGCCGCGCCTTGCGATACCCCCAAAAAGCCCGGCTCGACCAGTGGATTGCCAAAGATCATTTGCAACACCATTCCGGCGGCGGAGAGCGACATGCCGAGTAGCACGGCGGTCAGCAGGCGCGGCAGGCGCAGGTTCCATACTAGTCGCTGTGCCATCTCATCGCTCGCCAAGCGATCCAACGAAAGGAGCGTCGGTCCGGGATAGCGACCCACAAGGAGCGAAAGCGCGAAGACGAGAATCAGCAAGCCGGTCATCCACGCCAGCGGATGCTCAGCGATGCGCGCGGCGCGGGCAGGCAAGACAACCGACCGATTCATGGAAAATCACCTATGAGGTTCGGTTGAATGTGTTTCTGGTACGCCGCATCGTCCAGGTTGTACATCTCGCGGTAAAACGTGCGTACCTCTTGTTCCATGTTCACGCTGGCAAAACGGTCGGGATAGATTTGGCTTGCCAGCCAGGTGAGACCGAGAATCCAACGCGGACTCGGCTCATCCCAACTGTAATAGTCACGGGGAAAGCCGTACAACTTGCCCTGCTTGACCGCGCGCAACCCTTGCCATTGCGTATCGGTCTTGAGTGTCTTGATCACGTCATTCACGTTGTTGAAATACGCAATGATGTAAATCTGGTCGGCGTTCCAGGCGGCGATCTGCTCAAAACTCACCTTCGTCCAGCCCTGACCGAGCGGCGCGTCTTTCCACGCCGGACGCCCGCCCGCGGTTTGGAGCATCCAGGTTTGCATCCATCCCATCGGTGGAACGTTAAAAGCCACCGCGCCATCTCGATCGGTGTAATAGAGAATCAGCGCACGCGGCTTTTGGTCTTCCTTGACATCTGCTAGCGTCCTGGTGATCCGCGCGACGCGCTCCTGATAGAACGAGATGATCTGCTTGGCACGGATTTCGTTCTGGAACAGTTGCCCCAGCGTCGTCAAGTCCCGCCAATATTGCTCGGCTGTCTCGAAATCGAGATAGACCACGGGGATGTCCAGGGTTTGCAGCGGCTTGCCGAGTTTTTCAGCCGTATACGACTTGAGCAGGACAGCATCTGGCTTGACGGCGGCGATTTGCTCCGGGCCGACTTCCCTCCCCAAGGCAATCTTGCTCGTGTAGTTGGAATCAATGACCGGGATAAAGTTGTACTTGCCTTGGGCGGTGTCGCCAAGTGCGATGATGCGCGACGACGCTTCGGGAAAGAGATAGAGGGCATCAGCCACAAGGCGCACCCCTTTCCCAGCAACGGCGATCCGCTGCGGCGCACGCTCAAACGTCACCTGGCGACTCAGCGCATCGGTGACGGCGAAACCCGCCGGCGGGAGAGTGCGGGCAGGCATCGCCGTCGCCGTGGGAGTAACAGACGACGCGGCGCAGGATGCCAACAACACAACCAGCGCCAAGCACGTGAACAAACAAAGGAACAAACGCATATAGCACTCCTTCGGTTATGGCACAGACATACTTGCCACGTTTGAAACTCGTCTACTCTGCATTATGGCTCTTCGAACCGTGCTGTCAACTCCGCGAATACGGCGTCTTGGTTATTGCTCGTCACATTCAGGACAAATGGCTCGCCGTTTTCAATCCGCTCCCGGAAGCGCGGCAGCAGCGCGGTTCGCACGACGACGAGCGCAAACCGATAGCGCCCGGCGCGCAACAGTTCGATGCCAATTGTCCAACCCTCGTCGTGCACGAGTTCCAACGGTCCCAGTTCGTCAATGACGAGCAAATCGCAGGGTGTCGCGCGGCGCAAAATATCCGCGCCCCAAGCCAAGCCGTCAGCGTGAAAGTGCCACTTTCCCGTCGCCGGTCCATCGCATGTATCAGCCAGTTCTGCTAACGCCCGACGTTCGCCCGCGCAGATATCTAGGACGTCCATGCCAATTTTGCAGCCACCGCTAACGCGCGGCGGCGTAAGGACACCAGTCACCCGCATGCCGCGCGCTTGCGCGAAGGCGACGACGCGCGCGCATAGCGTTGTCTTGCCACAACCCGAGTCCCCTGTAATCACGATTATCGTGGATCGCGTCTCCATCGTTTCACACCAAGCGGCGATGGATGGCAAACCGTTGAGCCGAACCACCGCCGCGTTGAGAACCCATTCGAAAAACAGGTTACATTTCTGTTAACCCAATCGGGTAGCGCCGCGCAGATCCACTTCTACCGTCTTATCGGAAGGACTTGACGCGCCTTCTTACGATGGCAACCTCCCGTTCAATCAGCCAAATCGCCGCGCCGGCGGCGCTACTTCCGCCAACCGCTGCGCGATCGGCGCGAACGCGGCAGTGGCATAGTCCTCGATAGCGCCCATATCGCACAGCCGCGTGATCTCCGGATCGAGCGGCAGGCGTCCCAGGAATGGCACACCCAGCCGCGCCGCCAACGCGTCGGCGTAACTCGGTCCGAAGATGTCGTGCCGCTTGCCGGTATCGGGGCAGACAAAGTAACTCATATTCTCGACCAGCCCCAGAATGGGTACGCCGATGCTCCGCGCCATCTGCGCGGCTTTACGCACGACCATCCCGGCGAGGTCTTGCGGCGAACTGACGAGGACGATGCCGCTCAACGGCAGCGATTGCATCACCGTCAGCGATGCGTCGGAAGTGCCCGGCGGCAAATCCACAATCAAATAATCGAGCGTGCCCCACCACACATCGCCCCAGAACTGCTGGATGGCTCTGCCGATCAATGGACCACGCCAGATGACCGCTTGATCTTCGCTCTCCAGCAGCAAGTTGATGGACATAACCTTGACGCCGGTACGCGTCTCGGGGGGCAGAATCGCGACAGGGCTGTTGTCGGGTCTGACCGGGCGAAAGAAGAACATCTTGGGAATGCTGGGCCCTGTGATGTCCGCATCGAGTATGCCGACGCGATGCCCGGCTTGACGCAGTGACACGGCAAGCAATCCACTCACCAGCGATTTGCCAACGCCGCCCTTGCCGCTCATCACAGCGATAACGTGACGAATGTCGTTGAGGTGTTCCGCCGAGCCGGGCTGAGTTTCGCCGTAACCCAAGCGCCGCTTGTCTTCGACGCTCATCTCGGCGAGTTCGACTTCGACCTCTTTGACGCCATCGAGCGCGAGCACCGCGCGTTTGGCATCGGCAGCGATTTGCTCTTTGAGCGGGCAAGCGAGTGTGGTGAGCGCGAGCGTGAAACGTACGCGGCTGTTCTCCACGCGCACATCGCGCACCATACCCAATTCGATCAGACTGCGCTTGAGTTCCGGATCCATCACCTGTTCAAGCGCGTGCTTTACCTGTTCGACTGTAACCACGTGTAATCATTTCCCCTTTCTGTGGTTTTTTCGATACGCGCCGCGCGATGCCCACAAAGACATTCATCCTGGGCACCGCTTCCATGTAGCGGCGTCAGCGAAGAACGACTCACAAGTCTCTCCGCATCGTCACCAAACGTACACCCAAGCGATGCAGTTGGCGAAAATTCGCGCCTTGACTCACACCGCGCAACACCGCTTCGACATTTTCAACGATCGCGCCGGAGAGAATGTGAACGCCGTGATTGTACAGAATTGGCGATAGCGGCGTGCTGGGACCCAGGACGAGTACGAGCGATTCCGGACGGCGCAGCGCCATCAACGCATCGAACGTGTGGTTGATGAGCGTCGTGCCGGTGATTGCCAGCACGTCGGCTTGTGGGACGATTGTGGTTGCGGCGCTCGCAGGCAAATCATCGTCGCGCGGCTGCTCCTCCAGCACCCACAATTCGCCGACCCGCTCGCGCAGACGCGGCACGAACGGAAAATGCCCAATCAGTGCGACGCGTCTACCCGCGCCGTGTTGCGCGATCACCTCTTCGGCGTTGATGTCCACCCACCATTCATCGCGTTTTGGTAGCAGCGCGTTGATCGTCGCGATCCCAAGCGCGGCTTCCATCGGACTTGAACGCGCGAGCGCGGCAAGTTCGTGCGCGCTCCGCTGCGCCAACGCGCCCGCGTCGCGTACCGCTGGCGCGTTGCTATAGTGATGTTCCTCATCGCGCAGCGTCGAAGCCAAGCCGCAACGCAATTCCCCCTTCGCTTCGGCGACGACGGCCGTCCAGAACGCGCCGACACGCACGTCGCGGATTTGTCCG
This sequence comes from Anaerolinea sp., assembly GCA_020722265.1. Classification (GTDB taxonomy): domain Bacteria; phylum Chloroflexota; class Anaerolineae; order UBA4142; family UBA4142; genus DYLA01. The sequence continues at coordinate 7,495 of DYLA01000151.1, forward strand.
TCTGGCAG
>DYLA01000152.1 GCA_020722265.1 Anaerolinea sp.
GCATCAAGTGCACCAGTTTTGACGTCTCCACGATTGAATGTAGCGTTACCGCGGGAGGGCGATGGGCAGTATATCTCGATTTTGATTTTTGGCAAGCCGTTGTTATAATAACCTCGCCGTGTATGATCAAGACCTCGACCCACCCGAGTCACTCGGCTGGTTTGCCCGCCTATCGCCGCAGCAGCAGTTAGGATACGGCTGTTTGGCGATTCTCCTCATCAGTGCCGCTGTGGTTTATTGCGTTGGAACGTTCAGTCTCATCGTGCGTCCGCGTTTGGTGCCGCGCGCGCCTACGCCAACTGCGCTCGCGCGCCCAACCCTCGTACCTACGCCGACGCAGGTGCCGCCGACCTTCATCAAAATCCCCGGTGGTTTGCTCATCCCGACGCCGACGCAAGCGCCCATCCCCACGCGCGAAATCCCCACCCTCACGCCGACGGTAGACCTGACGAACCCCGCGCCGACGCTGACGATCACCAGCACACTCGGCGCGGCGCGCACGCCATCGCCAGGGGTTGCCGGCGCGTCGTCCACGCCGACGCGTCGCCCGGCGACAGCGACACGGCGACCGTAGCGCAAGCCCCATCTGTTCGATGCAGACGGGGCTTTTGATTTTCACTGGTTCGGCTGGGTGAGCCGATCCAGCGCGTCCCGAATTTTCTGAATGTTCCCCAGCACAGTGACAAGGGATGCCACCGCTCCCGAAAGGGTGAGCGCGGCGGAGATTACAAATCCAGAGTAGAAATCCACACGAAAATCCAGCGGCACGGTGTGTGAATGGACGCCTTCCGGCGACGCGAAGACAATTTCGATTTGGCGATGCTCGGTGCGCGGGTTGAACGGATTGTACGGAATCGCCCAGCCGCTCTGGTTCAACGTAATCGCAAAGCGCTCCTGACTCGACGGCGGTTTCAACTCGCGGCGCGCTGTCCCCTCCAGCGAAATATCGGGCGCGGTATCCCTTTTTAGCGTGACTGCGAGCGGCGCGGTCAGTCGCTCCGCTTCGATGCGGACGATGTTCGGCTCGTTCGAATTCGCGCGCAGGATGGGGTCGTAGCGGATGATGGCGTCGCCGCCGAGAGTGGCGAGCGGCACCGGCAGATTCTCCGCGCGGCGCGCCAAGAGAATGTCGGAGGCATAGACAGAGAGGAAGGGGAGGTTCAGCGCGATGAGAAAGATCGCGAGCAAGAGTAAGAGCGTTCGTCCAAGCGAGAGGCGAGGCGTGGGCTCGGGTGGCGTCTTGGGGATGCCAAAGTGTGCGCGCAACGCCTCGTGGTAAAGCGGATTGCGGATCGCGCACTCGCCTGCGTCGCGGATCGCGCCGAGCAGTTCCAGACGCGCGACGGCAGGGTTGAGCCGGCTGAACGCGATCGGTTTGCCTGCGACAACTTGCTGCAGCAACTCGCGTGCCGTCGCGTCGGCATCAATCTGGAGAAGCATCTTCTCCAAATGATCGTCGCTCTTGAGGGTTTGGCGCGCCGCGCGCGCGAGGATTTCCCGATCCACACTTTCGGGATGCCATTGCTCCACGAGCGCGCACAATTTTTGCGTCAGGTACGGATGGCCGCGTGTATACTCGTACAGCCATTCCGCCGTCTCCGGCGGCGCGGCGATGCCGGCGCGCGCCAAGTTCGCGGCGATGATCCGTACGCCATCCAGCCCCAAGTCTTGGAGATAGATGCGTTCGGCGATGTTCAGCGGCGAGTTGGGGCTGCTCGTCAGGCGGTGCAATTCCTTCGCGCCGGAAAGGACGATGAGATACTTGTCGAAGGCGGCTTCGTCTTCCTTGCGGCGACTGGAAAAGATGTTGCGGAACGTGCCAAAGAACGCGTCGGACGATGCTGCCGGCACCGCCTCCACTTCGTCGAGCAGGATGACGAGGCGCGGCGCGTGCGCCTGGCGCGCCAGATCGAGCAAAAAGCGGCGAAACTCGATGGAATGACTGGGGAGCGCGAGGGCGCGGCGGTCTGCCACGCGCCCCAGGTTCGGTTCCAGTTCGGAGCGGATCTCGCTGGCGACGAAACGGTACAACTGCTCGTCCGATTGATCGCGCGTGATGGCGAGGTCTACGAGCGCGACGCCGATGCCGCGCGGGCGCAAGCGCGCGCGCAGTTGATAGAGCAGCGTCGTTTTGCCGGTCTGCCGCGAGCCCAGAATCGCGAGGTACGCGTCCAGCGAGGTTGCCTGCGCGGTGCGGAGCAAGTGGTCGAGTTCCGGGCGCGGAGCGTACAGCGCGCTGTCGTTCACCGGATCGAGTGGACCGCGCGTTTTGAAAATCGAGCCGGGAGAGGATTCGGATGAGGTCATCATGGAGTTCCGTAGCCCTCTTGAATTTCTTGAATGAAACTGAGGACGAGTCCGTACACGTCTTGACTGCGCCGCAGCACTTCTGGGAATGCCTGCGCGGCAAAAGCATACTTTGGCCCATCGCGCCGCAGAATCGAAAAGAGCGTCAAGTCCTCGAAAGCGACTTCGAGATGTTCTGGCGGGACGCGCAATTCGCGTGTGCGGAGCATTTCTGCCATCTCGCCCAAGGTAACTTCCGGCTGATCGAGCAGCAACAGGGTGATCAGGCGTTCGAGCGCGCTGGCATTGCCCCACGACACTTCGGCGAAATATTCGGCGAACTGTGCGGACCGGCTGATCGCCTGTATGTCGGCGCGCGTGATGAGCCGCTCGCGCCGCTGGTTGATGCGTTCGATCAAGCGCTGGCAGATGTACTGGACGATGTTGGGGTGTCCCGCTGCCAATTCGACGATTTCATCAGCCAGTTCGCTTCCCTCGGCGAGGGTGATGCCCATCTCTTGCATCGGGTCAATGACGACGCGGCGGGCTTCGTCCGGTTTCAGGTACGTCAAGGGCAAGCGGTTGCAAAAGTTGAAGAACGCGAGTTGCGGATTGCGCAGCGCGCTGTTGAGCACTTTTTCACCGCAGAAGATAAAGCGCAACGGGACTTCTTGAGCGAGCGCGCGCAGGATGCGGAACAGTCGCTCGCCTTGCGCGATATCGGCTTGGAGCAGTCCGTCAATTTCGTCGAACAGTAGGACCACGGTGCACGCGGACTGTTGGCTCGCCAAATCCAGCGCCATGCGACGAAATTCTTCCGGCGAGGCTGTCGGAATCGGCATCTTCCACATCGTATCCACCGCGCTGAAGAATTCGGCGGGCGTGTGAACGGCTTGGCAGTCGAGGTAAAAGGGTTTGTATTCGGGTGCTTCTTGGAGCAGTTGGTGGACGCGTGCCAGCACGGAGGTCTTGCCGATCTTTCGTCCGCCGACGATGGCAAAGTTCGTGTCGCGGATGGTGCGGATGATCGTTTTGATTTCGAATTCGCGCCCAAAGAACATATTCGCCGGGACGGGCCCGCTGGTGACGTACGGCGAGACGACGGTGAGGTCTACTTGACTCAAGACGATTTCGATGAGGCGCTTGGGGTGATCGCGCGCCGCGAGGAGGTAGCGGATGTCTTTGCCGTCGAGGACGATGAAATCGTGGATGGCTTCGCGTACGAGGGATTTGAGCGAGCGTTGGCCGGTGGCAGGGGCGTCGCGCAGGTCAATCAGCAGCGCAAAGTAACTGACCATACCGAGGATGTTCATCAAGTCGCGCAGCGCTTCCAGATCGCTTTCTTGAACCTCATGGCGCGGCAGGAAGATGATGGGAAAGCGCGGCGGAATTTTGAGCCGCAAGGCGGAGGCGCGTACGACGTACCCCACCAAGCCTCGATAGGCGCGTTCGTCCACGCGCGTAAAGCCGAGCAGCGTGCACAACTGGTCTACCATCTGGCTCGTGACCGATTTGAACGCTTCTTCGCTGTCTACGACTTCCCACGCGGCTTTCCAATGACTAAGGAATTTTTGCGTGAAGGCGAAAGGTTCGAGTTGCAGCGCGACCGGCGAAGGATGGAGCGTGAGCGCGTCGTCGGGATGGAGTTCGGCGTAGCGCTGCAGGGCGCGGGCGAGGTGGCGGCGCGGCAATTTGCTGAGGGTGCGTTCGTTCGCTTCGCCGTGTGTTTGTAACGCGTTGGCGATGGCGGTGTTCCACTGTTGCCACTCGTGCGCCCACGCGCGTTCTCGCGCGGCGGGGCTGAACCGGGCGCGCCAACCCGCGTACGCCAAGCCGAGCGCGCCGAATGCGAGCACGCCGAGGACCCCGAGGGCTGGGGAGATCGCGGGGGCGGCCGCCCGGAATGAGTCTTTTCCGACGACGACCCCGTTCGCCGTCGTGGCGGCGAAGAGTGTCTCGGCGCGCGCGGGGTCAATCGCGATGGCTTGAATATCTGCATTCGCCGGCAAGCCGTCGTTGGCAGCAGACCAAGAGTGCCCCTGGTCGTCGCTGCGGTACACGCCGCGATCGGTGCCGAGGTAGACTACCTCCGCGGCGCGCGGGCTGATGGCTATCGCTTGCAGGCGCGTGCGCGGCGGGAATTTGTCTTTCGCCAGTGGTTGCCATTGTGCGCCGGCACCGTCACTGCGCCATAGTTCGCCGGAGACGAAACTGACGAGGAGGGTTGGTGACGGACGCGAGTCTATCGCCAGCGCGCGCACTTCGTCGTCGGGCAAGGGCGCGCCGGCACGTTGCCACGTGGCGTTCGGCTGGGTGGCATCGAAGCGATACAAGCCGCGCTCGGTGCCAGCGTACAACGTGGCAGGCGCCAGCCGCGTCAGAATCGTCACGCGTTTGATGTCACTCAAGCCCGCCGGTTGCGAATTCCAACTTTGCCCATCCGCGCGGCCCCAGTACAATCCGTTGCCGAGGGAGCCAACATAGATCGTCGCCCTCCCATCGGCAGAGCGCAGGACGGCAAGCCCGCTGATGGGCGCGTGGTCGGCGACGTTCTCTTTGAGGAGCGTGAACGTTGCGCCAGCGTCTTGGGAGACAAAGAGGGCGCTGCTCCACGTGCCGGCGTACACCCAGTTCGCGTCTGCCGGGTCTATCGCGAGGGAGAGGATGTAGGGGTCGGTCAAGCCACTGGCGTCGCTCCACGTCGCGCCGCGATCCTGACTACGGTACAAGCCAAAGCGCGTGGCGGCGAGAAGGGTGGGGGGATGGCTCGGGACGAGGATCAAGTTGTGGATGTTGGTGCTCACCAAGCCGACGTTGAGGGCGCGCCAATCGCTGCCATCGTCGTTGGTTTTCCAGACGCCGCGCGCCGTGCCGACGTAGAGGTCACCGTTATCTCGCGGCGCGAGGGAGAGGATCGGCGTGTTGCCGGCTCCGTTCTGGAGTCTCGCCCAAGTCGCGCCGCCGTCCGTCGAACGGAGGATGCCTTGCGCGGTCGAAGCAAAGACGCGGTCGGGCTGCTGTGCCGCGTTGACGATGGGACGCGGCAGCACGTTGCCCGGCGCGTCGCTGACGGCGCTCCAGGTCTTGCCATCCTTGCTGCGAAACAGACCCTGCGCAGTGCCGGCGAGCAAACCGGTCTTGGTGACCACGAGGGATTGTGGACGCGCCCCTTCGGGCAGACCCTCCGAACTGGCTTGCCAACTCGCGCCGCGAGTGCGCGAGACGTACAAGCCGCTATCGGTTGCCGCGTAGAGGGCGGAGGAATCCGCCGTGAGCGCGAGCGCCCAGACGCGTGCCGATTTCAAGTCTGCGCCTACATCGTTCCATGAATCGCCTCCATTGTCGCTGCGGAGCACGGTTGTCGCTGTGCCGGCGTAGAGGGTCTGATTCTGCGGGTCAACGAGCAGGCAAAAGATGATTTGTTCTCCAAAGCGCGGATCGGTGAGTGACCAATTGCCGCCGCCGTCGCGCGTCCGATAGATGCCGTAGCGCGTTCCAGCGAAAACAATGTTCGGATCGTGCATAACGGCGAGTGCGGTCACTGTCGGATCGTCCGGCAAACCCTTGGAGACGTTTTGCCAGTGCGCGCCATCGTCGCGGCTGAGGTATACACCCCCGTTGGTGCCAGCATAAATCACGCCAGGGACGTTCGGCGCGAAGGCGAGCGCGTTGACGAGCCCCCCGGTCGGTCCGCCGATGGACGCCCAAGTGATGTTCCCCTCGCCGCGCGTCGCAGGCGCGCCCAGTAACCACGCAATGATGACCAACCCCAAAATCGTTCGCCGAAACATTGCCGCAATTCTCCTTAGCCTAGATTTCGCACCCGCGCGCTTGATAAGCCAGATGGCGTAGCCAAACTGCCAATACCGCCTGACCCCCTATCGCTTGGGCTAGGGTGCGAAAGCGAGGCTCGGTAGTACCGCCCAGAGGCTGAACAGCGCGAACATTATACCCGAATTGTCGCGCGATGTAAATGAGAAGAATACTTTTTCGATTTTTCTTTTCCTGGGTCGCTAACAAGTCTTGGGCTTGGGTTGCGAGTGCTTCGCAATGATACTCTCATCGAAAACGCGCGCGATTTTGAGAAAGCCGTCGAAGGCAATATAATAGGCGCGGGACTAGATGTTCTTTGGATGTGAGACTTTAGGATGGAGCGATGAAAACCGATTGGTTTACCGATGCGAGTGTGTTCGAACGACTCGGCGCGGAATGGAACGTGTTGCTGCGGCGCAGCGCGATGGACACGGTGTTTCTGACGCGCGAGTGGCAAAGTACATGGTGGGAATATCTGGGCGCGGGCACGTTGCATGTGCTCACTGTGCGCGATGACGCGACGCTGGTGGGTATTGCGTCTCTCTTTGCTCCTGCCAGCGACCCCCGCTCGCTTGCGCTCGTCGGTTGCGTGGATGTGTCCGATTATCTCGATCTCATTGTCGCGCGCGGTGCGGAAGAACGTGTCTACGCCGCGCTGCTGGACGCCCTCACGCAGCCCGATGCTCCCGCGTGGGATTGGGTATGTCTGTGCACCCTGCCGGCTGCCTCGCCGACGCACACGCAACTCCAGGCGATAGCGCGCGCGCGGGGACTGCGCGTGGAAACGCGCTTGCACGACGTCGCCCCGGTGATCGAATTGCCCGCGACGTGGGAGGAGTATCTCGACATGCTCGATAAGAAACAACGGCATGAGATTCGGCGCAAACTGCGCCGCGTCGAAGAGGCGGAGGCGCGCTGGTACACGATTGACGATGCAGCACAACTCAATACCGCGATGATGGATTTCATCGCCTTGCACAAACAGAGCCGCCCGGACAAGCACCTGTTTATGGACGCGCGGATGCAAGACTTTTTCATCGCGTTGGCGCGGCGATTGTTCGCCTGCGGATGGCTGCAACTCCAATTCTTGGAGATTGGTGGCGCACGCGTCGCGTCCCTCTTCAACTTTGTCTATCAGAACGATGTGCTGGTGTACAATTCGGGTTACGATCCGCTCCAGCGCGGCAGCCAGAGTCCGGGCATCGTCCTATTCGCGCGTTCGATTCAGGATGCGATTGCGGCGCGGCGGCGGCGTTTTGATTTTCTGCGCGGGAACGAGGAGTACAAATATCGCTTGGGTGCGCGCGATACGCAGGTCTTGGAACTGCACATCGGGCGGCAGTAGCGGCGCCCACGGCATGTGCAAAGTCTATTGACAACCACCTTTTTGTCATTTCGAGGC
>DYLA01000153.1 GCA_020722265.1 Anaerolinea sp.
CCCCTGAACCCCCATGTCCACGATTTACTGTGGTGCTACCGTTGTGAACGTACCACTGATTATTATAGCATCATCTCGCCTTGTCGGCAAATATATGTCGTCGGTGCGCGGCGGGCGCACGGAGGGGCGCGCCCCCTGCGCGGCAGAGCGCCCTTGATCCAAAACAAGAACCGGGCTGGATCATCCAGCCCGGTTGGTTTGCCTTGCCCCGCTTGAAATCAAGCGGCGCGAGCCAGCGCGCGTCCTTTCAGGTACTCTTCGACTTCGGCGCGCGCTTTGTGAAACGCGCGGATCAGCGTGTCGTCCGCGCCTTTGTACCCCCCCAGCGTCCGCTTGGCGCACGCCGCGCAGCCCATCAATGCTTTGTAACGGTCCGGATTGCAATCGAGACAACTGCACTGCCGAATCATCATCAGCGAGAACGCCAGACTGTCGGGATGGTCTTCGGGCAAACTAGCCACGCGGCGCACCAGTTCGCGCCACTTGCCGTTTCGAATCGTGATGAGCGATGAGACGCTCTTGTGTGGAAACAAAATCTCCGCACGCATCGGTCTTCATTCCTTTCGAGTTTGGAAGCGGAGCAAGCCAGCCGTACCCCCGATTCTGTTCTATCCGTCATCTGTCTCGCGTGCCTAAACTGGGGCACGCGGCGGCGATTGCCTTGCGGAGTTCTCCTCCACCTCGGCACCGCCGCTGCGACGGGAATCAACCCTTACGAGTCAATCCCACCCGCCTTGCTCCCAGTTGGACATTCACCCAGCCGCCGCCGTCACCGACGACGCTGGTGGGCTCTTACCCCACCGTTTCACCCATCGCTTAGTCGAATCGTCTCGCCGTCAGGCCGTTGACCACCAAACGAGGTGACCCTTCGACTAAGTTGGTTTACTCTCTGTTGCAGTTGTCGTCAACCCTTCCTCTTCCCTCTACGAGGAGAGGGAACGAGGGCGAGGTTGCCCTCACTTGCTGTTTCGTGAGGCAACCGCGCTCGATGCACATCGAGCCGGGAGTCGGGAAGTTCCTCTCGCTTGCCGCGAGCGACGGATCGCTTGGCTTGTTCCGTCCGTTGAGGCAGCAGGGAATCGAACCCTGAACCCACAGCTTAAAAGGCTGTTGCTCTGCCAATTGAGCTACTGCCCCGAATTACGTAATCGCTATCGTCCGCCCGCCGGAGATTCGCACCAGATCGGCGGGACTCAATCTGAAAACGGCATGCGGCGTGCCAGCGGCGGCCCACAGTTCGTCGTATCGAAACAGCGTCTCGTCAATGAACGTTTCGATTTCTCGTTCGAGCGCGAGGGGCGGCACTCCGCCGATCGCAAACCCGGTCGCCGCGCGCACGAAATCCGCATCCGCTTTTTCGATTGGCTCGCCAAGCCGCGCGGCGATGGCTTGCTCGTTGACGCGATTCGCGCCGCTGGCGAGGATGAGCACCGCCTTGCGCGATTGCTTGCCGCGAAAGACCAGCGATTTGACGATCTGCCCGACCTGACAGCCGACGGCTTGAGCCGCTTCCGGCGCGCTGTGCGTGCTAGCGGGCAATTCGACGACTTTTAGAACCATACCGCGCGCGGCTAACGCTTCTTGAACCTTGCGCGCACTCGCACTCAAAGTGTTGGACATTTTGCGGGCAAGAAAAGAGGCGTGAGTCAGTACGCTTCACGCCCCGATGGGTGAAAGCCTCCGCTCGAACCAATCACTTGATCATGCCGGATTTCTGCTCGTTCACGGACGCTAGTTTACCACAAGTGACGCCGTGTTGTCAAGCGGAGCACTAGAACGTGGATTATGTTAATTCCCCGCCTACTAAAATCGCGCCGCAAGCAATGCGGCAACCTCTTCGAGGAAACGCCGATCCTCCTCCGTGAACGCTGCCGGCGCATCGCTGTCAATGTCAATCTCACCCAAGACGCGATCGCCGCGCATTATCGGCACGACGATTTCGCTGCGTGTCTGGAGCGAGCAAGCGATGTACTCCGCGTCCGCATTCACATCGTCCACCGTGACCGTTTGTTTGATGCGCGCGGCGCGCCCGCAAATGCCCGCGCCAATCGGAATGCGCGTGTGTTCCGTCGGTCTGCCACGATACGGACCCAGCACGAGCGTCTCGCCTTCGAGCAAGTAAATGTAGACGCCGGTATAGTGTGGAAAATTATCGTGGAGCGCAGCCGCAACTTGATCGAGCCGCGCCTCGCGCGAGTCTGGCGAGGACTGGATGAGGTTGAACACTGCCTCTTTCGACATCTCCACATCTCCCAAACACAACGACGGAGGACAGAAGACGGGAGATCGCACTTCCGCCCTTCGTCCTCCGCCGTCCGTCGAGCATCAACGCCCCAAGCCCCCGGCTGCCAACGCGATTGCCGGGGCGGGGAACACTCCCAGCGCGATCACGCCGATCAACGCGAGCACGAGCGCGAGCGCGACGAGTGGCGCGACGCGGGGCGCGCCCCACCCCTCCACCGGTTCGCTCATATACATCGCCACGACCGGGCGCAAGTAAAAGTACACCGAGACCAAACTGTTCAACACGCCGACGACCGCGAGCCACGCCCAGCCGTTCTGCACTGCCGCGCCGAAAATCAAGAACTTGCCGACGAAACCGGCGAACGGCGGAAAACCGGCGAGCGAAAGCATAAAGACTGTCAGCATCGCCGCGAGGAGTGGCTGCATCCGCGCGAGGCCGCCGTAATCGGAAACATTCAGCCGTTCGCGTTCGCCTTCTCCCAGCGCGATCACCGCGCCGAACGCGCCGAGATTCGTCAGGGTGTAGGCGAGGAGATAAAAGAGTGCGGCGGATACGCCCGCGCCCCCCATCGCAACGAGCGCAATCAAGATATAGCCCGCGTGCGCGATACTCGAGTACGCGAGCATCCGCTTGATGTTCGCTTGTAACAGCGCGGCGACATTGCCCAGCGTCATTGTCAGCACCGCGATGATCGCGAGCACCACGCGCCAATCCATCGCCAACGCGGGGAGCGCGACCAGAAAGGCGCGCAAGAATGCGCCGAACGCCGCGGCTTTGACCGCCACACTCATAAACGCGGTGATCGTCGTCGGCGCACCCTCGTACACATCCGGCGTCCACCAGTGAAACGGGACGAGGGCGACCTTGAACGCGAATCCGACGAGCAACAACCCCGCGCCGATGAGCAGCATCTCGCTGGGCGCGCTCGCGGCGATGCGCGCCAGATTCGTCGTGCCGGTGGCGCCGTACACCAGCGCAATGCCGTAGAGGAAGAATGCCGACGAGAACGCACCGAGCAAAAAGTACTTCAAACCGGCTTCGAGCGAACGTTCGTCTTCCCGTTTGAACGCGGCGAGGATGTACAGCGGCAGCGACAAGAGTTCGAGCGCGAGAAAGATGATGATGAGATCGGCCGCGGTCACCATCAAAAGCATTCCCGTGACCGAAAAGAGTATCAGCGCATAGTACTCGCCGGTTTCGATGCGATGGGCGCGCGTGAAATCGAACGAGAGCAGAATACACAATACCGCCCCCGCGAGAATCGTCAGCGTAAGAAACACGCCAAAGTTGTCCGCGCGAACCATCTCGCGAAAAGCGACCGCGTGCGCGTCCCACAAACCCATCGCCGCGCCGCCGGCGGCGAGGAGCCCCACGAGGCTCGCGTAGCCGAGCCCGCGTTTCTGGGCGGACGACGTGACGAGTTCGCCGAGCAACACGACGAGCGCGCTGATCGCGACGATGAGTACAGGGGCGATGATGCGGAGATTTAGGTCAGGTACTGAGAGACTCATGGTGATTTCAGATTGCAGCGCGTGGCGTGTTACGTGAACGAAACACGCCACGCGGACTAGTTGATCATGCCGAGTAAATTCGCGACGCTCGTCTGAATCGGATCCAGGAACGTGCGGGGGTAGACGCCGATCCAAATGATGAACACGGCGAGCGCGGCAAGGAGCGCGATCTCGCGCGGCGACAAATCTTTCAACGTCCGATTCTCCTCGCGCGTGATCGGGCCTGCCATCGCGCGTTGGTACATCCACAGCAAATAGATGGCGGAGAGGACGACGCCGGTCGCAGCGAACGCGGCGTACCACACATTTGCGCGGAACGCGCCGACGAGAATCAAAAACTCGCCGACAAAGCCGTTCAAGCCGGGCAGACCGACGGACGAGAACATCACCAGCAGGAAGAACGCGGCGTAAATCGGCATCACTTTGGCGACGCCACCGAAATCGGCGATGAGGCGCGTGTGCCGGCGTTCGTACAACATCCCGACGAGCAGAAAGAGTGCGCCGGTCGAGAGCCCGTGATTGACCATCTGCAAAATGCCGCCGCTCATCCCTTGCGCGTTCAGTGCGAACAAGCCGAGCATCACAAAGCCGAGGTGCGATACGCTGGAGAACGCGACGAGCGATTTGATGTCCTTTTGCACGATCGAGACGAGTGCGCCGTAGATGATGCCGATGAGGGCCAGGACGACGAGAATCGGCGCGAAACTACGCGCGGCTTCGGGAAAGAGCGGCAGGTTGAACCGAATAAAGCCGTACGTCCCCATCTTCAACAGCACGCCGGCGAGAATCACGCTCCCCGCCGTCGGCGCTTCCACGTGCGCATCGGGCAACCAGGTGTGAAACGGGAACATCGGCACTTTGATCGCGAAGGCGAGCGCGAACGCGGCGAACAGAATCGGTTGCAGCGCAAGCGGCACCGGCGTCTTGAGCAAATCAGAGAGCGCGAAGGTGAGCGCGCCGGTCGCATCGCGGTTCGCGAAAACCAACACGAGCATCGCGACGAGCATCAGCGTCGAACCGAGCATCGTGAAGAGGATGAATTTTATCGCCGCGTAGACGCGTCGCCCGTGTCCCCAAATGCCGATGAGGAACGCCATCGGAATCAGCGTAAATTCCCAAAAGACGTAGAACAGGAACAGGTCGAGCGCAACAAAGACGCCGATGAGCGCGGCTTCGAGCAACAGAAAGAGAATGTGGTACTCTTTGACGCGCTCGGTGATGCCGTTCCACGATCCGCCGATGGCGATGATCATCAGGAACGTCGTGAGCATCACGAGCAGGATGCTCAGCCCATCCACGCCGACGTACCAAGAAATACCAAGTTGCGGAATCCACGCGACGCGCTCGACGAATTGCATTTCGGCGGTCGCGCGGAAGGACGCGAACAGCACGACGCTCACCGCAAAAGTGACCAGCGTCGTCGCTAGCGCGATCCCGCGCGCCGCGCGATCGCTGGCGCGCGGGAGCAGGAGCAAGGCGAGCGCGCCGAGGAGCGGGAGAATGATGAGAAGAGAAAGGAGATTCATCGAAGCATCAACCATCCAATCACAATCACGGTGCCAATCAGCATCATCAGCGCGTACGCGCGCGCATAACCCGTTTGCCAGCCACGCAGCACGCGACTCGCGCCTGCGACCGTGCGCCCAAGCCCATTGGCGAACCCGTCAACGGTCCCTACGTCAACGCTCTGCCACAACCACATCGCGAGCCGACGTCCCGGCTCCACCAAGAGCGCGCTGTAGATTTCATCCACCCAGTACTTGTGCCACAGCAGGTCGTAGATGCCGCTCCAGCGCGCCGCCAGTCTCACGGGAATTTCCGGGCGCGCGAGGTAGAACCAGTACGCCGTCGCAATACCGACGAGTCCCGCCGCGACCGACGCGCCCATCAGCAACCACTCGGTCAGGGGTGGCAGGTGCGCTTCGTGCGCGCCAAAGACCGGATGGAAGAACTCGGCGATCCAGTTGTGCCCCATCACACTCGGCATCCCCACAAAGCCGCCGAGGGCTGCCAGCACCGCGAGGATCGCGAGCGGCACTGTCATCACCGCAGGCGATTCGTGCGGATGAACTGCTGCGTGCTGCGCGTCCTGAGAGGCGTGTCCTGTAGGGCGTGTTGCGTGTTCCGTTTCCCAACGCGGGGCGCCGTGGAACGTCAAGAAGAACGCGCGGAACACGTAGAAGGCGGTCAACCCAGCGGTGAGCAAACCAATCGCCCACAGAACGATATGCCCCGAACCGAACGCGGCGGCGAGAATTTCGTCCTTGCTGAAAAAGCCGGAGAAGAGCGGAACGCCGGCGATCGCGAGCGCGGCGGCGAAGAACGTGAGGTACGTCCAGCGCATAATCCCGCGCAACCCGCCCAGTCGCCGCATATCAATCACGCCTCCCATCGCGTGCATCACGCTCCCGGCGGCGAGGAAGAGGAGCGCCTTGAAGAACGCGTGCGTCATCAGATGGAAGATGCCCGCGCCGTACGCCGCCACGCCGACGCCGACGAACATATAGCCGAGTTGCGAGATCGTCGAGTAGGCGAGGACACGTTTCAAATCCATCTGTACGAGCGCGATCGTTGCCGCGAAGATCGCGGTGAGTGCGCCCGTCCACGCGACGATCTCGGACGAAAGGGGCGCGAGCGCGAACAATTCGTGCGAACGCGCGACCATATACACGCCTGCCGTCACCATCGTCGCGGCGTGAATGAGCGCGCTGACCGGTGTGGGACCCTCCATCGCATCCGGCAGCCACACGTACAGCGGCAACTGCGCCGATTTGCCGACCGCGCCGGCGAACAGGAGCAGCGTGATGATCGTCATCACCGGCGCGCCGACGGCGAACATCTGCGGCGCGGCGTGGAATACTTGATCAAAGTTCAGCGTGCCGAAGGTCGCGAAAATCAGCAGCACGCCAAGCCCAAAACCAAAGTCGCCGACGCGCGTCGTGACGAACGCCTTTTTCCCCGCCGCCGCTGCTGCCGGTTTGTGAAACCAAAACGAAATCAGCAAGTACGAGCAGAGCCCAACGAGTTCCCAGCCAACGTACATCAGCAAATAATTGTTGCCGAGAACGAGGATGAGCATCGAAAAGACGAAGAGGTTGAGGTAGGTGAAGAATCGCCCATAGTTCTCATCCTCCGCCATATAGCCGACCGAGTAGACGTGGATGAGGAAACCGACGCCGGTGACGACGAGGAGCATAATCGCGGAGAGCGGATCGAGCAGGAACGCGACATCAATCTTGAAATCGGAAACAGGTATCCAGGTATACAAGGATACATTGATGACGCGATGAGGCTCGTCGCTGTCGAGCAGTGCGATGAATTGCGTCAGCACGACGAGAAACGACAAGCCGACCGAGCCGACGCCGATGATGCTGACGAGCCAGCGCGGCATCTTGCGGCTGAAAATTGCGTTGATGATCGTGCCTGCCAGAGGGAGCGCGGGCACGAGCCAGAGATAATTAGTCAAGGGTCTAGTTCCTCAAGTGTTCTTGGTGTTGTGTCTGGGAACGCCGTAGCGCACCGACAACGGCGGGCGTTAGCAAGATACCTTGTTGCGGAGTTCATAATTGGTCATAATCCATCGGTTTGGCGAGACCTTGAGCAATTTCCTGCTTGGCGCGTCGAGCGGCAGTGATAAGTTGCGGTTGTGTTTTCTTGAAGAGGGCATCCCATTGCAGTTCGTCTTGCAAGTCTTCAAGATACTCGCGCAGGTGCTCTACCACTTGGTCTTG
>DYLA01000154.1 GCA_020722265.1 Anaerolinea sp.
GGGGCATCAAGTGCACCAGTTTTGACGTCTCCACGATTGAATGTAGCGTTACCCGTTCACCACCGTTCGGACGAAAAATACGGCGCGGTCAGCGGTCCCGCTTCGCTGGGGGGATTATCATCTGTCGTCGGCGGTCGTATTCTCGATTTTCAGAAAAGGAGGAGAAATGTCTCACCGTGTTTCAACCTTAGGGGTGTTCGCGCTGGTGCTTGCTTTGTTACTCGTTCCCGCGCTTGCGTGCGACCCGTTTACCGACCTTGAACCCGCGCCGGCGGCTACGCCCACTTCGCCATCCGCTGCGCCATCGCTCACTGCTGTTCCGTCCGCGACGCCGACGAACACTCCATCGTCGGGGGCGCTCCTCCGCGCCGCGCTCTTGAGTTCTGTGTACGTGTTGACCCCTGATGACTATGGCAAGCCCTACAGTTCCGGCTCTGGGACGATTCTCACGCCGCAAGGACACATCCTCACCAACTTTCACGTCGTTGGCGATTCCAGTTCCGGCAAGTTCTACAACAAGCAGAGTTTAGCGTACATCGGCATCAGTCCGTCCGAACTGAACGCCAAGCCGAATCTGCTCTACCTTGCCCAAGTGATCAAAAGCGATCGCTCGCTCGACCTCGCGCTGCTGCGTATCGTCGCGACCAAAGATGGCGGCGCGCTGCCCAGCGATTTGAACTTGCCCACCCTCTCCATTGGTGATTCGGACAAGGTGCAGATCGGCGACGAAGTCTCGGTCATCGGCTTCCCCACTCTCGGCGAAGGGACGGTCACGTTCACCAAAGGTATTGTCTCCGGCTTTCTCGATGACCCGGCGAGCGCGGGATCGTGGATCAAGACCGATACCGAGATCAATCCCGGCAACTCGGGCGGTGCGGCGATCAACCAAGCCGGCGAGTTCATCGGCATCCCGACGCGTGTGCAGGTGGATATGCGCTTGGCCGGCAAACTGGGCAAGATACGCCCGGTGAACCTCGCCAAGCCGCTCATTCAGCAGGCGCAACGCGACGCGCAATCGCCAGTCGCTTTCACTTTCAAGCCCTGGAGTGTCGCCCCGACCCCCACCGTCCGCGTGGTGACGACCGCGAGTTTCTCTGCCATCATCTTCTGCGACGAAGTCAAGGACGGCAAGCCGGTGAACCCGCGCACCACCTTCCCGGCTGGAACGAAAAAAGTCACCGCCTACTGGACTTTTAAGGGAATGGTCAAGGGGCAAGAGTGGGGACGCGTCTGGGTCGAGAATGGCAAGACTATCGTGGACAAACGCGCTCAGGCGTGGGAGGGGCTGGAGAGCGGATGGATTTCCTACTCTCTGAGTGATAACGACGGGATGGCAGGGACCTACGAGTTGCAACTTTACATCGGCAAGACCCTCGTTGTCAAAGGGGGCTTTACGGTGGTGAGTTCCGGCACCCTCGTGCCGACGAGAGCGCCCGCGCCGACGGGGCCCAAGGCTTCTGGCTTGATCACCAGTCTGACGATGGCGGAGGGTTCCAAAGCCGATACCAAAGAGCCGGTCAATCCAACCACTGTCTTCACCCCTACGTCGGTCTTTCACGCCATCATCCGGACGAACAACGCACCGCCCAACACGCGTTTCAAGGCGATGTGGTACATCGTGGACTCGGGTGGTGCCGTTCCATCCAACACACTTCTCTACACAAAAGAGATTGCGACGGACGGCACGCGCTATGTTGATTTCACACTCTCCACCACGACGCGATGGTACGTCGGCACCTATCGCGTCGAAATTTACGTGAACGACGCGCTGGATGAGATGCAAGGTTTCAGCGTAAAATAATCGTAGGGACGTTCAATCGAACGTCCCTACGATCGCGCCCCCAACATTCGCAGCGGAATTTGCAGGAACGCGCGCAGCGCGCGCGCCCCTCCCTTGATGCCGAGCGCGCGGTCGTACGTCGCCAACGCTTCCAGCCAGTGGCCGCGCTGCAATTGCATGTGACTCCACGCGCGCAGCGTATCGAACGCCAAGCCGCGCTCGCCGGCTTGTTGGAAGAGCGCGGCGGCGCGCGCGTAATGCGTTTCCGCACCTGCCTTGTCCCCGCTGCGATTCAGCACTTGGGCGAGATTGCCAATCGCTTTTGCCTCTCCCACTGCGTCGCCGCTTTGCTCGAACGTCGCCCGCGCGTCTTGCAGCGCGCGCCGCGCCTCCTCCCAGCGTCCGAGACGATAGTAAGCGACGCCGAGATCGTTCGCCGCGCGCGCGGCTTGCGCGGCGTTGCCCTCCGCGAGGTACGCCGCGCGCGCGCGTTCGAGCGCGCTCACCGCGTCAACCGTTTGCCCCGCCTCGTACAACCTTTTCGCTTCCGCGTACTGTGTCTCCGCATCCATCGCTCAGCGCACCACGAGTAGGATTTCCCCCAACTCCTTCAACCGATCCGTCGGCAAGTCCGCGAATTTCATCGCCGCGCGGACGTACGGCAGATTATTCGGGTCGAGCAGAAACGTGCGCGCGTCTTTGGGCAAGCGCGCCAACTTTTCCAAATCGAGCAGGGTGCTTTCGTCGCCGGCGTCACGCCGTTCGACAAAGTAATAGAGGTTGACGCCCAGTACACGCGCGAGCGCGTCCAACTCGGTGAGCGGGATGTCGCTCTGTCCGCGTTCGTAGCGCAGAATCGTTCGCGACTGGCGCCCGATGGCTTGGGCGCACTCTTCCTGACTGCGTCCGGCGGCGAGGCGCGCTTGCTTCAGCTTGGCGCCGATGAGGGCGCGCCGCGTCCGCATTTCTTCCGGACTGGGTGCCGGGGGCGGCTCCGCTTCGGTTGCCACGTTGCCGCTCAAGAAAAAAGACAGCGGCACTTGGAGAAAGAGGGCGAGCAATTCGAGTTCGGGGAGCGTGATGTCGCGTACGCCGCGTTCGTACTGACGGAGGCGCGCGGGCGTGATGCCCAAGCGCACGGCGACCTGGGTGGTCGTGCGGCGCGCTTTCTCGCGGGCAGCGCGCATCAGCACGCCGATGATTCTGCGTTGAATGACGAGTGGTTCAGGGTCCACGGCAACCTCGCAAAAGCCATCCTCCCGCCAGTTACCGCAAGCCCATGCGAACCTGCGGGAGATTGCAATCCGACGAGATTATAGCACAAACCGCGCGCGGCAACAAGCGCGCTATTTCACCATCTTTAAGAATTTTTCCACGACCTGCGGGTCAAAATGCTTTCCCGCGTTCGCACGAATATACTCCCGCGCGTCCTCTTCTTTCCACGCCGCGCGATACGGACGCTCCGACTGGAGCGCGTCCCACACATCCGCCACCGCAAAAACGCGCGCCGCTAACGGGATTTGTTCTCCTTGCAAACCGCGCGGATAGCCGGTGCCATCCCAGCGTTCGTGATGGCAGTAGGGAATGTCGAGCGCGGGACGCAGATACTTGATCGGCGAGAGGAGTTGGTGCGCATAGACCGGGTGCTGGCGCACGATCACCCACTCTTCCTCCGTCAGCGCGCCTGGCTTGTGCACAATCGCATCCGGAATTCCCAGCATACCGATATCGTGCAACCGCGCGCCATACCGAAGGTGCTGCAACTCAGCATTGCTCATCCCGACCGCGCGCGCGAGCTGCAGGGTCACTTGGACGACGTGCTGAGCGTGGCGTTCGGTCTCCTTGTTGTGCAGGTCGAGCGCGCGCGCCCATCCTTCGATCGTCTCATCGTACGAGGTTGCCAAGTCCAGGTTCGAGCGTTGCAGGTTGTCGAGCAATTCGGCGTTGTCAATCGCAATCGCGGCTTGGGTCGCCAGCGCTTCCAGAAAGTCGGTCAGGTCCTCGTCGAGTGTGTGCCGGGCGCGCTGGAAAATCTCTAGCACTCCCTTCACTCGGCCTTTGCTGATGAGCGGCACGCCGACGTATGCGACAAGCCCTTCGGCGGCATACGCGTTGCGGAGGGCGGCGGAGAGTTGCGGCTGACGCGTGCCAAGGTCCAAGACCACGAGGGTGCGCCGTTCGAGCACGACCTGCCCGGTCAAGCCCTCGCCTAATCGCAGCCTCAATCGCTCGACCGCGCCGGTGTGAAAGCCGCGTCCAGCCGCGTAGCGCAGCACTTGCGATTCCGGCTCGAACAGGAAAATGCTCACCGCATCCACCTGGAGCCGCGTGACGATGTGATCGAGCAAGAGACCGAGCGTGACGCGCAGATCCATTGTAGCAGTGATCGCCACACCAATCGTGCGCAAGGTCTGGATGCGCTCCAGATTGCGCGCCGTCGCGGTGAAGAGGCGCGCGTTTTCGATGGCAATCGCCGTCGTGTTCGCCACCAGCGCCAACAACTCGGCGTCGTCCGGGCTAAAACGATTCGGCGTGTCACTCTGCACGGAGAGGATGCCGACGACTTGGCCTTTGGCAAGCATCGGCGCGTAGAGACTCGATGGCGGGACTGGGCCAGGCGTGCCCATCGTAACTTGCTTGACCTGTTCGAGCCGCGCGCGCAAATCGTTGACGATGACCGGACGGCGCGTGTGAATCGCTTCGCTCGGCGTGCCGACGCCGGGCGCTTCGGATGGGATGGGGGACAGTTCGGCGGCGTTGACCGGCGCGCCCTCGCGCATCCCAAAAGTCGCTGTGATCAATTGCCGCTCCGCGTCGAACAATGCCACGTAGAAGGTCGAAAGGTCTGGCAAGAGCCGCGTGGTCGCGGCATACGCTCGCGCGTAAATTTCCGAGAGATCGAGTGTCTCTGCCAAGGCGCGTCCCAGCGCGTTGACAGCCGCCAGTTGTTCGGTGCGGCGTTGGGTTTGTTCGCAGAGCGAGATGCGCTGGATCGCGTTCGCGGCGATGTCGGCGATGGCGGTCAGCAGGCGCACTTCGCTTTTGACGATGCCGGTCTTGCGCCCCACCCACAGGGCGCCGATGGTTTCTCCCGGCACGATGAGTGGAACGCACGCGCCCGCGTGCAAATCGCCCAGTCGGTCTGGGCTATAGTGGAGTGGGTCCGCGCTGAAGTCATCGCTCACGTACGGCTTTCCGGTCGCGATGACGTGCCCGGTCACGCCCTTGCCGGCGGGCACGCGCGAGCCAAGATAGTGCGCCCAGTCGCCGGAGGCAAGTGCGATGACGTTGTCGCCGCTGATCGCTTGGCGCAGCGAGATTGCCGCGCCATCGAGTTGCAGCAGCGCGCTCGCCCGGTCGAGGATGATGGACAGGACTTGGTCGCGGTTCGTCGCTGTTCGCAGACTGGCGGACATTTCGGCGAGGATTTCGAGTTCGCGCGTTCGCTGGCGCGTCTCGTCGAATAGACGCGCGTTTTCCAGCGCGGTGGAGATTTGCCGCGCGAAGAGCGCGAACGTTGGAATGTCAGACTCGCGAATGTGTCCGCCGATGACTCCCAGCACGTACTCCATTCGACCGGTTGGGGCGATAGGTGCGAGCAAGACGATTTGCTCCTGCACTTGCGCGAGCATCCATTCGCCGATCGGGCGATCGTCCGCCGGCATCGCCGCGACGACGCGCGACATTGCCATCGGTTCGATGATGGTTTCGCCCGCGCGCAAGCGTTCCCACGTCGTCGGGGCGAGGATCGTGGGAGAGAACACGGCGCGCGCTTGGCGCGCCCCAAAAGTCGCCACGAATTCTTGCAATCGTTCCGCGCTCATCGAAGTATGGATGTGTTCCGCACCGGTTTCCGTCACGCGGAGGATGGTGGTAAAGACGCCGAGGCGCGTCAACTCGTCGCATACGACGCGGAAGATTTCGCGCGGGTCGAGGTGTTGCTGGATGCGGAGTGCGGCGGCATTGAGCAGGGCCAGGTGTTCGGCGTGGCGTTCGGTCAGTGCGGTCTGCTCGCGCAAGCCAGCGGTGCGCGCTTGAACGATTTGTTCCAGATTGATCGCATAGGCGCGCAACTGGGTCTCTTTTTCGGCGATGGCATCTGCCATCGCGTTGAAATTCGCCGCCAGTTGTCCGATTTCATCGCGCTGTTCCATGACGACGCGCCGCGTGCGATCGCCCGCGGCGAGCGCGTTCGCCGCGTTCGCGATCTGGCGGATGGGATGCGCGAGCCAGCGCGCCGCGCCGAGCGCGGCGAGAATCGCCAGCGCGCTCGCACCGAGTGTTGCCAGAATCGTGCGCGTGCGTTGCGCGTTGACATCGGCAAGCAAGGTCTCTTCGGGAGTAAAGATGCCATAGACCCAGCGTTTGCTCCGCAAGGGGACTAGCGCGGCGTGCGCTTTTCCCTCCGCTGTTTCGATGTGCAAGTGCGGGTCGGTGCTGGGATCGTACAGAAGCAGTTTCCCGCGTTCGAGCGCGGGCTGCATCGGGCTTGGATGGCGCAACCGCTCTGCTGTTTCCGGACCAAAGCGGGATTCGGCGACTAGCGCGTCGAGGGTGTTCTGGGGCAGTGGTGCGAGCGGCACAAAGCGCAGGTCGGGGTGGCTTCCATTGCTCAAGCGAATTCCTTGATCGTCCCACAACACGCCGAAGGCGCGGTGTCCGTAGAAATCGGTATCGGCTTGAACGAGGCGATCAATCGGTTCCAGCGCGACACTGGCGATGAGTGCGCCGATGATGACTCCCGAAGTGCGTACGGGCGAATAAAAGTGCAGGTTCACCTGGGCGCTCAAAGAGTCATAGCGCGGTTCGTCAAAGCCGATGTTCCCGGCAATAGCCTCGCGAAAGTAGGGGGCGGTGAGGAGATTCTTGCCCAGCATCCGATTTCCTGCCGAGAGCACCACATTGCCGTTTGGGTTGAGCAGGAAAACGTCCGAGTAGGCAAAGACGTGTTGCATATTGTTCAGTGCCTGTTGCGCATGGGCGCGCGCGCGGGCGTCTTGCGGATCTTGCAGGAATTGCGCGACATCCAGCAGTGCGGCGACCATCCGAACGTCTCCTAGTCGTTCGGCAAAGTACGCGTCGAGCGCGGAGGCGGTGCCGCGCGCGCGCTGCAAGATTTGCGCGCGGGAAGCGGAGAGAATCTCGGCGCGCGCGGTGGTGTCATTGTACGCCGAGACTAGCACCAGCGGCACGAGGGCGATGACGGCGAGGATGATCGCGAGTTTGACGACGATAGGCCAGTGGCGCCAGAAGAACAGGACTCTAGGCAGCATCCGACACACGTCCTTTGTTCTATCGTTTGATGCGCACGAGACTGTAATCGTTGAAGGTGACCAAGCCGCGCGCCTCTAATTGCGGCAATCCGATGACGCTCTCTCGCACGGCAATGACTTGCACGAACTCGGCGAGGGGGGCGAGTGGCAGATCGCGCGCCAAGATTTCTTGCGCGCGCCAGTACGCCTGCGTGCGTTCGGTCATAGTCGTCCTGCGCGCGCCTTCCGCCAGCGCGGCGTCGAACTCGGCGCTGGTGTACCCCATGAATTGATTGGCTCCCTTTGAACCGAAACGCACGGACAGATTATCAGGGTCGGGCCCCCATGTGCCGTCGGTCATCGCGAGATCAAAATCACGTTCCTGAAGCACGCGCTTGGTCCAATCCGCCGTCGGCACGAAGGCGATGGTCAGTT
>DYLA01000155.1 GCA_020722265.1 Anaerolinea sp.
GGGGGCAAAGCCCCCTGAACCCCCATGTCCACGATTTACTGTGGTGCTACCCTTCGCAGTGATTTGCCGTGAAAATGCCCACCCAACAGGCACAAACGCATTTTGAATACTTGCTCATTCAACCGCTCGAGAACGGCTCTAGGGAAATCAGTGCGACACGTTATTGACATCTGGAGCATAGCCGCGTATAATCGCATCACAAACACGCTCTTTCCTAACTGTTCTGCCAAGAGGAGGTGATGCCTTCCGAGACCGCTTCTTTCGTTCACCGAACATAGCGCTTGCTCACAACTCGATGACATCGCACCGAGTTCATTTTCAAAGGAGGAGAAAGAATGAGCACCAAGAGATTTATCGTACTATTAGGGTTGGTCGCGATTCTGGCGGCTGCTGTGGCGTGCGCTGCGCCCACCGCGCCGCCGCCCCAGGTGGTCAAGGAGCAAGTCACTGTCATCGTCGCGGGCACCCCCAAGGTTGTCGAGGCGACCAAAGTCGTCGAGGTTCCCAAGGTCGTGACAGCAACCCCACTGCCTCCCAAAGTTCAAGACACGTTCATCTTTGGCGCGCAGGGGGAGCCGGTCTGTCTCGATCCCGCGATCATCACCGATGGCATTTCCGGGCGCATCACCAACCAGATCTTCGAGGGGTTGGTCAAGTTCGACAAGGACACGACGAATGTCGTCCCCAGTCTCGCCGAAAAGTGGACCGTTTCGGAGGATGGTAAGGTCTGGACGTTCACCTTGCGCAAGGGCGTCAAGTTCCACGACGGCACCGATTTCAATGCCGATGCGGTCGTCAAGAACTTTGACTATTGGCAGAATACCAAGAATCCGGTACACGCTGCGCAGATCAAAGCCGGACAGACCTTCGAGTACTTTGAAGCCCAGTTCGGCGGGTTTGACAACGACAGCATCTTCGCCAAGATCGAAGCCGTTGATCCCACCACCGTTCGCTTCACGCTGAAAGAGCCGCAAGGTCCCTTCCTCAACAACCTTGCGATGTTCATCTTTGTCTTCTGGAGCCCCACCGCGCTCGATAAAGCCGGGGTGAACTCGTGCAAGCAGCCGGTCGGGACAGGACCCTACAAGTTCGTCGAATGGAAAGCGAACGAGCAGGTCACGCTCGAAGCGTTTGCGAATTACTGGGACAAAGCCAACGCGCCCAAGATGAAGAAGGTCGTCGTCCGCAACATCCCGAACAACTCGGCGCGCTTGCTGGCGCTCTCCGCGGGCGAGATTCACGGCATGGAGGGTCTGGAGCCGCGTGACGTTGCTGCCGTCAAGGGCAATCCCAAGTTCAAGTTGCTCCTGCGCCCCGCCAACACGACCGGTTACGTCGCGTTCAACTACAAGGTGAAGGAATTCCAGAATCCCAAAGTCCGCCAGGCGTTCGCGATGGCAATCAACAAGAAACCCATCGTGGATTCGTTCTTTGGCGGAACGGGACAGGTGGCGAACCAATTCCAGCCACCCGCGCTCTGGGGATACAACAAGGACCTCAAGGACTGGACGTACGACGCTGCCGCTGCCAAGAAACTTTTGGCGGATGCCGGCTACCCCAATGGCATCTCCAAAGTGACCTTCGATGGCAAAGAAGTCCCGCTCGAATTCTGGTATATGCCAGTCTCGCGCCCGTACTACCCGAACCCGAAAGACATCGCCACCGCGATCGCTGCCGACTGGGCGAAGGCAGGCATCAACGTTCAGTTGCAGACGGTTGACTGGGCAACCTATCTCGACAAGCGCAAGAACGGACTGTTGCCACTCTATATGCTTGGCTGGACCGGCGACAACGGCGACCCGGACAACTTTGTCTGCTACTTCTTCTGTACGGATGCGAAGGATACGCCGATTACGCGTGAAGGGTTCGTCGCGGACAAGGAAGTTTCGGACTTGCTGAAGAAAGCCGCGGTGACCATCAAACAGTCCGACCGCGCGCCGATGTACCAAAAAGCCGAACAACTGATCCACGACAAGGTTTTGCGTATCTTCATCGCCAACAACCAGCCGCCGCTGGCATTCTTGGCGAACGTCGAGGGCTACATCCCCAACCCAACCGGCACCGAATTCTTCAATACCGTTGTGGTCAAATAGCCACTTCCGTTGGGGCAGGAGTTCGACTCCTGCCCCAACCCTCCTCCAAATCTCATGCTACGCTACGTCATCAAACGCGTCCTGACCATCATCCCGGTGATGCTGGGAGTTTCCATCCTCGTCTTTGGATTCATCCGGATGATTCCCGGCGATGTGGCGACGGTGATGCTGGGGGAACGCGCAACCCCAGAAAGCGTCGCCCGCATCCGCGAGCAATTGGGCTTGACCAAACCCCTCTACGAACAGTATCTCATTTTCATGGGCAATGCGCTGCGCGGCGATCTGGGCAACTCGGTCTTGCGCGGCGAACCGGTGATGCAGGAAATCATCCGCCGCTTTCCTGCCACAATCGAACTCACCCTCGGCGCGATTCTCATCGCGCTCGTCGTCGGCATCCCGGCGGGCATCATCTCCGCCATACGGCGCGGCACCTGGTTCGACTCTGCCAGTATGCTGGTCGCGCTCACCGGCGTCTCAATGCCGATTTTCTGGCTCGGACTGATGCTCATCCTGTTCTTTTCCGTCTTCCTGCATATCCTGCCCACCGGCGCGCGACTGGACGGGGCAACGCAGTTCGAACCGATCACGAATCTCCTCTTGCTGGATAGTCTGCTGCGCGGCAACATAGACATTTTCTTCCAGACGCTCCGGCATCTGGCTTTGCCAGCGATCGCGCTCGGGACGATTCCGATGGCGATCATCGCGCGGATGACACGCTCGGCGATGCTGGAAGTGTTGAGCGCGGATTACATCCGCACCGCGCACGCCAAGGGGCTGAAGGAGCGCGCGGTTGTAGTCAACCACGCGCTACGCAATGCCTGGCTGCCGGTGATCACCGTCGTCGGTTTGCAGGTGGGACACCTCCTCTCCGGCGCGATCCTCACCGAGACAGTCTTTTCGTGGCCCGGCATCGGGCGCTGGTTGGTGGATGCCATCTACGCGCGCGACTTTCCGATTGTGCAAGGGGTTACCCTCTTCATCGCCATCATCTTCGTCGGCGTGAATCTCACTGTGGACGTTCTGTACGCCTGGGTGGACCCTCGCATCAAGTTCGAGTGACCGGTGACCCTGTGCGCCTGATCCAGTCCCAAAGGTGAACCCGTGAACGCTGTCCCCCTTACCAACGCGCAACTCGAAATCAATCAAATCCTCGCGCGCCCGCCGCGCAGTCTGTGGCGCGACGCGTGGCGGCGGCTTCTGTCCAATCGCCTCGCGCGTCTAGGCATGGCGATCAGCATCTTCTTTTTGGCGATGGCGGCGTTCGTTCCCTTGGTGTTTCCCTACGACGCGAAAACAGATTCCGATCTGGTGAACCAATTGAAGGAACCCTCGCCCGAACATCCGATGGGCACCGACGAGCAAGGACGCGATGTGGTGAATCGCATTGCGCAGGGCGCGCAGGCGTCGCTCGGCGTCGGCTTGAGTTCGGTGTTGATCGCAGTGACTATCGGAACGCTGCTCGGCTTGATCGCCGGTTTCGCCGGGCACTGGATAGACCTCGTGCTAATGTTCCTGATGGACATTATGCTCTCGTTCCCCGGCTTGCTCCTCGCCATCGCCGTGGTCGCGCTTGTCGGACCTGGGCTGCGCAATTCGCTCCTTGCCATCGCCGTCGTCAGTATTCCGGTGTACGCGCGCATCGCGCGTTCGACAGTGCTTTCGATCAAAGAGCAAGAGTATGTGACTGCGGCGCGCTGCGTCGGCGCACCCTCGCCGCGGATCCTGTTCCGGCACGTCTTTCCCAACAGTCTCTCGCCGATTCTGGTGCAGGGGACGCTCGGCATCGCGACGGCGATTCTGGAAATCGCCGCGCTCGGCTTTCTCGGCTTGGGGCAGCAGCCGCCCTACCCCGAGTGGGGCGCGATGCTGGCGGACAGCGTCAAGTATCTGACCAGCGGCGCGTGGTGGGTGCTGCTTTTCCCAGGGCTGGCCATTATGCTCACCGTCCTCGGCTTCAATCTTCTGGGCGATGGCTTGCGCGACGCGCTCGATCCGCGTCTGCGCGTCGATTGACGCCATTTGACAAAAATTCGAAATTGGAGAGAATAGAGCCAGAAGGGGCAAGTCTGTGTAAGGACGTGGGTGATGATTACGCCAGGGCTCGGAGTTGCAGCCTTGGTCTTTTTATTGGAATCGGAATGAACAGAGTTTCAGGGGGAAGGAGGTGAGATGAGCATGGCCGATCGCATTACCGGTACCGTCAAGTGGTTCAACGCCGCCAAGGGGTACGGTTTCATCGCGCACGACGGCGGCAAGGACGTATTCGTGCATTTCTCGGCGATTCAGACCGAGGGCTATCGCAAGTTAGCCGAAGGCGACAAAGTCGAGTTCTCCATCGAAGACAGTCCCAAGGGACCGCAAGCCGTGAACGTAGTGAAACTGGCATAATCCATTCACTCCAAACGGACGACGCAGCAGCCACCGCGAGTCATCGCGTGTGGCTGTTTGTTTTTTGTGCTTGACGCGAGTTTCGGATACAATGGAGCGAGCAAGGTACGGAACACGCCCTACGCCATGCCACCTGCTGGGCGTGTTCCGTGTGGTGTGGAGTAGAAATGGTCATTGGCACCGTCGCACGGCTCGACAACGTCACCGCATACTTTGGCGGTCAGCGCGTCTTTGCGAACCTCGCGTGGGACATCTATCACGACGCGCGCATCGGCTTGATCGGTCCGAACGGCGCGGGCAAATCTACGCTGTTGCGTTTGCTCGCGCGCGAGCACGCACCAAACGAGGGCAGCGTGTTCATCACGCGCGGCGTCCGCGTCGGCTACCTGCCGCAAGAGCCGACATTCGATTGGTCACGCACGGTGCTGGAGGAAGCGCGCGACGCCTCGCCAACACTCGCCGCGCTCGAACGCGAGATGGAGCGCCTCAACGCGCAGATGGCTGACCCGGCGATTTACAACGACGCGCGCAAACTCCAACGCGTGCTCGACGCGCACGCGCGCACCGTCGCCGAATTCGAAGAGAGAGGCGGGCTGAATTTCGACAACCGTGTCCGCGCGACGCTGCGCGGCTTGGGGTTCGACGAGGCCGCGCTGGGCCTGCCGCTCGCCGCGCTCAGCGGCGGACAGAAAAAGCTGGTGGGGCTCGCCAAGTGGCTCATCGAACAGCCAGAGTTGCTCCTGCTCGATGAGCCGGACAATCACCTCGACCTCGCCGGCAAGACGTTCCTCGAAAAACTCATCGCCGAGTACCCGGGCGCGGTCGTCATCGTCTCGCACGATCGCTATTTGCTCGACCTCGTCGCGGAAGAAATCGTCGAACTGGAAGAGGGCAGACTGACGCGCTATCCCGGCAACTATTCCGAGTACGCCTTCGAGAAAAAGCGGCGTTTGCTCAAGCAGCAACAGCAGTTCGAGTTACAGCAGCGCGAAATCGCGCGGCTCGAATTTTCGATCCGCCGGCTGATGGGGTGGAATGCCGGGCAGAGCGAAAAGTTCGTGCGCCGCGCGCGTTCGATGATGAAGCGGCTCGAAAAAATGGACAAGGTGGACAAGCCGCGTCTGGAACGCAAGAGGATGGGGCTCACGCTCGCGTCGAGTCGGCGCGGGAGCAACAAAGCCCTGGAAATCAACGCGCTGCGCAAATCATTCGACGGCAACGCGGTGCTGCGCGGGGTGGATTTGCTTGTGTGGCATCGCGAACGCGTCGGGCTGATCGGTCCGAATGGCGCGGGGAAGACGGTGTTGTTTCGCTGCATCCTTGGCGCGGAAACGCCGGACGCTGGCACGATCAAAATCGGACCCAGCACGACGATCGCGCATTACGCGCAGGAGCACCAGACGCTCGATTTCGACGCGACGCTCGGCGATGAACTGCGCCGCGTGCGCCCGATGGTGGATCGCGAGTTGTTCGGCTGGCTGGGACGTTTCTTGTTCACGCCCGAGGATGCCAGAAAGAAAATCGGCGAACTCTCCGGCGGCGAAAAGGCGCGCGTGCAGATCGCCAAACTGATGCTGAGCGGCGCGAACTTTTTGCTGCTCGACGAGCCGACGAACAATCTGGACATCCCCTCGTCCGAAGTGTTGGAGCGCGCGCTCGAAGAGTACGATGGTACGGTGCTGGTGATTTCGCACGACCGCTATTTTCTCGACAATATCGTGGATCGCATCGTCGAACTGGACGATGGGGGACTGACCGAGTATCTCGGCAATTACACCTACTACGTTGAGGAGAAGGCGCGGCGACAGCGCGCGGCAGCATCGGCAGAGTTGTCCACGGCAGAGACTAAAACCCGCCGAACACCGCCGAATGAATTCGGCGGCTGATCGAGCAGCAATCGGCTCAAGCCGAGAAACAACCACCCCAGCGCGTGGCTGGGGTGGTTATGGGATATGATCGTGCGCACAAGGGGCAGCCTTTCGACGGCGTTCTATTTCCCGTTCGCCATAAAGTACTTGATCCAATACGCGAACTCGGTGATGGAATAGTTGCCGCGCACGCGAATCCGCTTGAGTTCGTAGATCTCCTCTGTCGTGTGACGCGTCCCCTGTGTGTCCGCTGTCACCGCCGCGAGAAAACCGGTCGAGCGCAAGATGCTGATCGTCAGCGCGTCGTACTTGCTGGCTGGGTAGGAAAACACTTTGACCGGTGTGCCGATGCGCGATTCGATGAGCAACTTGGAGCCAGCGATTTCGCTGGTCTGGACGGCGCGCGACTTGCCCTTCAAATCAATGTGGTTCATGGTGTGCGCACCGATTTCCATCCCCTCGATTGCCAACTCCTCTAGTTGATCCCACGTCATATAGCCGGGGCGTTTCTCGTCTGTGAATTGCGTGATGGCGAAGAAGGTCGCGGGGAATCCATAGTTCTTTAGAACTGGAAACGCATTTTCGTAATTGTCGGCATAGCAGTCGTCGAAGGTCAACACAATGGGTTGGGGAGGCAGGGGCGAACCATTCAGCAGGAACTCGGCAAGGTCGGAGAGACGAATCGGGGTATAGCCCTCGCTGGCAAGATACTCCATTTGCGTTTGGAAATTCGCCGGCGTGACCGAGAGGTCGAGCCGGTACTTGTCCGCGTCGGGAGGGGGATCGCTAATGTAGTGGTACATCAAAATCGGCACGCGCGCCGTGTAGTGATTCGGATCGCGCGTGGGCGTCGGCGTAGGCGTGCGCGTCGGAATCGGCGTGCGCGTTGGAGTCGCGGTCGCAGTCGGCGTGGGTGTGTCGGTTGGAATTGCCGTCGGCGTAGAGGTTGGGGTAGGTGTGACCGTCA
Source organism: Anaerolinea sp. (assembly GCA_020722265.1). Classification (GTDB taxonomy): domain Bacteria; phylum Chloroflexota; class Anaerolineae; order UBA4142; family UBA4142; genus DYLA01. The sequence continues at coordinate 7,317 of DYLA01000155.1, forward strand.
CCGTTGGCGAAGGCATTATGGCTCCCGCAATTTGCACGACCATCGCAGAGGGGAAAGGTTCGGGAGTCGCTACGGAGCCAGCCAGCGCCAGGAACGTGGCGATGGGCACCATCACCAGAAAACGCTTGGCGTTCATTACGGCTA
>DYLA01000156.1 GCA_020722265.1 Anaerolinea sp.
AACGGGATGCGCGGCAATGCCTCGCCCCTACCACCGCCCCCGCGCGGGTTGACAAAAACCGCACCTTGACAATAATCCCAAGGGAGAATCGTACAGCAAAATGTTTCTCTCTGCCATCTTGCCCCTCACCCCATCTGATCCACCCGTGTCCACCGCGCGCGTCTACGGACACCACATCCACGCGCTCTTTCTCGATCTCGTCCGCCGCGCCGATCCCGCCCTCGCCCAATCGCTCCACGAGCCACGCGGCGACAAACCGTTCACCCTCTCCCTTCTCCCCTCCCTTGCCAAAGGCGAGGGAACGAGAATGAGAATAACCGCGTTCGAGCCGCACCTCGCGCAACTCCTCGCGCAAACCATCCTGCCGAACCTCCCGCGCGAAATTCGACTAGGCGACACCACCTTTTCCGTCGGCGCGCCCATCACCGACCGCACCGCGCACCCATGGGCGGACATATCGAGCGCGGACGAGTTGGTCAATCGCTGGTTCCAATCAAAAGACCCCAGTTCGCAAAAACCTATCCGGTCCGACCGCGTCACCCTCGAATTCATCACGCCAACCGCACATCGCCAAATTCATCGCAACATTCTATTTCCGATTCCGGCGCAACTCTGGGGCGGCTGGCTGCGCGCGTGGAATGCTTACGCCCATCCCGCGTTCGAAGACGATCTCATCGCGCGCGTCGAGCAAGACGTGGCAATCAGCCGCTACAACCTCAAAACGATGATCGTGAACTTGGGCGAATACCGCACCGCCGGCTGGCTTGGTTACGCGACCTTCACCTATTTCAACCGCGAGCCCGCGCTCTGGCGCGTCCTCAACCTCCTTGCCGATTTTGCCTTTTTCTGCGGAACTGGGTATAAAACCACGCAAGGAATGGGAACGACGCGGCGGCTCGATACGCCAACCGGAAACCCAAAACCTGCAGCCACTCCCCATGACGATTGATGACCCCTTCACCCCCACCGCGCACCCCTACTGGGTACGCTTTGCCACCGGCTACGCGCACATCGAAAACGAACCCGGCGTGATCCGCTTCGTCGTAGATGGCGCGCACGCCGGCCAACTTTCGGACGCGGAGATTGACGATCATCGCACCCTCCCGCGCCACAAACTCGCGTGGACGCCTCCCTTGCGAATGATCGTCCGCGCGCGAATGAGCCACCCCGCCGGCGCGATGCTCGGCACCGCCGGCTTTGGCTTTTGGAACGACCCCTTCGATTGGGTCGGCAACGTCCAAGTGCCGCCGAACGCGCTGTGGTTCTTTTACGCCTCGCCGCCAAGCGATATGGCGTTCGCGCGCGGCGTGCGCGGCGACGGCTGGAAAGCCGCCACGCTCAACGCCGGCCGCGCGGACAAACTGACGATGGCGCTCGGCAATTTTATTTTCCGATTGCCCGGTATGAGCCGCCTCGTCTTCAACCTCGCGCAGACACGCATCCACGCACACGAACGCGTGCTGGACGACGTTTCGCTCACCGAGTGGCACGACTATCGAATTGACTGGCTGCCGCGCGAGGCGCGCTTTTTCGTAGATGACGTGGAGGTGCTGCGCGCGTCCAACCCGCCGACAGTGCCGCTCGGTTTTGTCGCGTGGGTAGACAACAACGCGACCCGGATGGGACCCGGGCGCGAGTTCGACTTTCAGCGCATCGCCGTACCGCAACGCCAATGGATGGAACTGTCGCGCGTCTGCCTCCATCGGCTCGAGGCCTGAGGATTACCCGCTTCGATTTGACTCGGCGCGCCAATCGTGCTATAATCGGGTCGTCAAGTCTCCCAAACGCAACCTCCCGACGCTTTGCCTCATTCATCATCCTGTTCTCCTGTGTTTGTTTGTTCGAAATGCAACCGAACGCTTCGCACCACCTGAATTTATTTCGACCGGTCTGACGTGTCTCAACGAGCGCGCCGCGCCCGGCATCGCCAGCCCAAATGGAGCCCCCTTGGTAGAAACCCTCGATTACGCCGAACTGGAAAACAAAACTCTCAGCGAACTGCGTGAATTTGCCAAAGAGCAAGGCGTCAGCGGCTACACGCGCCTGAAAAAGACCGACCTCATCTTCCGCCTCCTGCGCGCCAAAGCCGAACGCGAAGGACTCATCTTCGGCGGCGGCGTCCTGCAAATCGTCGAAGACGGCATCGGCTTTCTCCGCTCCGATCACCTCCTCCCCGGTCCCGAAGACGTGTACGTCTCCCAATCGCAGATCCGCCGCTTTGGGCTTCGCACCGGCGATATGGTCATCGGACAGGTCCGCCCCCCCAAAGAAACCGAAAAGTACTTTGGGCTCCTCCGCGTCGAAGCAGTCAACGGCCTAGACCCCGAAGCCGCCAAGGCGCGCCCCGATTTCGAAAAACTCACGCCCATCTTCCCGAATCAGCAATTCAAACTCGAAACCAAGCCGAACATCCTCGCCACCCGCCTCCTCGATATGCTCGCCCCGATTGGACGCGGACAGCGTGGACTCATCGTTTCCCCTCCCAAAGCCGGCAAGACGACGATTCTCAAACAAATCGCCAACGGCATCAGCGAAAACTATCCTGACACACACCTGATGGTCGTCCTCATCGGCGAACGCCCGGAAGAAGTGACCGATATGGATCGCTCCGTCGAAGCCGAAGTCTTTTCCTCCACCTTCGACGATGCCGTAGAGAACCAGACGCGCGTGGCAGAAATGTCGCTGGCGCGCGCCAAACGCCTGGTGGAAGGGGGCAAAGACGTCGTGGTGATGCTCGATTCGATCACGCGCCTCGCGCGCGCCTACAACCTCGTCATCCCGCCGAGCGGGCGCACCCTCACCGGCGGCTTCGACCCTGCCGCGCTCTATCCGCCCAAACGCTTTTTCGGCGCGGCGCGCAATCTGGAAGAAGGCGGCTCGCTCACCATCATCGCCACCTGCCTCGTAGACACCGGCAGCCGCATGGACGACTTGATCTACGAAGAGTTCAAGGGCACCGGCAACAGCGAAGTCCACCTCAACCGCAAACTCGCCGAACGCCGCATCTTCCCGGCGATGGACATCGAACGCTCGAGCACGCGGCGCGAAGAACTCTTGCTCGATAACGAGACCCTCGCCCGCGTCTGGACCCTGCGCCGAATGATTGATATGCTCGGCGGCGGAGAGGACGCGCTCGACCCGGTCATCCAACGCCTGATGAAGACGCGCAGCAACAAAGAGTTCCTCACAACCCTCAACAAAGACGCGCTGTAAATCGAAATGCCAGAGTCACCCGACCTCTCGCTCATCGCCCGCTGCCGAATCTGGGCAGCCCCGTACCTCCTGCAGGGACGCGATCTGCTCGCCGACATCGCCGGCGATATGCCGCTCCTCACGCGCATCGCTTCGCACACCGGACTACTCCTGCTGATGACGCTAACTATCGCCGCGAGCGGCATCCGCCTCAATTTGAACATCGCCAAAGGGGGCCCTTCGCCCGACCAAGCCGAAGTCGAGTTCATTCCCTTCGAGCCGGTCATGGATACCTCCGCCGCGCTCCTTCATGCCCCCGATCCGCTGACCATCATCCCCAAGCGCGTGCGCCGCGACGTGATCAAGTACACCGTCCAGCCCAACGACAACGTCAGCAGCGTCGCCGCGCAATTCGAAGTCTCCGGCGATTCGATTCTGTGGGCGAACGCGAAACTGGAAGACAACCCCGATATGCTCTCCATCGGGCAGGTACTCAACATCCCGCCGGTCAGCGGCGTCCTCGTGACCGTCGCCAAAGGCGATACCGTCCGCTCACTCGCCAACAAGTACAAGGGCAAACAGAACGTTGACGCCATCATCAAGAGCATCGTCGAATTCGAGTTCAACCAAGAACGACACGATTTCAAGAATCCGAACTATACCTTGACCGTCGGACAGTACTTGATGATTCCGGGCGGCTATAAACCGTACACCCCCCGCGTCGTCTACGCATACAGCGGACCGATTCCGCCGACGGCGGCGCGCGGGACCGGGCATTTTGGCTGGCCCACCTCCGGCAGAATCACGCAAGGGTTCTCTACTTTTCATCGCGCCATTGACATCGGCGCACCCAAAGGGACCCCCATCTACGCGGCGGATTCCGGTTACGTGGTCACCGCAGGCTGGAGCAATGTCGGCTATGGGTTTATGATCCTCATCAATCACGGCAACGGCTACATCACCCGCTACGCGCACCTGAGCGCGATGAACGTCGAAGTGGGCGAATCGGTAAAGAAGGGACAACTGATTGGACGCGTCGGCAGCACCGGCAAGTCCACCGGACCGCACCTGCACTTTGAGATCATTCAGGGAAGCGGACATCGCAATCCGATGTTACTTTTGGGGAAATAGGCGCAATGCGCCGCGTTGGAACGTCAACCTCCCGCAGGCACACGCATCTGCGGGAGGTCTCATTTTGCATTTTCAATGTTTGTGTGTATAATCGAGCAGGTGTGCTAGACCGCGTCATACTGGGCGCGGTCACTAGAAAGACAGACCGACTATGCGCGAAACGATCGGTCCCGTTGCATTGGTCCTGCAACTCGGCACGACCGTCGTCGTAGCGACGATGCTTCCGCTCCTCGTCGGCATCTGGCTGGACGAACGCCTGAACACGGCGCCCTGGATCACGCTGTTGGGAATCGGGTTGGGAATCATCGCCGCCGTCGTCTCGGTCTACCGAACTATCACATCCCTCTACCAAGAATCCAAGTAAACTCGCACGACATTGGAGGCGTTCGTGTCAAAAAAATGGCTCATCCTCCTGATCACGCTCGCGTCACTCGCCGCGATGATCGCCATTCGATTGCTGGTTGGATTTCCAATTCCAGCGATCAGCGTCACCGCTGAGCCGATTCCCGGTCTAGTCCTCCCGATTCCTGGTTTCCCCCTCCGCGTCACCAACTCGCTGCTGACGGCGTGGTTGGCGATGCTCCTGCTCGTTCTCTTCGCACTGTGGGTGCGTCGTGGGCTCCAAACGATTCCGAATCGCCGGCAAAGCCTCGCCGAGATGTTGATCGAGGCGTTGTACGGCTTGGTCGTCAGCGTCGCCGGCGAAAAATGGGCGCCCGCGTTCTTTCCGATCATCGCGACGATCTTTCTCTTCGTGTTGGTTTCCAACTTGATGGATCCGCTCACGCCGATTCTCGCCGCCGTAGGCGTGAAGGAACACGGAAATCTCATCCCCCTCCTGCGCTCTCCCAGCACCGATTTGAATTTCACCGTCGCGCTCGCGCTCGTTTCGGTCGGGCTGACGCAGTACTATGGGCTGCGCGCCAATGGCTTGCTCGGCTATCTGGGCAAATACTTGAACATTCGCGGTTTCATCAAATTCTTCCGCCTCCTGTTGAACCGCCAACCCAAGGCAGCGCTCGGCGCGCTCTTTATGGGAATCATTGACTTTTTCATCGGCATCATCGAAATCATCAGCGAATTTGCCAAGATCATTTCGTTCTCGTTCCGACTTTTCGGCAACATCTTCGCTGGCGAGGTGTTGCTCATCATCATTCCGTACCTGATTCCATTTCTGCTGCCACTGCCGTTTCTCGGTCTGGAGGTCTTTGTCAGTTTCATTCAAGCGTTCATCTTCGCCGTCCTCACGCTCGCCTTCCTGCGGATGGCAACTCTGACGCATGGCGCAGAGGCGCACTAACACTGTCTCACGACACGATCCAGTCACTCGTACCCATAACCATCACTCAAATCATACTCAGGAGGTTTGTTCAATGGATGCCTTGTCCGCTCGTTACATTGCCGCCGCGCTTGCCATCGCCATCGGCACGTTGGCTCCTGCCATTGGCATCGGGATGCTCGTCAGTGCCGCGCTGACCGCGATTGGACGCAATCCCGAAGCGCAGGGCTCGATTCAGATCAACATGTTCATCGGCATCGCCTTTACCGAAGCCCTGACGATTTACGCGCTGGTCGTTTCGTTGATCATCATCTTCGTGGGCGTTGCCGGCGCAACCCATTAACGCGTCGTCCAAGGAATATGGAGCGACTATGGGAGCACTAGGGATCAGCGAGGGTTTGCTCGTTACCCAGATACTCAATTTCATCGTCCTCTTCATCTTGCTGCGCGTGTTGCTCTACAAGCCGATTTTGCAGATGCTCGACGCGCGCAAGCAAAAGGTACAGGCGAGTCTCGAGTACGCCGAGAAGGTCAAGCAAGACGCCGCCGCGCAGCAAAAGGAGTTCGAGCGCAAGTTGGAAGAGACGCGGCGAGAGACCCAAGCCGCCGTCGCTGCCGCCGCCCAAGTCGGCGAGAAAGAACGCGCCGCCATCCTCGCGCAAGCGCGCGAAGAATCGCGCAAGATGATCGAGCAGGCGCGCGAGCAAATCGAATACGAACGCAAAAAGATGTTCTCCGAACTGCGCGAAGAGGTCGTCCAACTCTCCCTCCTCGCCGCGCAGCAGGTCATCAGCCAATCGCTCGACGAACAAGCGCACCGCCGCCTCGTCAACGATTTCCTCGCGCAGACCGACCAACTTGGCAGGACGAACTAGGGGGTCCGTCGTGGCACACGAACGCCAAGCCCAAACGTACGCCCAAGCGATGTTCGAGCAAGCGCTGGCGGACTGGCTCACGCCGCTCAAAGCCATCGCCGCTGCGCTGGCCCAGTCCGGCTTGACGCCGCGGTTGGACGACGCCGGCGTCGAATTCGCAAGCAAGCAAGAGATGCTGCGCACGGTTTTTCCGGCAAACACGGCGGCGCCGGTGCAGAACCTCGTCTCGCTGCTGGTCAGCCGGAACGAGGCGCACCTCTTGCCCCACATCATCGCCGAGTTTGAACGGTACGCGCAGCGCGTTCCCTCCACGGCGACGGCGCGCGTCACCAGCGCCATCGCGCTGACCGACGCGGAAAAGAACGCGCTGGAAGCCAAACTGCGCGCCCAATTCGGCGGCGATACGACGTTCGAGTACGCCATTGACCCGGCGGTACTCGGCGGGGTCGTCGTGCGCGTGGGCGACAAGGTGATTGACGGCAGTGTGGCAGGCAAACTCGCCGCGTTGAAAGAGAAACTCAAGTAACCACTCGACTTTGGCAGTGACATAAAGTGGTGGTTGGACATTTACAGCGGCATCGGTTATAGTAGGGTTGTTCACTACAGGTAGCACGGGCCTCCGCTGCCAGTGCTGATCTGTTGAAGTCCTTCAGGAAGAGGCAGAGCGGACGGGCTGGTTCAGTATCGGGTCCGGGACTTGCAAGCGATATACTGGGATCTCGTCTTGGTCGCCGTCACCTCCGGCTTACTGAAAACCGCCCAGTACAGCCAGGTCCTCTTTGACAAACTTCAACGTCAACTCAAGATAGAGTTAGCCCGCCTTGCTCTGCAGACGGAGTGAGAAAGTGCCATCTCTCAAGTGACACAAAACAGGACATCGTGAAATGG
>DYLA01000005.1:0-29691 GCA_020722265.1 Anaerolinea sp.
TGACGCTCGACGCCCCCGAATGAATTCAGGGGCTAGCGCAGGTGGAAACCCGATGAATCGGGTTGCGCGCGGCGCGCCAATCGGCTTGACGCTCGACGCTCCCGCCACCTGCCTCCCGCCTCCTGCCTCCTGCCTTCTGCCACCCGCCTCCCGCCTCCTGCCCCCCGCCTTATCCCACCGCACACACACACGACGCTTGCTTTGGAAACAGCGCGTCGAGCAACACGGTCGGCTCGGTGTTTGCCCACACATCGGGAAACATCTCGCGCAGTTCCGCCAGCGACTTGCGCCCAAAGAGCAACTGCAAGAACACGAGCGGCGGAAAGCCACAATCGCCGCGCTCGTCCACAGTCGGTTGCCACATTTCCGCGTTCGCAATTTTGCCGTTTTCGAAAACGATTTTGAATCCGCGCCGATATTCGCTGATTTTCAGTTCGCCCGTGTATCCCGCCATCGTCGAGCGTGCCAGTCGCGCGTCCAACGCGGGCGCGATGTGCCGAATGAATCGCGGCACGTCGGCGACACGAATGTACCACGCGTACGGCGGACGCATTTTCGGCAGCAGTTCGGGGATCGCGTCGTAAACGGGATGCGCGCGCCCCAGCGCGAAATAGATCGCGTTCACGGGTTTGTTTTGCCGCGCCCCCTCCGCCTCGCCGTGCGCTTTCATCCAGCGCAGCACCGGCGGCATCACCGCGCGCAGCGATTGCCCCTCCGCCACTTCCATTTCGCCGACCGTGATGGCATCTTGCCAGATGTCGTGATTGCAATCCACGTAGCCGACGGCGCGACCGTCCGTCGTTGCGATGATCTGAAACGGCATGCGATACGCGCGCGCGAGCGGCGAGTCGTCGAGGAAATAGCGCCACAGCGATTCGGGTCGCGGGCACGCGACGAGCGAGCGCGCGCACGCGCGCTCGTACAGCCGCGCGGCGAAGGGAATATCGGCGCACGTCATCGCGCGCAGGTGATACGGTTCGGTTTCGTTTTCTTTGAGCGCGGGGACATCCGTAAAGTAGCACACGCGTCCGCCGCCGAGGTCGAGCGCGAACTCGTACGCGAACTGACGATAAAAGTACGGGATGCCCGTGATACCCTGAACGAGATGTCCCATCGCGTCGCTGAGCGCGTGCAACGTTTCGAATTGCGCGCGCACGAGTCCACGATGGCGATACTCGGGATCGGTCGCGACGACTTCGGGACGCCCGACGGGAAAGGGGATGCCCGCGTACGTCCACGTCTGCGGAATCAGGCACATCGTCGAAACGATTTTGCGCGCGCGTGTGTCCTCGACGATGAGCGTGTTTGCCGCGCCGATGATCGGATGCGCGTCGCTCGCGTAATGGCGCGTGTACGCGGCGAGCAGTTCGTCGAAGCGTTCGCGCCCAAACGTGTGCCCGTTGAATCGCGCGAGTGATTCGGCGTCGTCAGGCGTCGCGATACGCATCACCAGTCCGTCGTCGAGATGGCGCGGGAGGGCGTACTGCATCAATTCGATTTGTTGTTTCAGAGTTGGTGATTTGAGGCTCATTGATTTTTCTCCCTTGATGACTGCTGACAGCCGCCAACGGGCGATTGCAGGTCCTCCGTCGGTGGTCAAACAAAAATGCCGTGAGTTCACAGACCCACGGCAAACCTGGCGCGCGTCGCGCGCCGAAAAAGGGTAGCAAAAAGCCGTGGGCGCGTAGCACACCCACGGCTTGACTTACGATATGACCAGCAATGGGCGCACTACGGCAAGGACACTTTTCCTTTCAGATCACTGATGAGTTGTCGGAAAATCATTCCCATTGCTCCTTTCGTGAACGGGTGGCATTATACGCAATTTCGCCGGCAAGTCAAATCAGACAGCGAAGTAAACGCCTGCCCCGATCGTTCACGTTACTTTGATTGCGCCTTGGCTTTTTCCTCGTCCAGCAACTGCCGGCGCAAAATCTTGCCCACCGTCGTCTTGGGCAGCGAATCGCGGAATTCGATGGCGGCAGGGCGCTTGTAGCCGGTGAGATTCTCGCGACAAAACTCGGCGATCTCTTCGACGGTCGCGGTCTGACCCGGCTTGAGGACGATGTACGCCTTGACCCGCTCGCCGCTCTTGGGATCGGGAATACCGACGACGGCGGCTTCCAAGACCTTCGGGTGTTGGTACAGCACTTCTTCCACATCGCGCGGATAGACATTGAATCCGCCCACGATGATCATATCTTTCTTGCGGTCAACGATCTGGAAATAGCCGTCCGCGTCCATCTTGGCAATATCGCCGGTGTAGAGCCAGCCGCCGCGCAGCGTCTTGGCTGTTTCGTCCGGGCGATTCCAGTACCCCTTCATCACCTGCGGACCCTGGATGACCAATTCACCTGCCTCGCCGACGGGCATCTCTTTGGTGCCGGTTTCGATGTCCATAATCTTGGCGAGCGTATCGGGCCACGGCAAGCCGATGGTGCCGATGCGATTTTCGCCGAAGGGTGGATTGGCGTGGGTGACCGGCGTTGCCTCGCTCAAGCCATAGCCTTCGACCAGACGCGCACCGGTGATTTCCTGGAACTTGGACTGTACCTCGACCGGCAAGCCTGACGCGCCACTAACACACGCCTTGATGGACTTGAGGTCGTACTTGGAAGTCAGCGGGCTGTTGTTGATCGCCACGTACATCGTCGGCACGCCGGGGAAAATGGTCGGCTTGTGTCGGTCAATGCTCTTGAGCACATGCTCCAACTCGCGTGGGTTGGGAATGAGGATGAGCGTGGCAGCCTGATAGATCCCAAAGTTCATGCAAGTCGTCATGGCGTACGAATGGTAGAGAGGCAGGGCGGTCAAGATCACGTCTTTGCCTTCTTCCGCGCGCGTCATCCACTCGCGCGTCTGCAAGGTATTGGCGACGAGGTTCTTGTGCGTGATCTCCGCGGCTTTCGGCACGCCGGTTGTGCCGCCGGTGTAGAGGAGCACGGCGGTATCCTCCGGCTTGACCTCGACGTTCGGCTTGGTGGGCGGCGCGCTTGCCAGGACATCTTGGAACCAACTATCCCCCGGATCCAGCGTGACGCGATGCCCTTCCTTCTTCTCGACGGCGAGACTGAAGAGCGTCTTCAAGAACGGCGGGAAATACTCCTTGATGTTCGTTACAATGACATTCTTCAGTTTCGTGTTGGCGCGCGCTTTTTGAACATTCGGATAAAAACGGGAGAGGCAGATGATTGTCTCTGCGCCAGAATCCTGCAATTGGAACTGCAACTCGCGCGGCACGTACAGGGGGTTGTTCGGCGCGACGATGGCGCCGATCTTCAAAATGGCATAATAGCCGATGACGTACGGTGGGCAGTTTGGCAGGTACAGCGCGACGCGGTCCCCCTTCTTGACCCCCATCGCCATCAGCGCGTTCGCCAGACGATTGACCTGCTCGTTCAACTGACGGTACGTCAGTTTGGCGTCCATCAACGCGCCTCCGAGTTGATGCACCACGTTGCCGAAAATCGTGGCTGGGCGGTCAGGGTACTGGGCAGCCGAATTTTCGAGGAACTGGTGCATCGGAACGGGGGGATACTCCAGATTCGCGCGGACGCCGGGTTCATAGTGCTTCAACCAGGGTCGTTCCATACTTTTGCCTCCTCTCTGAGATTGCGGTGGTTGCCTCAACGCAACGAAACCCACGCGCAGGCTTTTTCCGACGGCTATAAAATACCATGAATCGGCATGGTTTGTCAATGGGGTACTTGCATCTTGACGCTTTTGTGGTAAACTACCACCGCCATGTCCCTCCTCGGCGAACGATTGCGTCAGACACGCGAGGCACGCGGGCTGACGTTGCTTCAGGTCGAAATTGATACGCGCATCCGCACCAACGTGGTTGACGCGCTCGAACGCGGCGATTACGCCAACCTGCCGCCAGACCCATTTCTGCGCGGGCTGGTCCGCACGTACGCTGCCTATCTCGGTTTGGACTCGGAAGAGATGCTCGCGCTCTACCACGCTGACCGCGTGCCGCCGCCGGCGGAACCGCCACAGCACATCACTCTACCCAAGCCCTCCCCCGCGCCGCCAACGACGCCCGCGGAGTCGCCGACCGCCGCACCCGTGCGAAAACCAACGCCCGTCACTCTCCCATCGAAATTGCCGCTGCCTCGCCCTCCCCTCCTCAAGCCGAGAATGCCAGAGCCACCCGCGCCGCCCGAAACACTCGAAGAGGTGGAGACCGCGCCCGGCACGCGCGCTCATTCGACTCGTCGTCCCGCGCCGCTACCGATGACGCTCGCCATCGCCGCCGCCATCATCCTGTTGTGCTTGGTCATCGCGTTCGCCGTCACTGCACAACTTGCACCGATGCTCTCGTCGCTCGTCAGCGTGCCTGCCACACCCACACGCCTGCTCCCCACGCGCACGCCGACGCTTCGCCCGGGCGCAGCCCCAACACCCATCCCGACGATTCCAGCCACCGCGCCGCCGTTCGCCACCTTTCCCGGCAATCCAACGCCGACAGTGGGCGTCACGCCGCGTCGCACGCTGGATACGTTTGCCGGACTCTACCTCAATGTCGAGGTCACACAGACCATCACCCTTCAGGTCGGCGTGGATGGCGTGATGGTATTCAGCGGGCAAATGCAACCAGGAACGACGCGCGCGTGGAACGCGCGCGAATCGCTCTACGTCCGCGTCGAAAATCCGCGTGGCGCGATCCTCGAACTCAACGGCAGCAGCCGCCCCTTCGCCGCGCGCAATTTCGCCGAGACGCGTGTCATCGAACGAATGTGGGCGCTGAACGCCAAAGGCACGCCGATCAGCGCGCCTCCCGCGCCGCCCCCTACGCTCACCCCCTTCGCGCCGACTCCCACGCGGACGCCCTTTTCGTAATGCGCTACTATCTCCTCACCCTCGGCTGCGCGAAAAACGTCGCCGATTCCGATGGCATCGGCGCGATCTTGCGCCAAGCCGGCTGGTCTCCCACCGACCGCGCCCACGCGGCGGACGTGCTGCTCGTCAACACGTGTGGGTTTCTCCAAGCCGCGCGCAAAGAATCGCTCGCCGCGCTGCGCGATCTCGCCGCGCGCAAACGCGCGGGGCAATCGCTCATCGCCATCGGCTGTCTCGTCTCGCGCTATGGCGAAACCATTCGACGCCAAGTGCCGCAAGTGGACGCGGTGTTGGATGCCGGCGGTTGGCTCACCCTCCCACGCGTGATCGAACAACTGCGAACCTCCCGTAAGTTTTCGAACCTGTGGGAGGAGGAGCGTGCGGCGCGCTCGATCATCGAACGCTTGCCGCGCGCCCCGCTGGGTCCAGCCGCGTACCTCAAAATCGCCGATGGATGCGATCGCCTCTGCGCGTTCTGCACCATCCCCGCGATCAAGGGCGCGCAACACTCCAAGCCGCCCGACGCGGTCATCGCCGAAGCGCGCGACCTCGTCGCGCACGGTGTGAAGGAAATCGTCCTCGTCGCGCAAGACACGACCGCGTACGGCTGGGACTTGGGCGAACGCGACGCGCTCGCGTCGCTGGTCGAACGACTGTGCCGAGAAGTCGAAGGACTGCTCTGGCTGCGGCTGATGTATGCGTTTCCCGGACATATCACGCCGCGTCTTGTCGAAGCGATGGCGCGATATCCGCCGATCGTTCACTATCTTGACGTGCCGCTTCAGCACGCGCACCCCCAGACGCTCGAGCGGATGCGGCGTCCGAGTCTCACCGTCACGCGACAAACGCTCGATGCGCTGCGCGCGGCGATGCCGGACCTCGCGCTGCGTACGACGTTCATCGTCGGCTTTCCCGGCGAGACGGAAGAAGAATTTCGCGCGCTGCTCGATTTCCTCGCGGAACAGCGCTTCGATCGTGTCGGCGTGTTCGAATTTTCGCGCGAGGAGGGGACGCCCGCCGCGACGATGCCGGGACAGGTCGCCGCGAAAACAAAGAAACGCCGTCGCGATCGCGCGATGGCGCTGCAACAAAAGATTTCGCTCGCCAAGAACCAACTGTGGCTCGGCAAGGAACTCGACGTGCTGATCGAGGGAGTGGGAGGTCGCGTGAGCATCGCGCGTTCGTACCGCGACGCGCCGGAAGTGGATGGCGTCGTCATCATTCCGCGCGAATTGCCGGTGGGAGAGTTTGTGCGCGTCCGCGTCACGCAGGCGATGGAGTACGACTTGGTAGGTGAACCGGTCATGCCATTGCCACGAGCCACAACCCCATCACCATCATCGCCGCCGCCGCGACGCGCACCGCGCCCAGCCGCTCCTTGAGCAACCACCAGCCCAAGAGCGCGCCCATCACCACGCTCGATGCGCGCACCGAGCCGACGTAACTTGCCGCGGTCATTTGCAAACCAACCAGCGCGGCGAGATAACTCCCCACCGTCGCAAAACTCGCGATGACGATGTAACGCCAGTTCAGCCGAAACTCGCGCGCGGTCCTCGCGCGCGGTGCGCGCGACCAGACGAAGGGCGCGTACCCCACCGCGATACTCGCGTACACCCACCAGTTGTACACCAGCGGCGACGCAGAGCGCATCCCGATTTTATCGAGCAGGGTGTACGCCGTCACGCAGAGCGCGGCGAGGAACGCGATCTGCGTCGGCTGATGTCTGACCGCGCGCAGGGGGCGCGCCCAATCGCCCAGCGACCTATTTTTCTTCCAATTTTCGCTTGAAGACTTTGCCCACGAACGTCTTGGGTAATTGCTCGCGAAACTCGATGAGACGCGGGACCGCCCCCGCCTCTAGGCGCGTGCGGCAGTACTCGACGAATTCTTCCGGCGTGGCTACTTCGCCGCGCTTGAGAACGACGTACGCCTTGACCAACTGCTCGTCCCCTTCTGGCGGCACGCCGGTCACCGCCGCTTCCAGCACCTTGGGGTGCTCGTACAGCACCTCTTCCACATCGCGCGGGTAGACGTTAAGAGTCCCCGCGAGAATCATATCCTTCTTGCGGTCAATGATCTGAAAATAGCCGTCGCTGTCCATCCGCGCCAGATCGCCGGTCAAGAGCCAGCCATCGCACAGCACCTGTGCAGTCTCATCGGGACGATTCCAATAGCCGCGCATCACCTGCGGACCGCGCACCGCCAGCTCGCCGATCGTGCCGATGGGCACATCCGCGCGCGTCTTCAAGTCAACGATCTTGGCGTCCGTGTCCGGCAGCGGCACGCCAATCGTCCCGGTCTTGCGCTGACCGTAAATCGGGTTCGCGTGCGTCACCGGACTTGCCTCCGTCAAGCCGTACCCTTCAACCAATCTCCCCTTGGTCAGTTTCTCGAACTCTTCTTGCACTTCGAGCGGCAGCGGCGCCGCACCGCTCACGCACGCGCGGATGGATCTCAAGCCGTACTTGCGGACGTTCCGAAAGTTGTTGATGGCGACGTACATCGTCGGCACGCCGGGAAAGAGCGTCGGGCGGTAGCGTGCCATCGTGTTCAGCACCTCGCGCGTCGAAAACGTCGGTAGGAGGATGAGCGTTGCCGCAATCGAGATGCCGAGGTTCAGGCATGTGGTCATCCCGTACGAATGTGAAAAGGGGAGCACGGCGAGAATCCGCTCCGCCCCCTCGTCAATATCGGTGATCCAATGCCGAATCTGCGCCGTGTTCGCAACGATGTTCGCGTGTGTCAGCATCACCCCTTTGGGCGCATCGGTCGTGCCGCTCGAGTACTGAATCAGCGCGAGATCCTCGGATGACACTTCGACCGACGGCGGCGCGTTGGAGGCGCGCGCGAGCAAATCCTGCAGCGCGTACGTGTCGCGCTCGCCCCGCAACGCGAGGCGATGTCCCTCGCGCGCCTCGCGGACGATAGCGAAGAGGACGCGGCGCAGTGGCGAAAAGTACTCCTTGATGTTCGTGACGATGACGCGCTTGAGGGGCGTGCCAGGGCGGACGATTTTGATCATCGGATAGAACATGGAGAGTGCGATGAGCGTCTCCGCCCCCGAGTCGTTGAGTTGATGCCCCAGTTCGTCGAGCGTCGAAAGCGGGTTCATACTGACGACCACTGCGCCCGCTTTGAGCGCGGCGTAGTACGCCATCACCATCTGCGGCGAGTTCGGCAAGAGGAGCGCGACGCGGTCTCCCTTTTTTACGCCGAGATCAATCAACGCGTTCGCCAGCCGATTCGTCGCCTCGTTTAGTTCGCGGTAGGTGAGCGCGCGGTCGAAAAAGACAAGCGCGCGCTGGCGCGGGAAATGCCGCGCGGCCGTATCGAGAAAACGATGCATCGGTTGGGAGGGGTACGCCAGCGTGAACGGCACGTCGGGCTCGTAATGCTTGAGCCAAGGACGCCGCCGCACCAGATCGAGAATCTCGCGCTCGCGTCCCTCGCGCCACGACACCACTCCGCCGCCCAGAAAACGCGCGATGGCGCGATTGACCGCGTCCGCGCGTTCGAGGTGAACCATATGCGCCGAGACGGGAATCTTGGCGATCTGCGCGCCCGGCACGCGGTCGGGCACTGCATCGTACGCCGACTGCTTGAAGACGATATCGCGATGTCCCACAACGACGAGCGTCGGCGCAGTGATCCGCGTCAGTAAATCATAGCCGTTCCACTTGGAGATGGCATGGTGGTACATCGTCTTCAAGACGAACGCCGGCGCGGAGAGCGAACGCGGGAACAGGGCGCGCACCGGCTCGCCGATGGCAAGCGGAAGATGCAGCGCAAATTTGAGGAGCGGATTAAGGTCGTAGTTGACGGCGGTGCTGACGAGGACGAGCCGCTCGACGCGTTCGGGATGTCGCACCGCATACTCGGACGCGAGCGCGCCGCCGAACGAGTGCCCCAGCACGACGAATTGTGGCGGTAACCGCAATGCGTCCACTACCCCCTCTATGTCGCCGATGAGTTCGTCCACCGTATACGCGCTGTGGGGGTGATCGGACATACCGTGCCCGCGCAGGTCGGGCGCGACGACGCGGTTCTTGTCGGCAAAGGCGCACAACTGCTGCTCCCATTGCATCGCAAACCCGCCAAATCCATGCAAGAACAACAGCGTTCGTTCAGCAGGCGAGCGCCCCGCGTCAATCGCGCTCAAGCGAATGAGCGGCTGGTTCGAAACCACGACTTCCTTGCGATAAAGTTCCAGGTCGAGGAGAGGCATCGTCACCTCACGGGATTGTAGATTGCCGATTTACGATTTACGATTTCTGGTTTTGCCGCGCGAGTTTTGCTCTCCCGCACCGGTCTCCACCCACTTCCGCCCTGCGCGCGGCAATCGCGCGCTTCAAATCTGCGTGAGCCACCATTCCATTCGCGCGGGAATCCACTTTGCCAGCGCGTCCCACGGTACAAGCATCTCGCGCGTGATCTCGAATCGCCGCGTGAATTCCCACGCCGGCGTGAACGCGAACTGCTTCAAGTACGCGGTCACGCGCGCGTCGTTCTCCGGCGTTTTGGGTAACTGTCCGCGAAACAAGCCATTGTCGAGCACACCATCCTTGCCAGCGTCACGTCCCGTCGCTCGCTCAGCCCACTTGCGCACTTCCATGAACGCTTCGAGGCTCGCCGCCATCGCGTGCTTGCCCGGCTGCGCGAGTACAATCGGGTGCGTGCCTTCGAGCGGCGGCTTGCCGTCAATTTCGGTGGGACCGAACATGCCGTGCCAACTCGCCTCGACCGCGACCACGTCGCCGTCCGCGCCGACGAACGCCCACACATGCTCCAGTTCGTACAGATGCTCGATGTCCCAGTCCCACCACACCGCGTACTCGATGGCGCGCATCGCTGGATAGCCCGCGCTCGTCCACTCGACGCGGCGTTTGGGGAAGGAAGGCGACGCGTCCTCGCGGTCGAAAAGCGTATAGCCGACTGCCACCGGCGCGAAAGGCTCGCGCGTATCCACGCGGATAATCGGCGCATAGCGCGCGGCAAGGTCGCGCGCGTTTTCATCTTGGGCTACTTGCGGAAGTTGAGAGGCATCCATAGGACTCTACCGGTGTTTCGCGTTTTACGCTTCACTTTTCGCTTTTGGGCTCTGGCAGTTCGATGCGCCGCGCGCTGACCAAGCCCCAGTCGTCCTTGTGGCTGGTGACCTCGGAAAAGCCGACCGCTTCCAACATCCCGCGATACTCGGCGAAGGTGTAGATGTCGCCATCGGGACTGAAAAGGAGCATTTCGATTCCCGCCATCGGCACTTGGCCGGGACCCTTGCGGTCTTCGTCCGCCATCGGAGCGTTGACGACGATGCGTCCATTCTGCGTCAACGCTTCGTACGCCTTGCGGAACATTCCGACGTTCTGCTCCGGGCTGAGATAGTTAGTGATGTTCCCGCAGAACACAAGGTCGAACGCGCCGGTGCGCACATCGAGATTCAACGCGTCGCCCGCAAGGAGCGTGACCTGCGAGGCGATTCCCATCGCCTCGGCGATCTGTTTGGTGTACGTCAGCACCATCGGGCGATCGAGCGCGGTCACGCGCACGCTGGGATGTCGCTGGGCGAGGGCGAAGGACGCGATGCCGGCGCCGCACGCCACATCGAGCACGCGCAGCCCTTTGGCGTTTTCGGCGGTGATACCGAGTTTGTCCCACAGCGCGTTTGCGCTGCCGGCTTGCTCTTGGCAATCCACCAGACTAGAGGCGGCGACGCCCGACCAAAGTGGTTCGAACGCTTCGCTGGACGCGGCAGGGAGAATTGCTTTGCCGGTGCGGACGATTTTGCTTATCTGACCGCGCGCGTCCCAGGCGAGATCGCCGGTGAGTGCGTCGCCAAAGTACGCCGGCTGGCCCTTGACGAGGAACGCCTCGGCGGTTGGCGCGAGGCCGTACTCGCTGCGCTGCTTGGTCAACATTCCGATAAAGCACAGTGCGTCAAGCAAGAGACGCGTGCCGCGCTCGCTCGTCCCGCCGATGCGGGCGAGCGCGGGTGCGGTGCGATGTCCCTCCGCGATGCGCGTAAAGATTTCCAATTCGATGGCGGCTTTGAGCGCAGCCGCTTTGGCAAGTCCAAACGCTATATCATCGAGGACGTCTCGATTGGGCGTGTCGTCAATGCGTGTGGCTCGACGTGGCATAAGAATCTCCTAACCTTTGTCTTTCACGGCGCGCCGCGCAAAATCCGCTCCAGCATGCGAATGTGATCGGTCTTGTCCGCGATCAACTCTTCCAAGCGCACTCTCAAGCCGATTTCGCCAGCGGCTTCGGCTTGCTTGACGCGCTCGCGGTACTCGAACACTCCCTCGCGCTCCGCGTCGAGGTCATTCTCCAGCATCTGCTTGAGATCGCGCGTCTCGCTGAACTTGGGCGCGGTCAATTTCGGCGTCCCGCCCAGATTGACGATTTGATCGCTCACGAACGCGACGCGCCGCCAGCCCTTTTCGGCCGCCGCGCGCAAGAGGGGCGCCACATTCACCGCGTCCAAACCGAGCAGGAGGGCGGATTGGTAAATGGACTGGAACACCCCGCGCAATTCGCGTTCCAGATCGCTTTGCAGCCCTTCGAGCAGTTTTTGCGTTTTGCGGTCAGGCATAGTGCCTCCAAGGTCTCCACCCAAGACGAAAGACGAAGGACGAACACGCGCCCTTCGTCATTCGGCATTTGTCCTTCGTCTAGGTTCCCTTGAATTCGGGCGCGCGCTTTTCGATAAAGGCGCGCACCCCTTCGCGATGATCGGCGGTGTTCGCGGCGATGTCTTGCAGGAGTGCTTCGTACTCCAGAATCGTGTCCAGATCGGCAGAGAGCGCGCGGTTGAACGCACGTTTGGTCAAGCCGATGCTCTGGGTGGGCGCGTGCGCGAGTTGCCGCGCGCTCGCGCGGGTCTGGGGCATCAACTCCTCTGCGGCGAAGACGCGATGGACCAAACCGTACTGCTGCGCGGTCGGCGCGTCCAGCGGCGCATTCGTCAAAGCCATCTCCGTCGCGCGCCCCAAGCCGATGAGACGCGGCAAGAAGAACGAGGTCGCCGAATCGGGGGCGAGCGCGATGCCAATGAACGCCATCCGAAACTTGGCATTCTCTGCCGCGTAGCGCAGATCGCACGCGCACGCGAGCCCCAAGCCCGCGCCAGCCGCCGCACCGTTGATCGCGGCGAGGATGGGTTTTTCGATGGTGCGGATTTTGGCGATGATGACGTTGTAACTTTGGCGGACGTGCTCGCCAAAATTGACGCGCGCACCCTCTCGGTAGAGGTCCAGCGCCGCCGCGAGGTCTTGCCCCGCGCAAAAGTTCTTGCCCGCGCCGGTGAGAACGACCGCGCGTACCTGCGCATCGCGCTCGACCGTTTTGAGCGCGTCGATCATCTCCGCGATCATCGTTTGGTCGAACGCGTTGCTGCGCTCCGGACGATTCAACGTAATCGTCGCGACGCCATCGGTTTGATCATAGAGCAAAGCGGTATAGGTCATCACTCTCGCTCCTCTCGCTCCACCCATCGCCAACGGCAAGGCCCCGCTCGTCGCTGCGCCGATCTACCGGCGGCGTGGCGCGCCGTTACTCCGCCAGCGCTCGCGGTTCGTCGCCGCCGTGCCCAATCAACATCTGGATCGGATGGCGCACCCACAGGTTCAGCACGTCCACCCCTTCGATCTTGTCAAGGCGTGCGCCGATAATGTCCACTTGTCGGCGCAAGCCATCCGGCTGCCGATAGTCCAAGCGGAGCGGACGCGACTCGCGCCAGGCGCGCCGGCAGCGTTCCATCAGTTTCTCGCCATCGTACGAACGCACCTGGCAGGTTGCCGGCAGGTACGCCGATTGTCCCTCCAGCACGGACAGAGTCCATGGATCCATCACCATGCGAAAGTCGGGGGAGGGTCCCTCAACGATTGTGATGAATTCCGGATCAGCCGTTTCCGCCATCGCGCTATCTTCCTTTCCATTCCGCCGGGCGTTTGGCGAGGAACGCGCGCATACCCTCGCGTTGGTCTTCCGTCGAGAAGAGAAAATAAAAGTGGCGGCGCTCGTACTCCAACCCTTCGCCGAGCGGCAACTCGAACACTTTGTTGACGCACTCTTTGGCGAACTGAACGGCGACGGGCGCTTTTGCCGCGATTTCACGCGCCAGCGACTTGGCTTCTTCGAGATACACTTCGACCGGCACGACGCGTGAAACCAACCCGCGCGCGAGGGCTTCTTGCGCGCCGATGAATTTACCGGTCAGAATCAACTCCATCGCGCGCGATTTGCCGAGCGCGCGCGGCAACCGCTGTGTGCCTCCCGCGCCAGGGATGACGCCGAGGTTGATCTCCGGTTGCCCAAACTGTGCGGACTCGGAGGCGATGATGATGTCGCACGCCATCGCCAGTTCACACCCGCCACCCAGGCAATAACCGCTGACCGCTGCGATGGTCGGCTTGGTCAGCTGGCGCAAACGCTCCCACTGCGCAATCCAGTTTTGGCGCAGCATGTCTACCGGTGTCGCCGCTTGCATTTCGGCGATGTCCGCGCCCGCGCTGAAGGCGCGCGCGTTGCCGTAGATGACGATGCAGCGCACCGCGTCGTTCGCCTCCAAGTCGGCGAGGGCTTGCCCCAGTTCGGTCATCACGGCGCGGTTGAGCGCGTTCAACACCTTGGGGCGATTCAGTTGAATCAAGCCCAACGCCTCTTCGATCGTCACGAGGATGTGTTCAAAAGCCATAGGTTTGCCCCTCCGAATCGCTTATGCCCTACGCGGCGCGTTGGACTTGGACCTCGCCCAAGCCAACACTCGCATCGAGATTGATTTTGCGCGACGCCGTCGCGTAATCGTCCGATTGCCAGATGACGCTTGGTGTAATTCCCTCTGCCTTCTCGCCGAGCGCGGCGACATCACCCCAAGCCGCGCGCGCACGCACGCGCACAGCCGCCTCGCGGGGGAGGAGGACGCGCAAATCACCAAAAATCAACGACGCGCGCACCGCGTTCTCGCCCTCGGCGATAGTGACGCGCGTCAGATCCAAAGTGAAATCGCCTACGCCGTGCGACCAATTGAGGCGGCGTATCTCCTGACCAGTGAGATCGGGGTGGTAATCTCCCAAGCCATAGTACGAGCCCATCCCCGCGTACGGCGACGGCTGGAACGCGCGCGAGACGAGCCACACGCCGAACAGAATCAGCGCCACCGCCCATACCACGCGCCAATCTATCACGAACCAGCCCAAATTCCCAGCGAGGAGAAGCAACCCCAGCAGGATGAGAAAGAGGGCGACGAACAGTTCGCCAGTCCGCACGTATGGCATAGCAATCTCCTTCAACCAAGATTTCGCGCCCGCTCCCTTGACAAGCCGACTGACCGATCTCTGCGGTTATTATACTCGGACTAGCCAACGGCTGTCAACCAGTTTTCGCATCCCGCTGATATTCTACCGTCTCTATCTCACTTTGTCAATCACTTGCGCGCTCGGCAATCTCTTGCTCCTGAATGAATCGCACCGTCACGATTTCTCGGGCGCGCACGCGCAGCACAACCTCGCGTCCCTCACGCAAATCCAGGGGCGCGATCTCTTCCTCGTTCAAATTGACCCGCACCGCGCGCGCGAACGCTTTCCACAATACGATACGCGCGTCGATCGGCGCGTCGCCGCTGTTGTAACCCCGCACGACGAGTCCTCTCCCTTCCTCCGCCCATTTGATCGCGCTGACGACGAACTCGCTGGGGAAGGTGTGCGCGAAACTTGCCGCAGGGGGCAGCGTGCCCGCGTGCGCGTCCGTTGTGATCGCGCGCAGCGGCGCGGTGAACGCGCGCACCTCTGCGAACGCGCCACGCCAATCGCTCGTGCCGGGAATCAGCGCGTACTCGAACACGTGCGCGCCGATGGCTTGCGCGCCGGGCGTCTCCTTTTGCGGACCCGCATCGCCCGAACGTGTCGTCAGGTCACTACGCGAGAGCCAGCCAGTACAACGCAACAACGTCAGCGCGAGCGTGGTGCCATTTTCCTCGCGACGCGCCGCGTACTCCACTAGCCCGCGCGTTGCCAGCGTCAAGCCGATGCGGCGATCGCTAATCGAAACGAAATCTTGCATGGGCGCTTCGGGGCGCGGTTGCTCGACCCAGTCCGTCGTGTCGCGCGGCAAGTCGAGCGCGCGCGTCACTACATCGAACGCTTGCCCCACGTTCGCGTAGGCAGTGACGATCGGCGCGGGAAACTCGACACACAAGCGATGATCGCGCGCGCGGTTCTCTACCTCAACGCGGAAATCAATCCGACGCACGCCGGGGTAGAGCGATACAGTCGTCACGATACGCTCATCCACCCATTCCTGCGTGCGCGCGGTGCGATCATCGGTCAGGCGCGCCGGCAGGCGATAGGTCATCGCGACGCGGAGCGATTGCCGCGCCGCGCCGCGTTCGCTGGCGAGATGTGGCGGCGCGCTAGGTTGTGCGATCAGCGTATCGTGCTCTGGCGGACAATAGTTGTACAGATCGCCGCGATCGCCGCTATCCACAAAGCGATTGATGCCGCGAAAAATCGCGCCGGTCGTCTTGTCGGTAATGGTCAGCGTCCCATCGCCCGCGTCCGGCTCGACGCGAAAGAATTCGTTTTCGAGTGAGAGATGAGGCGCGTGCGGTGCTGAATCTGAAACCTGGGGCGTGGAACTTGAAACCCAAAACACACGATAGCCCCAGCCGGGCACAGCGCGCGCGACGAATTCGAGTTGAACGCGCGCAGGCGAGTGGACGCGCACATCGAACGTCGCCGCAGGATTTTGTGCGACGATTTGTTGCAGGCGCGGCAAGCCTTCTTGGAGCAACGCGAGGTTGGGCGCGCCCCCTTCGCCTAGCGTCACGTCAAGGAACATCGGATTCGTATCCGTGCGCGCGAACGCGTCCTGGACCGTCAAACCCATCACGCGTCCGTCCTGTCCCATATTGAGTACAAGCCCCAGCGATTCGCCGGTCATCTCTGCGCGATGATACTCTTCGACGCGGCGGTTGTGGATTTGGAATGGCAGCACCGCGCCGGTGTCGTCTTGCAGGGCGAAATGTTCGAGCCGACCGGGCAGTTCGAGCGTCGTGGTCACGACATCGGTGCGCGACGCGTCGGTAGGGTTGAAGACGACAAGCGGCATCATACCTTTGGGGACGCGTGTGTCAATCGTCGCGGCGAGCGCGTCTAGCCCTTCGGCGATGACCTGTTCCGCGATTTGCTCGACGGCGTCAAAGCGCGGGCGCATTTCTTCGTGCACTTGGTCAATGCTGCAGCCGCAGATCGAATCGTGCGGGTGGTTCTGCAACAGGTATTTCCAGGCAAGCCGCACCAGAGACGGTGCGGCAGGCGCGCTTGCGTTTTGGAACCCTGCGAACGCAACGAACGGCTCTGCCCATTTTTCGAGCAGCATCTGCGCGTGGGCGTTGCGCTGCTTGAGCCACGTCCGCGACGAGGCGACGCCGGGGAGGAGGTGATGACGTTTGGGATTGCGCAGTTCGCCGCGCACGACCGGTAAGGTTAGCGCGCGCGTCGCGATTTCTTGCTGCACGCGCGCGACGTACGCCGGCAGAGACGCGTGGACGATTGCCGCGTCTGTGATTTCTCGACGCGCAGACTGGAGCAGGCGCGTGAGGTCTGGCCAGGGTTCCATATGATCGGTGCCGTTCATCAGGAGAAAATTCCCCGTGAGGGCGTGCGGCGCGAGCGACGCGCGCAGTTTCTTGATGCCCTCGACGAAGCGCGCCGGGTCGCGCGGCAAAAACGCGGCATTGTCGTAACCATCGCGCAGATAGCACGCGAGCACGCGCGTGCCATCGCTCGCCTCCCACCATAATTCGGTCGGCTCATCCGCCAGCCCGCGTCGAAACGCCGCAGCGCCGATGCCAAAGCCACGCAGAATCTGCGGCATCTGGCTGATGTGCCCGAAGGGGTCGGGGATGTAGCCGATGCGCATCACCTTGCCGAACGCGCGCGCGTGGCGGATGCCGCGCAGCAAGTTGCGGACGATGGCTTCGCCGCTCACAAGGAATTCGTCCGGCAAAACGTACCAGGGACCGATATGCAATTTGCCCGCGCGTACCAGATCGCGCAGAATCGGCTCGCGTTCGGGACGCACTTCGAGATAGTCGTCGAGAACGATGGTCTGCCCATCGAGCAAGAACTCTCGATAGTCTGGATCGCTTGCAAAGAGGTCGAGCAGTTGGTCAACGCAACGAACGAGCCGCCCGCGAAAGACCTGGAACGGCTCGTGCCATTCGCGATCCCAATGGGTGTGCGAAACGACAAAGAGGGTGGGCATAGGGACTCCGGGTTTTGGTGCTCAAGGTTGCGATGGGATTATAGCCAACAGAGGCGGGAGTGCAACTCGCGCCTGGTTTTGCGTTTTCTCTTTGCTCATGGTATGATTTTGACGGAGAGGGTTGCTTGCAAGCGTCGGATCAGAATGAGCGGCAGTTTCTCTCCGCGGCGGGGGTTATCAACATCGGTCGTTAGTCAGATTTCTGGAGGAGCGCGATGCAGGACAAATCGTATGTGGTTGCAGTGATTGTCGTTTTGGCGATTTGCTGTTTGGGAATGTACGTGGCGGTCTCTGGCTATTTGAACGCCAACCCTCCCGCGCCCGGCGCCGTGACGATTACGTTCAACCTCCTCGCCACCCCAGTGGCGGTCAACCTTCCGACCGATACTCCCGCGTCGGTTCAGCCCACTCTCCCGCGCGCGCCCACAGTGGCGCCGATACCCTCGCCGCTCGGCGCGTTTCAGACGGCACCGGCGACGCCAGCAGGAGCAAGCCAACCGACTGCCGCGCCCAAGCCTGCAACTCTGCCCCCCACCCAAGCCGCGATCCCCGGTGTGCCGTCCTGCGGCAACTTGCCTTTCTGTCCGAAAGCCGGTCCGCCTGACGCCAATCTAGGTCCCACCGGTAACGAGTGCCCGCGCAACTATATCTGGGGCTTGATTACGGACGCCAGCGGCAAGGGTCTGCCCAACATTCGGATTCGCCACAAGGCGCCGAATGGTGACATTGGCGAGACCGTGTCCAAGGACAAACCGGATGTGCCAGGCAAGTACGATGTGCTCGCGCCCAGCGGCACTTTTGTCATCTGGATTGTCGGCGCGAGCGGCGCGCCGGCAAGTCCACAGGTTTCGATTCTGGTGCAGCCGTACAGCGGCGTGGGCAACTGCCCGATGCGCGTGGACTTTGTCCAGCAGCCGTGACGCGCGTTCTCTCTTGGCGTTCTCCCACAGGTGGGAGGGTGAGCCAATACTTGCGAAACAGAACCGAGAGGAATTTTCCTCTCGGTTCTTTCATTCGGTCTTGCCGATGGCTGGTTGCCACCCGACGAGATGGGGCGCCTCGCGCTCCAATGCGCTGATCATTGGTGGTTTGGGAAGAGGTGTAGCCGTGCGCGCGCGAGTGGGAGTGGGCGCACCGGTCACGCGGAGCGGCGCGGTAGTGGGCGTGGTGACGGTGACCGATGCGGGGCGTTGGTAGAGCGCGTTCGCGATGAGCCAGATGGCGAGAAGGAAGAAGAGCGCGAGGTTGATTCGCACGCCGCAACCGCGCTTCTTCCCGACGCCGGCAATCTCTTCTTTTGCCGCAGCCGTTCCCGATGCGCTCATCGCAGTTTACTTGGGCATCGCCTTCAGCCGCACGTACGCCCCGCGCGGATTTCCTTGCGGATCAGTGATAGACCACCAGTACTCTTCATTCTGCTCGGTCCAATCGGGATTTGCCATGTAGATGACGAACATCGCGCCAATCCACGGCGACCAGTTCTTCTTGGCGTACTCGAAGGCGCGGACGACGTACTGACCGTGTGTGGATTCGTCCACGCGGAACCACGAATATTCCGGGTGAATCGGATCCATCGTCCAGCCGAATTCCAGAATGACGATTTGCTTCGCGCTGTCGCCGCGCGCGACCATCACTTGGCGGATGTCTTCGACGTGGCGAAAGCAATAGATGCGTCCCGCCGCGCCCTCGCCGTGATTGTACGTTGGGTTCTTGGCGACTTGGTCCGGGCTTGCCTCCGGCGGCGCTTTGTAGCCGGGCGCGTGGACCCCCAGCGCGTCGAAATAGCCGGTCGAGTTGTTCTTCATCGCGTCGTACATTCGCCCGACGAAGGTGACGTCCGGCATCGCTTCGGCGTTGCTCTGTGTCGTCGGCGTCAAGCCCGCGCTGACGATCAT
The DNA here is from genome assembly GCA_020722265.1 of Anaerolinea sp. Lineage (GTDB taxonomy): Bacteria > Chloroflexota > Anaerolineae > UBA4142 > UBA4142 > DYLA01. The sequence goes on from DYLA01000005.1 coordinate 18,999, forward strand.
CGCGTTCGGGTCAATGGACTTGATCTTGGCGTAGGAGGCTTTGAGCAGAGCGGCGTACTCCGCCGGGTTCGGCGGGCGACCGCACCATTCGCGCGCGAGATTCGGCTCGTTCCAGATTTCGTACGCGCGGATGCGACCCTTGTAGCGCGTGACGAACGCGGTCAAAAAGTTGAGCCAGTCCTGCATATTCTTCGCGGGTCCCATTTGCTTCTTGGCGGGATTGTTGCAGCCGGGCGCCGCCCAGTCCGGCGCATTGTCCAGGCGCGCGAGAATGTCAATCCCTTTGGCATTCGCCAGATTCACCGCTTGGTCGGCGTGAGACCAGTCGAACGCGCCTTTTTTCGTATTTTCGATGTCGCGCCATGCAAATTGCTGCTTGACCCAGGTCAAGCCGGCGTCGCGCATCATACCCAGATCGCGGTCGGCAGTTTCGGGTCGCCACCACAGGAACGCTTGCGCGCCATACTCCGGCGAGTTCATTTTGAGCGGCTTGACCTTCGACGCCGCCGGTTGCGTAGAGGTCGGCGCGGGGGCTGGCGTGGACGGCGTCTTGGGCGGCGCGGTCGGATTCGCTGGCGTGGTTGCCGCGACGGCGACTTTGGTGGGGCGGGGGGTATCCGTCGGCACGGCGTTTCCCCCCGTTGCGGAGCAGCCGAGAGCGATCAGCGCGGCGAAGCAAAGGACAATCGAGAATTTTCGCATCAACCATCCTTTCGAGAAATTGGATTGGCGAAATTATAACACGCGCCGCGTGGGGGGACAAATTCGTGCGCGGCGCGCGAATCAATGGACAGGGGCAATCGCTCGCGGAAGGTTTTCGCCGCGAACCGTATGCCACGCTGTCTCTTCCATCACCTCGCTGAATTTTTCTACCACGCGCGGGTCGAACTCGATTCCGCTTTGGGCGCGGATTTGCGCCATCGCCTCGGCGTGACGGAGGGCGGGACGATAAGGGCGCGAGGAGGTGAGCGCATCGTACGCGTCTACGACGGCAAAGATACGCGCCGCGAGTGGAATCGCCGCGCCTTTCAGACCGGCGGGATAGCCGCTGCCGTTCCAACGTTCGTGATGATGTCGAATGATAGGGAGCGCGCCTTCGAGGAAACGGATGTGGCGCAGCATCTCCGCGCCGATGAGCGGATGTTGCTTCATCTCCTCCCACTCTGTAGGAGTCAACGCGCCGGCTTTGCGCAGCACAGCATCGCTCACGCCAATTTTGCCGATGTCGTGCAGGAGCGCGCCGCGCTCGATGGCGAGTAGTTCGTTTGTGTCGGTGATGCCCATCGCGCGTGCCACCGCCAGGGTCAACCGCGCGACGTGTTGCGAGTGTCCCTGCGTCTCGTGATCGCGCGCGTCGAGCGCGGCGGACATCGCGGCGAGTGTCGCGGTGTAACTTTCGTCGAGTTGCTGGGTCAGGTGCGCGAGCGATTCCGCTTGGAGGCGCATCCGTTCGTAGAGTTGCGCGTTTTGAACGGCGAGGGCCGCCTGACCGCCGAGCGTGACGAAAAAGTCCATTTCCTCGTCGTCAAAGTGGTGCGGCAGCCGCGTGTAGACTGCCAGTACGCCGATAATCTTTCCTTCGGCGCGCAGCGGCACTGCAAGAACGGAGGCAAGACGATCGGACTGGGGGCAGCCGGTCAAGTTCGCGCGCGGGTCGCGCGCAAGGTCAGTGACCTCACGCGGGACGCCGTCCTCCGCGACCCGCCCGATGATACTTTCGCCAACGCGCAAATTGAACTGCTCGACGAACGCCGCGCCCAAGTTTTTGGCGGCCGCGATCCGGAGTCGTTTGCTCTCCGGTTGAACGAGGACGATCATTCCTGCGCTCTCCGCGTCGGCAACGTGCGCGGTCGTATGGGTGAGCAGTAAATCGAGGGTGCGTTGCAGGTCGAGCGTCGCGCCGATGGCATGGTCAATCGAGCGGAGCGCGCTCAACTTCCACACGTTGCGCCGCGCCGCCGCGTACAACCGCGCGTTTTCGATGGCGACAGCAGCTTGCGCGGCGAGCGATTCGAGCACAGCGGCGTCACTGTGTTCGAGCGCGTCGTCGCGATCACTCGCGAGGTCAATTACGCCAATGACGCGCCCGCGCGCGAGCATCGGCACGGCGATCTCGACACGGGTCGTGTCGTCGGGACCGTACGGAATCCAGCGCGAATCTATCTGGGCGTTCGGCGCAATCGCACTTTTGCCGGACTGGGCGGCTTGGGCGATTAGCCCTCCCTCGGTCGCACGCGCCTGCACTCGTTCCGGATGATACAACAGGTCGGCAGGATAGCCGCGCATACTCGCGAGGAGCAAGCGGTGGTCTTGCATCAGATAGATCGCGGCGCGGTCGAAATAGAATCGTTCGAGGATGATTCGCAGCACTTGGTCGGGCAGTTGGTCGGGGTCGAGGATCGCGGAGAGTTGTTTGTCCGCGTCGTTGACGATGCGCATCTGTCGCGCGCGCTTGCGCTCCTGCGCGTAGAGTTGTGCGTACTCGTCTCCGCGCCGAATCCACGCGCGCGAGGTGCTGTGTCCGACGGCGACAATCGCAAGATAGAGGAATGCCAATCCCAATCCCACTGCGGGGAAGACCGCCTGCGGCGTTTCGGCAAGGTTCTGCTGAATGTAGTATGCCAACGCGATGGCGACTAGAGTGGTGATGGCGAAAGCACCAAGGACAAACTTGACAAAGGGCGCAGGATGAAAGCGCGGTGAGTTCATAGCGGCGTCATTATAACGAACATTCTCGCGCGTGGCAACCGCGCGTAAAATTTGTTTGAGAGTGGCATCACCGAGCGCTCTCAGCGCATCATCTCTGCAGAATCGAGGGTCTCTTTTGACAGCGCGCTCGAACCGTGTTATGCTCGCGTGCGTGAGAGTCTACTTGGCAACGCTCGGTTGCAAACTGAATGAAAGCGAACTCGAAGCCTGGGCGCGGCAGTTTGCGCGCGCGGGTCACCAAGTCGTGGCGGAGGTGCGCGCGGCGGATGTGTGTATCTTGAATACCTGTGCGATTACGCACGTCGCCGCGCGCAAGTCGCGCCAACTCGCGCGCCAACTCGCGCGTGTCAATCCGCGCGCGCGGCTCGTGCTGACCGGTTGTTACGCCACTCTTGCGCCGGAGCAAATGCGCGCGTTCGGCAACCCCACGCTCGTCGTGCCGAACGCGGAGAAAGAACGGCTGGTGGAACGTATTTCAGATTTCGGCTGCGAGCCCCCTTCGGCGTATCCCGCTGTTCGTCGTTCGCCCACCGTCCTTGACGATGAATGCGCCGCGTCGCCGGGGCTCGATGCGGAAGTCGAGACGCAGGTTGCTGGGGGCGAGCCGCAGTTTGTGCTGTCCGCTCTCGGTCACTCGCCGCATTTCCGCACGCGCGCGTTCGTCAAGATTCAAGACGGTTGCAATATGAGTTGCGCGTACTGTGTCATCCCGCTAGCGCGCGGCAGAGAACGCAGTCGTCCATTGGACGAGATCGTGGCGGAGGTGCGCGCGCGGGTGGACGCGGGGTACAACGAAATCGTGCTGACTGGCGTGCAGATTTCGGCGTATCGCTCGCCCAACTTGCGCGAGGTGATTCGCGCGCTTCTCGCCCAGACCGCCGTGCCGCGTTTGCGTCTCTCTTCGGTCGCGCCGTGGGATATGGACGCGTCGCTGCTCGATCTGTTCGACGAGGCGCGCGTATGCCGTCATTTGCATCTGTCACTGCAAAGCGGTTCCGACGCTGTGCTGCGGCGGATGCGGCGTCCCTACACGACGGCGCAATTCGCGCGCGCGGTGAACCGCGCGCGCGAAAAAATCCCGGATATCGGCATTACGACGGATGTCATCGTCGGTTTTCCCGGCGAAAGCGACGCCGAGTTCGCCGAGTCGCTCGCGTTCGTCGAGCGGATGCGGTTCGCACGCGTCCATGTCTTTCCGTACTCGCTGCGCGCGGGCACTGCCGCGGCGACGATGCCCGCGCAGGTGCCGGAGAGAATGAAAGCCGCGCGCGCCAGACAGATGCAAGTGGTCGCGTCGGCAAGCGCGCGTGCGTTCGCCCAGCGCTTCGTTGGGCGGACGATGGAGGTGTTATGGGAGACACAAGAACTGACCGCCGACGGTAGAGCGCCGAAGGTGGACAAGTGGCGGCGTGGGTGGTGGTCGGGATACACGGATAATTACATTCGCGTGATCGCGCCGAGCGATGCGGATTGGTCTAACCGAATCGCCCCGGCGCGCCTAGTCGCGGTCACGGATGACGGGGTAGTGGCAAATTTCGAGAATTTGTGATATAGTAAGAGTAGGCGAGGGAGGTCTCGCCGCAAGAATCAGGATTCTATTCCAGGGAGGTGCCCGATGCTCGTACGTGAACGAATGACACCGAATCCAGTGGTTGTGCATCCCGAAACATCGTTCGCGGATGCGATGGACCTTTTGCGTCAGAAAAGGATTCGGCGCTTGCCGGTGGTGGACGCCAAGGGCGCGCTGGTTGGCATCGTCGTCGAAAAGGATTTGCTCAAGGCATCCCCATCGCCGGCGACGACGCTAAGCGCGTGGGAGTTGCCCTATCTGCTATCGAAACTCAAGATCAGCGACTTGATGACGCGGCGTGTCATCACAGTCGGCGAGGATTGCCCGCTGGAGGATGCCGCGCGGATTATGGTCGAGCACAAGATTGGCAGTTTGCCGGTCGTGCGCGGCAATCAGTTGATTGGCATCATTACCGAGACCGATATCTTTCGCACGCTCGCGCAGGCGCTTGGCGGCGAAACAGAGCAGGGGCTGCGCGTGATGGCGCGCGTGCCTGATGTCAAAGGGGAACTCGCAAAGATGACGGGCGAGATCGCGCGTTTGGGCGGCGATATTCGAAGCGTCGTGACGTTAGTGGGCAAAGAGTCCAAGCAAGGCGAAATCACGATGAAGGTGCTGGGCGTCCCGCGCGAGGACTTGGTCAGCGCTCTCGAAAAAATCGGAGTGGCGATCGTTGACGTGCGTCAAGCCGGCACACCGTATCAGCCCCGACTGATTTCATCGCACTAGGCAAGCGGAAACCCGAAGGGTCGTCGAGACGCTTCGGGTTTTTCTTTGGCTTTGGGCACCAGGCGTGGTATAATGCGCTCCGATGGAGTCCACGCGAATTCGCAACTTTTGCATCATCGCGCATATTGATCACGGCAAGTCTACGCTGACCGACCGCCTGCTTGAAGCCACTGGCACGATTGACAAACGCGAAATGGTCGAGCAGGTGATGGACCAGATGGACTTGGAGCGCGAAAAAGGCATCACGATCAAGGCGAAAGCCGTTCGGATGTTTTACCGAGCGCGCGATGAAAACGAATACGAACTCAACTTGATTGATACGCCTGGCCACGTGGATTTCACGTACGAGGTGTCGCGCGCGCTCGCCGCGTGCGAAGGCGCCGTCCTCGTCGTGGACGCGACGCAGGGCATCGAAGCGCAGACGCTCGCGAATCTCTACCTCGCGCTCGATCACAATCTGGCGATCGTGCCAGTGGTCAACAAGATTGATTTGCCCTCGGCGCGCCCCGATGACATCGCGCACGACATCGAACGACTGCTGAACGTGCCGAACGATCAGATCATCCGCGCGTCTGCCAAGACGGGCGCAGGTGTGGACCGCGTTTTGGAAGCGATTGTCGCGCGCATCCCTGCGCCGGTTGCAGATGCAACGCTCCCGTTGCGCGCCCTCATCTTCGATTCCAAGTACGACGCGTACAAAGGTGTCGTCGCGTACGTGCGCGTGGTGGATGGCGAGTTACACAAGAACAACAAACTGCGGCTGATGTCCTCGGGCTTGGAGGTGGACGCGCTCGAAGTCGGCTTGTTTCGCCCCAAGATGGTCGCAGGCGACTCGCTGGGCGCGGGCGAGGTGGGTTACGTGGCGACGGGACTCAAGAGCGTGCGCGAGATTCAAGTCGGCGATACGCTCACGCACGCCGACCATCCCGCGCACGTGCCTGTGCCGGGCTTTCGCCCTGCCAAGCCGATGGTGTTCGCGGGCTTCTACCCCGTCGAGACGAACGACTATCCGCTCTTGCGCGACGCGCTCGACAAGTTGAAATTGAACGACGCGTCGTTGACATACGAACCCGAAACCTCCGCCGCACTCGGATTCGGGTTTCGTTGCGGCTTTCTCGGTTTGTTGCATATGGATATCGTGCAAGAGCGCTTGGAGCGCGAGTATGATCTCAATCTCATCGCGACCGCGCCGAGCGTCGAGTATCACGTTTTGAAACACGATGGAAGCATCGTCACGGTGGACAATCCGGCCGAAATGCCGGGTGGCGAGGAGATCGCCAAGATCGAAGAACCGTGGATGCACATCCAAGTTTTCACGCCCCAAGAGTACATCGGTCCGATTATGGATTTGGTCGTGCAGCGCCGCGGTGCGTTCGACAAGATGGAGTACCTCGACGCGCAGCGCGTGCTCCTGACGTATTTCATTCCGCTTTCGGAACTGATCATTGATTTCTACGATCAGTTGAAATCGCGCACGCGCGGCTACGCCTCGCTCGACTATACCTTTGCCGATTATCGCGCCAGCGACTTGGTCAAGATGACGATTCTAGTCAACGACGAACCGGTGGACGCGCTTTCGATGATTGTCCACAAGGACTATGCGTATGCGCGCGGCGCGGCGCTGTGTAAACGTTTGAAAGAAGTGATTCCGCAACAACTGTTTCCGGTACCGATTCAAGCCGCGCTCGGCGGACGCATCATCGCACGCGAGACGATTCGCGCGCTGCGCAAAGATGTGCTGGCAAAATGCTACGGCGGCGATGTGACGCGCAAACGTAAACTGCTGGAAAAACAAAAAGCGGGCAAAAAGCGCATGAAGCGGCTGGGCACCGTCGAAATTCCGCAGGACGCGTTTATGGCGGTGCTCAAGTTGGGAGACTAGTTCAGAGTTTCAGGTTTAGGGTTCAACGTTGAACCTCGAACCTTGAGCTTGTGACGAGGTAACGTGGCTTACAAAACTCTGCGTGTGGAAAAATCCGATTCCATCGTAACAATTTTTCTGAATCGTCCGAGCCAGCGCAACGCGCTCAATGACGAGATGATGGGCGAACTGCGCGCGCTCATGGACGGACTGGGCGATGACGCCTCCACGCGCGCGCTCATCGTCACCGGCGCAGGCAAAGCGTTTTCGATTGGCGCGGACTTGGAAATGCTCAAGCGCATCGGTGAGGTATCCACGCCCGACGCAACGCGCGCGGAAATCGTCAAATGGCGCGAGGCGTTTGACGCGCTCGAACGACTGCCGCAGATCACCATCGCCGCGATCAACGGGCTGGCGTACGGCGGCGGCGTTGTCCTCGCGCTCGCATGCGATTTTCGAATCGCGTCCACGCGCGCGATCTTTGGCTTGCCCGAAATCAAATTGGGGATGGTGCTCGCGCTCGGTGGCACGCGGCGACTGACGCGGCTCATCGGTGTGAGCGCGGCGAAAGAGTTGATTTTGCGCGGGCGCAACGTCACCTCCTACGATGCACAGCGCATCGGCTTGGTGCATCGCATCGCCGAACCGAACGAGTTGTTGAGTTTGGCGCGCGGCTGGGCGGCGCGCCAGATGAATTACTCGCCCCGCGCGCTGGCGCTTGCCAAAGACCTGATCAATCGTTCGCTCGATCGCGATACCAACGCTTCGGCGGACGCGGAGACGGACGCCCAAGTGGAGTTGCTCCACTCACCCGATTTTTTGGCGCGCTTGAACACGGTGAAGGAAAACGGAGACATATGATCGGCGGACAAGGTGATAAGGAAACCAGGCGACCTGCGCCTTGTCTCCTCCTCTCCTTGTCTCCGCGTCTTGGATTCGCCATCATCCTGTTCATCGCCGCTGTGTTCCGCTTGTACGGACTGGCGTGGGACGGCGGTTACCTTTTTCATCCCGACGAACGGAAAATCTTGCTCGTCGCGTCGGAATTACGCTTGCCCGCCAACCTGGCCGAGTTTTTTTCCGCCGATAGCCCACTCAATCCAAAGTTTTTTGCCTACGGGTCTTTTCCAATCTATCTTTTGAAAATCTTGAGCGTGTTCGCGCCGATGCCGTCGCTCAGTGTGCCGTGGCGCGAAGATTTCGTGGGGATGGCGCTCTTGGGACGCGCGCTCTCGGCGTGCTTCGATCTGGGAACGCTCGCGCTGACGTTTCTGCTCGCGCGGCGATTGTACGACGCGGCGACAGGGATGATCGCGTCCGCGTGCATCGCGGTCACGGTTTTGCACATTCAGTTATCGCATTTCTACGCGGTGGACACGCTCCTCACGCTGCTTGTCGTCGCGACGATGTACTTTGCCGCGCGGTTCGCACAGACGCGCGCCCATCGCGACGCCATCGCGACGGGCGTTGCGTTTGGACTCGCGCTCGCGACCAAGGTCAGCGCCGCGCCGCTGGTTGTGCCGATTGTCGTGGCGGTAGTTCGTGCCAATGCAGACGGAGTAGCCGGGAGACCCGGAGACAAATTGTGTGGCTGGCTTGGACAAATCAAGACGCAACGGACCACGCTCGCGGCGGTTGGGGGCGTCGCGTTCGCCGTCTTCTTCCTCATGCAACCGTACGCGCTTCTCGATCCGATTCGCTACTTTGGGCAAATCGGTACCGAATCTTTGGTGGCGCGCGGTTGGCTCGATTATCCGTACACGCGCCAGTACGCGGACACGCTGCCGTACGTTTATCCGATCGCGCAGAGTAGCGTGTGGGGGATGGGATTGCCGCTGGGAATTTTCGCGTGGCTGGGGAGCGCGCTGTTCGCGTGGCGTTGGTGGCGCACGCGCGAGTGGCGCGATGGGTTCATTCTCGCTTGGGCGCTCGTCTATTTTCTGATGGTCGGCGGGCAGTACGCGAAACATTTGCGCTACCTGTTGCCGCTGTTGCCGTTCCTGTTCCTGATGGCGGCGAGTGTAATCAGGGGTCAGGGGACAGGGGTCAGCGGTCACGTTTCACGTCTCGCGCTTTGGCTACTGCCTACTGCCTACTGTCTACTGTTCACTGCCTCACTGATCTACGCGCTTGCTTTCACATCGCTCTACTCACGCGAACATCCTTGGCTGACGATTTCGCGTTGGATGTACGCGAACATTCCGGCGCACGCGACCATTGCGGTTGAACACTGGGACGATGTGCTGCCTGTGCCGATGCGAATCGGCGAGGCAACGCGCGCGCCAAGCGAGTACCAAACGATCATGCTGCCGATGTACGACGTGGACGATGCGACCAAGTTGGAAACGCTGGTGAACGCGCTCCGCGATGCCGATTACATCGTTCTCGCGACGCAGCGCTTGTCCGCACCGATCACGCGTTTGCCCACGCGCTATCCGATTTCATCGCGATACTATCGCGCGTTGTTCGCGGGGCAACTTGGGTTCGAACTTGACGCGTCCGCTGTCAACGGCATCGCGCTGGGTGGGTTGGTGATCGCGGATGATCGTTTTGATGGACTCGCGCCGCCGCTGTTCTCCGCGTCCGACGCGCGCGTGTGGAACTGGGGTCGCGCCGATGAGAGTTTTACGGTGTACGATCATCCCTTGCCGCTGGTGTTCAAAAAGACGCGCACGCTCGCGCGCGATGAATTACGCGCGTGGTTAGCACCGTGAACAGGAGGCAGCCTGCCTGCCAACGGATATTTCACAACGCGGAGTAACCCTTGAAACTTTCCATCCTCATTCCCGTCTACAACGAGCGCACGACCATCTTGAAAATCTTGGAACGCGTGCAGGCGGTTCCGTACGACAAAGAGATCATCGCGGTGGACGACGGCTCGACCGATGGCACGCGCGAATTGCTCGCGCAAGCGGAGGGCGTCACGGTGTTGTATCACGATCGCAATCGCGGCAAAGGCGCGGCGATTGTCACCGCACTCGCCCACGCCACCGGCGACATCATCGTCATCCAAGACGCCGACTTGGAGTACGATCCGCGCGATTACAAGCAACTCATCGAGCCCATCGTCGAGGGACGCGCCAAGGTGGTGTACGGCTCGCGTTTTCTCGGTCCGCGGATGGCGATGTTTTTCTGGCATATGCTGGCGAACAAAATGCTGACGCTGATGACCAACATTTTGTACGACGCGATCTTGAGCGATATGGAGACAGGTTACAAAGCCTTTCGCGCGGACGTGATCAAGGGGATGCGCTTGCGTTCACATCGTTTCGATTTCGAACCGGAAGTCACGGCCAAGGTGCTCAAGCGCGGCATCCGCATCTTCGAAGTGCCGATTGCGTACTATGGACGCGAGTATAGCGAGGGGAAAAAGATCGGCGTCAAGGATGGATTCGTTGCAGTCTGGACACTGTTAAAATATCGGTTTGTGGATTGATGATTACCCAGCACCTTGCCGCGCTCACCTTTCGCGACGACGTGCGCGCGCTCACGCGCCGCGAGATGGCATTGACACTCGCATTGCACTTGGCAGGACTCGCGGCAGTCTGGCGATACTTTCATCAACCGATTTGGTTCGCGCTGCCGACGCTCGCCCTCTTGCTGGCGTTGCCCGCGCGGGAGGCGTGCCGCACGCGCCGCGCGCTTGCCATAGAGACACTCGCGCCGCTGTTCTTTCTGTACGCCATTTTGCTCGCACGCGTGATCACCGTTTGGTTCGTCCGCGCACCGCTGCCCTACCAAGACGAATCCACCCTCGCGAACGCGCGCCTGCTCGTCTTTCAAATCGAACTGGCGGTGATCGCCGCACTGGTGTACGTCGCGCT
>DYLA01000005.1:29791-33588 GCA_020722265.1 Anaerolinea sp.
TGCTCGTCTTTCAAATCGAACTGGCGGTGATCGCCGCACTGGTGTACGTCGCGCTGATTCAAGTTGTAGGCAAGTCTTACGTTTGGCGTTTCACTCTCCTCGGGCTCTTGCTTGCGCTCGGCTCGCTCGCGTGGTTTGCCGCAGAGACATTCACGCATCGCACGCGCGGCGTCACGGCAACCGATCCGTACGCGTACGTGCAGATGGCAGTGGATCTTGAGACGCGCGGGACGTTCCTGCACGCGTTCCTGCTGTTCGATGAAATCAAAGATTTGGGAATCAAGTGGTATCCGATTCAACACGTCGGCTATCGCTTGTTCGAGAACGACACGGGCAGCGCGGCGACGGTGTGGCCCCCCTGGGGTTCGGTGTGGCTCGCGGGGATGTATCGTTTGTTCGGCGAGGAAGGGTTGTACCTCGCGACGCCGCTTGCCGCGCTGGCGTCGTTGCTGGCGGTTGGATTTTTCGCGTGGGAATATTTTCGCGCGCGCGCGGTGCCTGAACGCGCGATGATCGCCGCGATTTCTATTGCGCTGCTGGCAACCTCGTGGGAGATGGTGGATCGCGTCCTGGTGCCGCTGGTGGACGCGCAAGCGCAGTTGTGGTCGGTGATCGCGGTCACATTCGCGTTGATGAGCAGTCGGCAATCGGTGGGGGACCGCCTCCTGCCTACTGCCTCCCGCCTCCTGCTCAGCGGGTTTGCGCTCGGCATGGCCTATCTCATTCGTCACACGCAAGTTTTGCTCGCGCTGCCGATTGCGCTTGCCGCGTGGCAACTGCCGCGACGCGCACGCGCGCGCTTGCTCGTTGGCATCGCGCTCGTTGCGTTCATCGTCGCGTTGCCCGATTTGATTTACCATCAGCAGAATTTTGGCAATTGGCTTGCGCCCGAATCGCACGAGTTGAAGCATTTCGCGCTGGGGAATCTTTTGCCGAGCGCAGGAAAACTCGCGGAACGATTTTTCGCGGGGAACGAATTCGGTTATCTTTTTCCGTTCACGCTTTACGGCGCGTATCGCGCGTGGCGCGACGACGCGCGCCCGTTCGCGGTGCTTGCCGCGTGGCTTGGTGTTATGGTCGCGTTTCATGTGTTCTACGCGGCGATTCGGATGCGCGATCTGTTGCCCGAATTTCCCGTTGTCGTTCTGTTCACCGCGTACGGCATCATCGCGCTCGCGCGCGATGCGCGCGGGTGGCGGTCAGCCGTCGGCGGTCTGCTGTCGGGCAGTGTGATCTTTCTCGCGCTTTTGCTTTTTCTCACGCGCACGCAGTTTACACTCTTGCGCGTCGTTCAGCCCGCGCGCGTGACGTTCGGTTACGTGACGAGCGCACAGCGCGCGTCGTTCGATCAAATCGCCGCGCTCACGCCGCGCGACGCGGTGATCGGTTCGACGATGAATGATGGCGCGCTCGATCTGTACGCGCGGCGCGCAACGTTTCGACCGAGTGAGTGGCGCGCGGACGAACTCGCGCAATTCGTCGAGGCGATGGACCGCGCGCAGCGCCGTGTGTTTCTGTTGGACGACGGCGCGGAGACGAGCGCGGCGCGCCGCGCGCTCGCCTCTCGCTACACGCTCATCCCCATCGCCGTACTCGATGTACCGCTGTTTGGTGCGGTGGAGGGGACGGCGGGAACTTTGTGGGAGGTTAGTCGAGTAGTCGAATAGTCGTGTACCGACTACTTGGCTGCCCGATTACCCGACTATGGGAAAACCAATCGTTGCCATCGTGGGGCGCCCGAATGTGGGCAAGTCCACGTTGTTCAATCGTTTAATCGAAGAGAAACTCGCGATCGTGTCCGAGACGGCTGGGACGACGCGCGACCGTTTGTACGGCGAAGTGGAATTCGCGGGGCGCGCCTTTCTCGTGGTGGACACGGGTGGGCTCGCGTGGGATGATCGCGCCGATTTGCCGGGCACGCCCGCAGCGATGCTCGCGGGGGTGCGCGCCCAAGCGCAACTGGCGATCGACGAGGCGGACGCGATTGTGTTCGTCGTGGATGTGGAGCAAGGCGCGACGCCGGACGATTTCGAGATCGCAAAAATTTTGCGGCAAACGAACAAGCCCGTCTATCTCGTCGTTAACAAAGCGGATAACGCGACGCGCGCGCAGAACGCCGTCGAATTTTTCGCGCTCGGTCTCGGCGAGCCGATGCCGATTTCCGCGCTGCACGGCGTTGGCGTCGGCGATCTGCTCGATGGGATTGTGGCGCGCTTGCCTCCAGAGACGCTCGCCCCTGCCGATGATGTGCCGCACTTGGCGATTGTGGGACGACCGAATGTGGGCAAGTCGTCCTTGCTCAACGCGATCTTGGGCGAAGCGCGCGCGATGGTCAGCGAGATTCCGGGCACCACGCGCGATGCGCTCGATACCGAGTTGACGTGGAACAAACAGAAAATCGTGCTGATTGACACGGCTGGATTACGCAAGCGTGGACACATCGAGCAGGGGATCGAAAAGTACAGCGCGCTGCGTGCGCTGCGCGCGATCCAGCGCGCCGAGGTCGCGCTGCTTGTGATCGACGCGCAGGCGGGCGTCTTGGCGCAGGACCAACACGTCGCGCAGTCCATCCTTGCCGAGGGCAAGGGCGTGGTCATCGTCGTCAACAAATGGGACTTGATCGAAAAAGACGAACGGACGATGGACGAGTTCACGCAGCGCCTCCGCGCGCAACTCGATTTTATCGCGTATGCACCGCTGGTGTTCGTTTCGGCAAAGACGCGGCAACGCGTGTATCAGGTCATCGAGCGCGCCCTAGCGGTGCGCGAGGCGTTGCGGCGGCGCGTCAAGACGGCGGAGTTGAACGAGTTGGTGCGCGAGGCGACGCGCAAACATGCGCCCGCCTCGAAAGGCCAGCGCGTGCTCAAATTTCTGTACGCGACGCAAGTGGAGGGTTCGCCGCCGACGTTCGTTTTTTTCGTCAACGACAAACGCTTGGTGCATTTCACGTACGAACGTTTTCTGGAAAACCAGATTCGCGCGCGGTGGGGTTTTGAGGGCGCGCCGTTGAAGATGATTTTTCGGAATCGGCGGGGGAAAACCGGTGAGGGAGCATAATTCCATTGCGCCCCGACGTTAATTTCTCCCGGCGCTGCATCCGTGTCCGCGTTTCCACAACGGATCGGACGGTTTGATTCTTGCGCCGCGTTCCAAACGCATGCCTTTTTTCTGGCGTGGGTCTGGGTTCGCGGCGTCGTCTTGCGCGTCGTCGAGCGCGCGCTGGATTTCTTGCGTGAGTGGATGGTCGGGGTCGTTGAGGGCGTGGGCAACTTGATCCATCAGCGTGTTCAAGCGTCCAAAATTTTCGGCAAGGCGCGCCGGATCGCGCGTCTCCCAGTATTCGCCTTCGTCCACCACGCGCAGGCTGGGAAAGTATTTGTCGCGGATGAGCGCGAGCAATTCACAAATCGAAATGTGAATGTCGAGGGGCGCGAATTGGGTCTTGGTGAACAGCGATTTGTTCTCCCCGAAATGTCCTGGCGTGGCTTGCGGCATATAGAAACACAGTTCGCCATTTTGATTGAACGTCAGAAAGACACTTTCGCTTTTGGGATGCGGTTGAATGAGGATGCCGCGCAGCGTGTCGTCAATCGGCGATGTTTGCGTACGGACGGACTCGGCGTCGCTGGGAATCCGTCGCTCGACCGTGCCGAGGATGCGATCGTCCACGTCAATGTATTTCCATCGGCGTTGAAAGCAAAAATGCCGCGCCTCTGCCAAGAGTTGAGCCAAGACACGTGGATCGTCCAACTTGCCGCTGTAGTGAATGGTGATGCCCATTAGCATATCCTCCCGAT
>DYLA01000005.1:33688-38460 GCA_020722265.1 Anaerolinea sp.
GTGCGCGTGCGTCCCTTCCAGCGATTTTTGCGCGCCTGCGTCTCCTCGACGAGCACCTCGACCGTCTGCCCCAAAAAGCGCGCGTTGATCTTGCCAACGATTTCCGCTTGCAGGTCGTCAATCGCTTTGCGGCGACGCTCTTTCTCTTCAGGCGGCACGTCGTCGGCCCAGCGCGCGGCGACGGTGTTTGGGCGTGGGCTAAACATTGCGACGTGCACCACATCGAGTTGCAATTCCGCGAGTAGGTCGTACGTCGCGCGAAATTGTGCGGCGGTCTCGCCCGGCATTCCGACGATGATGTCGGTGGCGATGCCGACGTTCGGTATGCGCGCGCGAATTTTTTCGATGAGCGCGTGGTACTCGGCGGCGGTGTAGCCGCGCTTCATCTTCGCGAGCATCGCGTCGTCGCCCGATTGCGCCGGCACTTCGATATACTCGCACACTTTGGGGAGCGTCGCGACGGCGTCGAGCAACGCGTCGGTGATGTAGAGCGGGTGCGAAGTGAGAAAGCGGATGCGCTCTAGCCCTTCGAGGTCGTTGAGGACGCGCAAGAGGTCGGGTAGACGCGGAGCCGCGCCCACATCGTAGCCGTAGCGATCTACGATTTGTCCAAGCAGGGTGATTTCCTTGACGCCTTGCTGGACGAGAGCGCGCGCCTCGGCGACGATTTCGCCCATCGAGCGCGAGCGTTCGCGTCCGCGCCGATATGGGATGATGCAAAAGGTGCAGACGTGATCGCAGCCGTAGATGACAGGGATGTGCGCGCGGACGACTTGGCCGCGTTCGTGCACCGGCAAAATCAAGTCCGCGTCTTGGAGTCGGTAGCGCGTTTCGGTTTCGCGCGGCTCGATTTCGTAGTCATCGTTTGGGGATTGCTTCGCCGCTTCGCGGCTCGCACTGACAGACCGCGCGCGCAGCAGTTCGATGAGGCGCGTCGGATCGGAGGGGGGAAGGAACACGTCCACGAACGGAAAGCGTTTTTGGAGCGGCGATGCCTCGCGGACGCCGACGAGACAGCCCATCAACGCCAGCACCAGATCAGGGCGTGTTTGTTTGAGCGGCTTGAGCGACATTAGGCGCGCGTACGCCTTGTCCTCCGCGCTCTGACGAACGACGCACGTGTTCAACACGATTACGTCGGCGGATTCCGCGTCGCGCGTCGCGCGATAGCCGAGGTGTTCCAACGCAGAGGCGACGCGCTGCGAATCTGCAACGTTCATCTGACAACCTTCGGTCCAGAGGTGGTATTTCATTTGTTCTTCGTCAGCACTACGGTAAAGTTCCGGAAAAATCCGTACTCCAGAGTAAACTCGCCCGCCAGCCGCGCCTCGACGGGAAACCGTGCGAACAAATCGAGCCACGCGTCGCGCGGCTGTGCGAGGTAACAGGGCGGCGTGCCGTAGCGCAGCGCGGGGTACGAGTCAACGATGCGCGTCAGCCACTGCCGCGCCGCGCCGCGCACATCGTTTTCGATGACGATCACTTGGGGCGCGACGCGCAGCGCTTCGCGCAGAATCGCCGCGGGGTCGCAGGTGTGATGCAGAACAAAGCCAAGAATCGCAAAATCAAAACTGTCGTCCGCGAACGCGAGTGCGCGGCTATCGCACAGGGTCAGCGGCAGCGTGCTCTGATTGTACGCGGCGACATCTACCATCGTCACGCGCGCGCCGAGTTGCCGCGTCAGCGCTTGTGCGAGCAGCCCCTTGCCTGCGCCGATGTCGAGGATGTGCGCGCGCGGCGTGATTTCGGTCGCGAAGGAGGCGAGGATGATATTGGCTCTGGACAAGGTTACCCCAGCACTTTGTGCAGAAATTGCCCCGTGTACGAGTGCGGCATCTGTGCGACCTCTTCGGGTGTTCCCTCCGCGATGACGCGCCCGCCGCCATCACCGCCTTCGGGTCCCAAATCAATGATCCAGTCGGCGGTCTTGATCACGTCGAGATTGTGCTCGATCACGACGACGGTGTTCCCCGCGTCCGCTAGGCGATTCAGCACCTCGAGCAGTTTTTCCACGTCCGCGATGTGCAAGCCCACCGTTGGCTCGTCGAGGATGTAGAGGGTGCGCCCGGTGGCGCGGCGCGCGAGTTCCTTCGAGAGTTTGACGCGCTGCGCTTCGCCGCCGCTGAGCGTCGTGGCGGGCTGCCCCAGGTGAATGTACCCCAAGCCCACGTCGCGCAGCGTTTCGAGTTTCGATTTGATGCGCGGGATGTTCTCGAAAAATTCCAGCGCTTCTTCCACCGTCATATCCAGTACGTCCGAAATGTTCTTGCCCTTGTACAAAATCTCCAGCGCTTCGCGATTGTAGCGTTTACCGTGACACACCTCGCACGGCACGTACACGTCGGGTAAGAACTGCATAGTGATTTTGATGATGCCGTCGCCTTGGCACGCTTCGCAGCGACCGCCTTTGACGTTGAACGAAAAGCGTCCCGCTTTGTAGCCGCGCAGTTTGGCTTCGTTCGTCGTCGCGAACAATTCGCGGATTTCGGTAAAGACGTTGGTGTACGTCGCGGGATTCGAACGCGGCGTGCGACCGATAGGCGATTGATCAATATTGACGACCTTGTCCAGATGCTCCGCACCGACAATCGCTTCGTGTTTGCCGGGGCGGTCTTTGGCGTTGTAAAACATTTGCGCGAGGCGGCGATACAAAATATCTACGATCAGCGACGATTTGCCCGACCCACTGACGCCGGTGACGCAAACGAATTTGCCGAGCGGAATCGTCACGTTGATTTTCTTGAGGTTGTTCTCTTCCGCGCTTTTGATGACGAGCGATTTGCCGTTGCCCGCGCGGCGTTGGCTTGGCACGGCGACGCGGCGCGCGCCGCTCAAGTACGCGCCCGTGATCGAAGTGGGGCAGCGGATCACATCGTCGAGCGTGCCGGCGCAGACGACGTGTCCGCCGTGTTCGCCCGCGCCAGGACCCAAGTCCACGATGAAATCGGCCGCGCGCATCGTCTCTTCGTCGTGTTCGACGATGAGGACGGTGTTGCCCAGATCGCGCAAGCGCGCGAGGGTTTCGATCAGGCGGCGATTGTCGCGCGGATGCAAGCCGATGCTGGGTTCGTCGAGAATGTACAGCACGCCCATCAATTGCGAGCCGATTTGCGTCGCGAGGCGGATGCGCTGCGCTTCGCCGCCCGAGAGCGATGCCGCGCTGCGATCGAGGGTGAGGTAGTCGAGTCCGACGTTGGCAAGAAAGCCGAGCCGCGCGCGCAACTCTTTCAGGATTTGATACGCGATCGTTTTTTGTTTTTCGGTGAAATGACTCGGCAGGGTGTTGACCCACGCGAGCGCCTGCGTCACCGACAGCGCGGTGACTTGGACGATGTTCTTGTCTGCGATCGTCACGGCGAGCGCTTCGGGTTTGAGGCGTTGTCCTTTGCACACGGGGCAAGGGCGCGAGGTCATCAACGATTCGATCTCTTGGCGAATGTAATCCGAATCGGTTTCTTTGTAGCGGCGGAGTTGGTTCGGAATCACCCCTTCGAAGCGGGTTTCGTACTCGCGCCATTGTCCGAATGGATTTTGATAGCGCACGCGGATCACATCGTCGCCTGTGCCGTACAGAATCTTATCGAGTTGCTCGCGCGTCAGTTCGCGGACGGGCGTATCCATCGAAAAGTGGTACTTGTGCGCGACCGCTTCGATGAGTTTGCCAAAGTAACTGGCGTCGTTGCCGCTGTCAATGCCGTTCGCGCGGAGTGCGCCTTCGGCGAGTGAGAGGTCTTTATCGGGAATGATGAGATCGGGATCGAGTTCCATTTGCGTGCCGAGACCCATACACGCGGGACACGCGCCATGCGGCGTGTTGAACGAGAAGGTGCGCGGCTCGATTTCGCCGAGCGAGATGTTGTCCACGGGGCAGGCGAAGTGTTCGGAGAACATCAAGTCCTCTTGCCCTGGCTGTGCGATCAACACGACTCCGCCGCCGAGTTTCAGCGCGGTCTCGACGGAATCGGCAATGCGACTGTGGTCGCCGTTGCCCGCGTGCTTGATGACCAAGCGATCCACTACGGCTTCAATCGTATGTTGTTTATAGCGGTCGAGTCTGACATCCTCGTTCACATCATACACGTCGCCATTGACGCGCACGCGCACAAAACCGGCTTTGCGCACATCGTCCAAAACTTTTTTGTGTTCGCCTTTGCGATCTTTGACGAGTGGCGCAAGAATCATGATGCGCGTGCCATCGGGCAAATTTTCAATCGCATCCACGATCTGCTCGACGCTCTGCTGTTGAATCACGCGTCCGCATTTAGGGCAGTGTGGTTGTCCGACGCGCGCGAACAGCAAACGCAGATGATCATAGATTTCCGTTACCGTACCAACCGTCGAGCGCGGGTTGTGGCTGACGCCCTTTTGGTCAATCGAAATCGCGGGCGACAAGCCTTCGATCTGGTCCACGTCCGGCTTTTCCATCTGCCCAAGAAACTGGCGCGCGTAGGCGCTGAGCGATTCGACATAGCGTCGCTGCCCCTCGGCGTAAATCGTATCGAACGCGAGCGATGACTTGCCCGAACCTGACAAGCCCGTGATGACGACGAGTTTATCGCGCGGGATTTCCAGATTAATATTTTTTAGATTGTGTTCGCGTGCACCGCGAATGATGAGTTTGTCTTGGGACATTTTCGATTCGGACGAATATTCTAGCACAAAGAAGGGAAATGGGCAACACGGACGCCAAAAGATCCAAAAGATTCGCCAAATGCCTTTTTGGGTAACGCTACATTCAATCGTGGAGACGTCAAAACTGGTGCACTTGATGC
>DYLA01000006.1 GCA_020722265.1 Anaerolinea sp.
CTATATACCCAAGCGCTCATCCTCCGGCTGGCTATCGGCTCACGCATGGATGGCGATTTGGTAACGGCACACCGCGTCTCCCTTGGCGCGACACAAGACCTCCTGAACCTTGAAATCCTCATCGTCCGCCCCCCACGCCAGCACGCCGAAGATGAAACCGGCGGTCGTGTGACACACCGCCGTCTCACTGCTCCAACCGATGCACCCCGGGCAGTGCGCGTCCTCCCAAAAGAAAAATTCCCCTTCCTCGAACACGCGCACATCCGTCCCCATCTGTTGGCTATACTCTCTGGAAATCCGCTCCAGCGCAAGTTTCACCTTCATCCGCCGAGGCAGCAAACTCACCGCCATCTTGACCGCGTTCGCGAACGTGGCGTTCTCCTCGATCGCCTTCTTGGCGCGCCCGCGTCCGACGCGGTACAAAATCGCCCGTGCCCCGCGCATACCGTAAATCTCGTAGAGTGCGCGATTGATATCGCTCATATAGTGCAACGGATGCCCGCCGCGTTCGGTGTTGCTCGGAGGATAGTTGTCAATGTACTGTGCCAGATTCGCCGTCCGCAGCACCGCGCTCATCCCATTCTTCCCGACGACCTCTTCGATGCCGAGCAGAATCACGCGGAACGCCCGATTTACCAACTCTCTTTCTTCGACCACGCTCAACCTTTCAAGATACTCGCTTCGTCCACATCTATGGTCTCGCGCTGGCGGAAGAGGGCGACGATGATCGCCAGTCCGACCGCCACCTCAGCCGCGGCGACTGTGAGAATCAAAAAGACAAAGACCTGTCCGTCGAGATTTTGCAAATAGCGCGCGAACGCAACGAACGCTAGATTCACCGCGTTCAACATCAGTTCGATGCTCATGAACATGATGAGCGGATTGCGCCGCACCAGCACGCCCACCGCGCCGATGCTGAAAAGTATCGCGCTGAGGAAGATCAAGTGGTTGACTGTCAACATCTTGTGGTTTCATAGTTGAATAGTTACATAGTTGACTAGTCCGGCAATTCTCATAACCATCCAACTATGCAACTATCCAGCTGACTAACGCTTTTTTGCGAGCACTATCACACCCACCATCGCCACCAGCAACAACAGCGACGTGATTTCGAACGGCAGCAAAAAGTCGGTGAACAACAGTGCGCCGACTGCCTGCACATCGCCGATCTCGGCGAGACGTTCCGGCGTAAACGGACCCCGCTCCGTCGGCAGGAGCGCGCTCGCCGCGACGATTGCCAACTCGACCGCGAACACGAGACCGCAGAGCGCGGCGAGCGGACGCTGCCACTTGAGCGCGCCCGCGCCCTGGTCCACCCTCGGACTGAGGAGCATGATGACAAAGACGAACAGAATCAGAATCGCCCCGGCGTAAATCATCACCTGCGCGGCGGCGATGAACGGCGCGTTCAGCAAGACGTACAACGCGGCGAGCGCGACGAACACCACGGCGAGACTGAGCGCGCTGTGCACGGCGTTTCGCAGCACCACCATGCCCAGCGCGGCGACGATTGCAATCGAAGCGAAGAGGTAAAAGATGGCGAGTTCCATTTATCTACCCAAAAGCACCATCACGACGGCGGTCGCGAAAACATTCGCGAGCCCGAGTGGCAGCAACACCTTCCATCCAAAGCGCATCAATTGATCGTAACGGAAACGCGGCAGCGTGGCGCGCATCCACATAAAGATAAAAATGAACACCGCGATCTTGAGCAAAAGCCAATGTGCGCCGGGCAAGAGTCCGAAAGGTCCCTGATAGCCACCCAGAAACATCGTCGCCGCAATCGCGCTGACCGTGACGATGTTGATGTACTCCGCCATATAGAAGAGCGCGAACTTGAGCGAGCCATACTCGGTGCTGTACCCAGCGACGAGTTCCGTCTCCGCCTCCGGCAAGTCAAAGGGCACACGATTCGTCTCTGCGACCGCGCAGATGCAGTACAGCACAAACCCCACCGGCTGCCACACGACGTTCCAAATCGGTGACTGCTTTTCGACAATGTCCACGAGGCTAAGCGAGCCGCTGATCATCAACACGCCAACGAGCGCAAGCCCCAGCGAGACTTCGTAACTGATCATCTGCGCGGCGGAACGCAAGCCACCGAGCAGCGAATACTTGTTGTTCGAACTCCAACCCCCTAGCACGATGGCGTACACTCCCAGCGAGCCGACTGCCAACAGATACAGCGCGGCGATACCCACATCGGCGATGTAAAAATGGATCGTGTAGCCGGCAATCGTGAGGGGAGGACTGAGTGGAATCACCGCCCACGCGAGGAGCGCGATAGCCACCGCCAACCCCGGTGCGAGGGTGTACACGATCTTGTCCGCGTTTGCCGGACAAAAGTCCTCTTTGAAAATCGTCTTGACCGCGTCGGCGACCGGCTGAAGCACCGCGATCGGTCCAACCCGCCCCACGCGATTGGGTCCGATGCGCACCTGGACGCGCGCCATCACGTAGCGTTCCGCCAGCGTCATATACGCGTACGCGCCGAGCAGCGCAACGACGATGACGATGGCTTTGACCAGCACATCGAGTAGCATCACCATGAAAGGATCGAGAGTCACGCCAACCTCAAAAGTTTCAGGTTAAGGGTTCACATTTTACGACTCGCGCAGTCGTTTCACGATCTCGTCGAGTTTCTCGTCGGTTAAATCCTGCACATGCTCTACGCCGTCAATCAGCATGACCGGCGCGTGGTTGCAGCCGCCCAGACATTCGGCTTTGTGCAGCGTAATCTTGCCGTCGGCCGTCGTCTCGCCGGCTCGGCAGCCCAGTTTGCGTTCCAGCCGCGCCAGCAAATCCTCCGCGCCGCGTAGCGCGCAGGGCAAATCGGCGCAAAACAAGAGCGTGTGCGCGCCCGGGCGTGCGCGCGCGTACATCGTATAGAACGTCGCGACCGAATTCACTTCAGTTTTCGACATCCCCACTAGGTCGGCAATCTCCTGAATCACCTCGTCCGGCAACCATCCCACTTCACGTTGCGCCAGGTGAAGCGCGGGCATCACCGCTGAACGCGGATTGGGATATTTCGTCAGCAGTTTTTGGATTTCAGATTTCGCGTTATCAGACAGCATCGCGTCTCCACAATGACTTGAATCAATCCCAGTCGAACCCGCCCTTGCGCCAGACGTAGACATAGCCGACTAACAGCACGAGCACAAAGAGCGCCATTTCGATCAGCCCGAACCATCCCAACTGGCGAAACAGCACTGCCCAGGGATAGAAAAAGATGATTTCGATGTCGAACAGGATGAACAGAACCGCCGTGAGGTAGTACTTGACGGGGACTCGACGGCGCGCCGAACCGAAAGGTGGCATACCGGATTCGTAGGGAGATAACTTGGCGGGAGTGGGGCGTCGTGGACCGACTAGTGCGGAGATGGTCAGCGCGATCGCGGCGAACGCGCTCACGACGATGAGCATAACCAGAATGGGCAAATAGTCTACCGGCATTGGTATCCTAATGGAAGGAAGTGAAGGACAAATAAATCATATCACAAATCGAAAAGTTAGTCAAAAAGTAGAGCGAAAGAAAAAGCAAGCGCCCCCGAATTTATTCGGGGGCTAACGCACGCGGAAACTGGCTCGAGTCGGTTACGGCACCATCGGCTTGAGCCGATGCGGGGGCATCTAGGCGGTGGTGCCCCCAAGGGGTGCTCACCTACAATTCCTCGAACCGCGCTTGGAAGAACCGCAGACTCGTAGGCTCGTACGTCATCCGCAGTCCTTTGATTTTTTCGCGTTCCTCGTACAGCGCGATACAACTTTCCGCGACGACGTCCATATGCAGATTGGTGTACACGCGGCGCGGAATCGTGAGCCGCACGAGTTCGAGTTTCGGTTTGCGATTTTGCCCGGTGGCGTGGTCGCGTCCCGCGCTGACGATGCCACGTTCCATCGCGCGCACGCCGCTATCCACGTAGAGCGCGGCAGCCAGCGCTTGCGCGGGAAAGTGCTCCTGCGGCAGGTGCGGCAAAAATCGCTTGGCGTCGAGGAAGACCGCGTGCCCGCCAATCGGCACGACGATGGGTACGCCCGCGTCCAGGAGGCGATTACCAAGGTACTCGACTTGGCGCACACGACTCGCGATGTACGCATCGTCCACCATTTCGTAGATGCCGCGCGCGATCGCTTCCATATCGCGCCCCGCCAGTCCGCCGTAGGTGTGCAGCCCCTCGAAGATGACGACCATCTCTTTGGCTTGGGTGAAGAACTGCTCGTTATTCGTCGCGATGAATCCACCGATGTTGACGAGGTTGTCTTTTTTCGATGAGATCGTCATCCCTTCGCCGTAACTCATCATCTCGCGCAAAATCTCGCGCACGGGTTTGTGGGCGTAGCCTGGCTCGCGCTGTTGGATGAAATAGCAATTCTCGATCGCGCGCGTGGCATCGAAAATGATCGGCAGGTTGTACTGGTTTGCCCATGCCGCCACCGCGCGCAGATTTGCCATCGAAAAGGGTTGTCCGCCCGCCATATTCACGCACGGCGCAATCGAAAGATACGCGATCGCGTCCGCGCCTTTTTCATCCACCAACTTTTGCAACTTGGCGATGTCCACGTTGCCCTTGAACGGATGTGGGTTCGCGGCGTCATGCGCTTCGTCAATGATGCAGTCGTAGAAGATGCCGCCGGCGCGTTCGGCGTGTTCGCGCGTGGTGGTAAAGTACATATTCATCGGCACGTACTGCCCGCGCGTGATCCGCAACTGCGACGTGATGTGTTCCGCCGCGCGGCCCTGATGCGTCGGCACCACATACTTGAAGCCGTAGATTTCTTGCACCGCGCGTTCCAGATTGTAAAAGTTGCGCGCGCCCGCGTACGCCTCGTCGCCCAGCAACATCCCGGACCACTGCCAATCGCTCATCGCGCTAGTGCCCGAATCGGTGAGCAGATCAATGTACACGTCTTCGCTTTTCAGCAGGAACGTGTTGTAGCCTGCCTCGCGAATCTTTTGCGCGCGATAGTCGCGCGTCGTCGTCTTGATCGGCTCGACCATTTTGATTTTGTACGGTTCGGCAATCGTTCGTGTTTGCATTTTTCTTCTCCTCGTCGAGAATTTTCGATTTCATTCTACCGCGATTTGCGAAAAAAGACCAAAGATGGAAGGCGCGGGACGACGCCTCCATTGTTTCTCACAGCACACTCACCGGATCCACATCCACGCGCCAACCGAGCGGCAACGCGAGATCGGCGATGAGGACGTGCGGCGCGAGCCCGCGCACAATGATTTGATAGCGATACTCGCCGCGTACGCGCCGAAAGAACGCGGGCACGGGTCCGATCAAATCGAGCGCGGGCAAGCCGCGCTGCGCAAGGCGCGTTTGCAACACCCCACGCACGCGCGCCGATTCTTGTTGGGCGCGCGTTTCGTTCGTGTGATGATAGATTAGCCGAATCAGCCGATTGAACGGCGGATAGCCCTGCTCGCGGCGAAACGCGATCTCCCGGGCGTAGAACGCGCCGTAATCGTGTACGGACGCGGCGACGATCGCGTAATGCTCGGGGTTGTACGTTTGCACGATCACTTTGCCGCCCAGTGGACTACGCCCGGCGCGACCCGCGACTTGAGTGAGCAGTTGGAACGTTCGCTCGCCCGCGCGAAAATCGGGCAAGTTGAGCGCGGTGTCCGCGCTGACGACACCAACGAGCGTGACGAATGGCAAATCGAGTCCCTTGGCGATCATCTGCGTCCCAATCAAAATGTCGGCTTGGCGCGCGATGAATTTTTCCAGAATCGCCTCGTGCGCGTCCTTGCCGCGCGTCACATCCCAATCCCAGCGCAGCGTGCGTGCGGTCGGAAAGCGCGCGCGAATTTCTGCCTCCACTTTTTCCGTGCCAATCCCAAAGTAGCGGATGCGCGCGCTGCCGCACAGCGGGCATTTCGTCGGCACGCGGTCGCGACGATTGCAGTGATGACACACCAGTTGCTCACCGCTGCCGTGATACGTCATTGGGTTCTCGCAGCGGCGACACTTGAAGACATAGCCGCAATCGCGACACAAAATAAACGTCGCCGTGCCGCGCCGATTCAAGAACAAAATCACTTGCTCGCGCGCCGCCAACACGCGCGCCATCTCGCGCTGGAGCGCGCGCGAAAACATCGAACGATTCCCCGCTTTCAGTTCAGCGCGCATGTCAACGATTTCGACGGGTGGCAGTTCGAGGTAGGGCGCATCCGCACCCACGGGGGCTGACTCCTGACCGCTGACCGCTGGCTGCTGACCTCTGTGCTCTGACCTCTGTTCTCTGACCTCTGCCCGATGTCCCATCACTCGCTTGGGCAATTCCAACAACACCAACTCGCCGCGCGTCGCGCGATAGTACGTCTCCACATCGGGCGTCGCGTCTCCCAGGATCACGACGGCGCCCGCGCGTCGCGCCAGTTCCAACGCGACCTCGCGCGCGTGATAGCGCGGCGATTCGGCTTGCTTGTACGACGGATCGTGTTCCTCGTCCAGCGCGATCAAGCCCAGTTGTGGGAGCGGTGCGAAGAGCGCGGAGCGCGCGCCGATCACCACATCCACCAACCCATCGCGGCAGCGCCGCCACGTATCGTACCGTTCGCCGATGCTCAAGCGTGAGTGAATGACGGCGATGCGTTCAAAGCGCGCGCCAAAGCGGCGAATCGTTTGCGGCGTGAGCGAAATTTCGGGGACGAGGACGATGCCTTGTTTGCCTTGCGCGATGATTTCCGCGAGCGCGCGCATGTAGATTTCCGTTTTGCCGCTTCCCGTGACGCCGTGGAGTAAGAAGGCGGCGGGTTTCACCGTTTCGGGCTGCTGGTTGGGCGGGCTTGGAACCTGAAGACTGGAAAGTATCTCATTCCACGCGCGCGCTTGTCCCTCCGTCAACTGGGGCGGTGCGGCGGTCTCGAACGCGCGTCCTGCCAGCGAATCGCGCCACGTCTCGTGCGCTTCCAGCGCGACGACACCCGCCGCCTCCAATTTTTGCAAATCGGCGCGCGTGCCGCCCGTTTCCGCGTACACCGCGCTGACCCAGACCGCGTTCGCTTCGCGGCGCAGAAATTCGACGATGGCGGTGTAGCGCGGCGCGGCGCGCGATTGCGCGAGGGCGTCGGTAAGTTGCGCGCGGAGGAGACGAACTGTTTGGATGCGCTTGGGCTTGGCTTGCGCGGGCGTGATAACGGCGCGTTTGACGATGATGCCGCGCCGCGCCAGCGGTTCGATGGCGGCGTGAAGTTCGCGCGGGAGGGCGCGCACTTTGGTTTCGCCCGCACGCGCGAGGAATTCGACGAGCGCGGTTTGTTTTTCGGTGAGATTGTCGCGTGGCGCGTTCGGCGCGAGTGCGAGCAGGATTTCGGTTTGCTGTTCGACGCCAGGGGGTAGCATCAAGGCGAGTGCGTCGTGGAGTGGGCAGAGGTACGTGCGCGCGATCCAGCGCGCCAGATCGAGGTGCAGCGGGGAGAGAAACGGGCGCACCTCCACGATCGCTTCGATGTCCTTGGTCTGTTCGACGGGTGACGTATCGCTGAACGCGATGACGATGCCCTGCAATCGCCGCGCGCCGAACGGCACCCATACCAGTTGTCCCAGCGCGATGGAATCGGCGAGGGGCGCGGGAATTGCGTAGGTGAACGCGCGTTCGCGCAGCGATTCCGCCGCGGCGCGCTCTGCCTCGCTGGGTTTGCCGATCGTCAACGGCGTGTTGACGACGATTTGTGCGTATTTCATCAGTGAGACCAAAGACGAAGGACGAACGCGGGTCGTTCGTCCTTCGTCGTCGTTTGCTTTTTCACTGTTTACTTTTGTACACGCCCACCGCCATATACCCCACCACGTAGTTGGCGTGCGCGCCTTCCCCCGTCACGTCGCCTGAATTCGTGCGGTGCAGAACGCGCACGCGATCCGCGCCCAGCGCGCGCGCGGCGAGCAGCGCGGTGAGGATCGGCGCGTCGCCGCAGGCGCGACATTCGCCGTCTTGCCAGAAATAACGCGCCAACCCCTCCACATCGAACGCGGCGATCAGTTCTTCTGTGCGCGCGTCGAATTTTTTGACGGCGGCGTAATCGTCCAGATGCGACAAATCGGAGGAGGCGACGAAGAGGACGCGCCGGGTGCGCGCGAGTTCCGCGAGCGCGGCGGCAAGTTGTTCGCACACGGGACGCGCCGACTCGCCGACGATGTAGAACGGCAAGCCGAGCATCAGCGGCACCAGTTTGAACGCGCCGAGCGTGCGCTGGAGGAAGGGCAATTGAATTTCGAGCGAGTGTTCGTGGTCTTGCGTCACGCGCCGCGCGGCGACGCGCCCGGTGAGCGCGTCGATGAATTCTGTGTCTAGTTCCACTTGACCGAGCGGCGTCCAGTAATATTTTTGGGTGCTGATGGCGAGCGCGCCAAAATCGTCGCGATGGGTGGGGCCCAGCAAAACAACCGTGTCGTACGTGCGACCTTGGAGTTGACGATACGCGTACGCGGCGGTTGATCCCGAATAAGGATAACCCGCGTGTGGAGAAATCAAAGCGATGAGTTCATCGTTCGTCGGAAAGAATTCCGCGCGCGCAAGATAATCGTCAACGGTGCGGCGCAACGCTTCGGGCGAACCGGGATACCACGAACCCGCGATGAGCGAGGGGCGCACATCGTCACGCCAGCGAGTCGGCATCGCAACACCTCCATCGCGCCTAGTAGGGACGAATCGCTGGACCGTCTCTACTTTTTGAACCGATACGTGATGCGTCCGCGCGTCAAATCGTACGGCGAAAGTTCCACCGTCACGCGGTCGCCCAACAGGATGCGGATATAGTACATTCGCATCTTGCCCGAAATGTGCGCGAGGACGCTGTGGCCGCTATCGAGTTGGACGCGGAACATGGCGTTGGGCAACGCTTCGGTGACGACGCCTTCGGCTTCGATCACGTCTTTTTTCTTTTTGTCTTCACGTTCTGCCGTTTTAGGCATACCTACTCCTGAAAGGTGACTTACGGACGAGCCGTCCGTTTACCACGGTATTGGCAATTTCTCGATCCACCGCGCGAGGGGATGGGTTCGCCGCGCGCGCCGCGGCGGGAGCGGCGCGGCGGCGTCCAGATGTTGAGACGCCCCGCCGGGGCGTCTCAACTCGACGCGGGCAACACGACGCGCGATTTGCCGCCCCCTTCGTCGGGTCCGACGATGCCGCGCTCTTCCAACTGATCCATCAGGCGTGCCGCGCGCGGATAGCCAATGCCGAGTTTGCGCTGCAGAAATGAAATCGAAGTGCGGTCCGATTGGCGCACGATGGCGATGGCTTGTTCGATCAGGTCCTCGTCGCTCCCCTCTTTGGTGCTGTCAAGGTCTTTCCACGGTGCTTGGCGCGCGATGTCGCGCAAATCGGTGATGGCTTTGTCGCGCCAAAAGTGAACGAGCCGCGCGAGTTCGTCATCGGACACAAAGCAGCCCTGCAAGCGCATCAACTTGGACGAATCGCTTGCCATATACAGCATATCGCCGCGGCCCAGCAATTTTTCCGCGCCCAGTGTGTCCAGCACGACGCGCGAGTCTACGCTGCTCGTCACCGCGAACGAAATGCGCGAGGGGAAATTCGCCTTGATCAGCCCCGTGACCACATCCACCGAAGGACGCTGCGTGGCGATGACCAGATGAATTCCCGTGGCGCGCGCCATCTGCGCGAGGCGCGTCAACAATTTTTCCGTCTCCTCGGGCGCGACGAGCATCAGGTCGGCGAGTTCGTCAATGAGCGCGACGATGAACGGCATCGTGTCGCCGTGCGCCTTGTTCATCTTTTCGTTGAAGGCGTCAATGTTGCGCACTTTTTCTTTGGCAAACAAGGTAAAGCGATTGTCCATCTCGCGCGTCAGCCAGCGCAGGCACGGCACCACCTCGTTCACGTTGACGATGACGGGGCCCAAGAGATGCGGGATGTCGTTGAAATTTACCAGTTCGACGCGCTTGGGATCAATCATAATCAAGCGCAGATCGTCGGGTGAGTTGTTGAAGAGCAAGCACGCGGTAATCGCGTTGATGCACACGGATTTGCCCGACCCTGTGGCGCCCGCGATCAAGAGGTGCGGCATCGCGCCCAGATCGGCGACGTTCACCGCGCCAGACACATCGCGCCCCAGTGCGATGGTGAGCGGGTATTTTTTCTTTTTCGATTTGAAGGTGTCGTCTTCCATCACGCCGCGCAGCGAGACGACCGAGACGGATTGATTGGGCACCTCGATTCCGACGACGGGTTTGCCCGGCACTGGCGTTTCGATGCGAATCGGCGCGACGGCGAGCGCGAGTTCCAAATCGTGTTGCAGGGCGGCGATGCGATTGACCGAGACTTTGCGTGGGCGGATTCGTCCATCGCTGCTGCGCCGTTCGATGAAGCCGGGTTCCAAGCCGAATTGCGTGACGGTGGGTCCCGCGTGAATTTCGACGACTTTGGCGGGAATGCCAAAGTTGGCGAGTGTTTCTTCGATGAGGCGCGCTTTGCGATTCGCGTCGGTTTCGCCGTACTTGGCTTCGCTCGCCAAATCGAGCAAGTCGAGTGGCGGGAGCGCGGGGGCGCGCCGGCGCGGGAGCCCGCGTGGAGTCAAAACGGCAGGTGGCGTCGCGGGAGTTTTGGGCGCGGGTTTGATGCCAAAGACCGGGCGCGCGGCTGACGCAGGCATCGGCGGTGCGGAAGGTTGCGCAGGGGGCGTGGGAGGGGGAGTCGCAAGCGTCGGCGCGGGTTTTCGCTCCATCGGTTTTGCCATCGGCGCGGTGGGACCTGTCTGTCCGGCGCGCGCGGCGAGTGCGTCGCTCCACGCGCGCAGACGCGCCGCGCTCATTCCCAGAATCGCCGGCAGCGTGGCGAGTCCCACCGCGCCCAATGCGATTTGCGCCCCGCTCACGCCGACGAGGGATGCCAAGCCGTACCCAATCGCCCAGCCGATAAAGCCGCCCCCTGCGCCGGTGTACGCCAGCAGAGCCGGGTCGTTGGTAGGGGTGAAGAGATGAATCAACGCGAGGAGAATGGCGAAGAGAATTTCACCGGCAAAAACCCTGCCCCATTCCAATGCCGCCACCTCTTCGCCGCGACGCAGCAAGAACGCGCCTGCTCCAAAGACGAAGAACGGAAGCGCAAACGCTCCCCAGCCAACGAGCCGCAGCCAAAGGAATGACCACGCCTCGCTGACGAAACCGGAGGTGACGCGTAGCAGCGTCAGCAGCGTCAGCCCGCCAAGCAAGAACAGAGCCATAGCGATCATCGCGCGCTGGCGCGTCGCGTCGATCTTCAGCCCCACGCGAGAGAAAATATCTTCCGGTTGCTCTCTGGCTCGCCGATGAGTCATCACCTACTCATTCCGAGAGAATCAAACTCTCCCAATAACCGGGGTCGAGCGGCGGGGGTGGTGGAACTCGATGCCGATTCGTTTGCCGCGTCCCTGCGTGTTCTGTTTTCGATTCATTACGGCGCAGGCTCAACCGGGCGCGTTGCTGCGCGGCGTCAATTTCTACCACACGCACACGCACCGTTTGCCCTTCTTGGACGACCTCGCTGGGGTGCGTGAACTCGCCTTCGATCTCCGAAATATGCACCAGGCCTTCGACACCTTCGGCAAGGCGAACGAACGCCCCAAAGGGCACGAGCGTCGTGATGGTGCCTTCCACCCAGTCACCGGGACGCGTCTTGTCCGCGATCTCTTGCCACGGATTCGGCTGGAGTCTTTTGAGACTGCACGCGATCCGTTTCTGCTCGCGGTCCACCTCGATGATGTACACCTCCACTTCTTGCCCGGGCGATAGGATGTCGCGCGGGTGGGCGACGTACTGCCACGACAGTTCGGAGACGTGGATCAATCCTTCGACGCCGCCGAGATCAACGAACGCGCCAAAATCGGTCACGTTGCGGACGATGCCGTGTCGCGTCTGGTTCGGTTCGATGGTCGCCAACAACTGCTCGGCGCGCGAGGGGGGCGGGTTGACGACACGTTCGGAGAGAATCAGCCGATTGCGCGCGCGGTCGAATTCGATGACCTTGACGCGTACGTTCGAGCCGACATAACGCGCTAATTCTTGCCGGCGCGCGTCCTCCGTCACTTGGCGCGACAACCCAGTCAACTGCGATGCCGGGACAAAGCCGCGCACATCGCCCAAATCCACAAGCAAGCCTCCACGATTGTATCCCACGACGCGCAGTTCGAGTATCGTGCCTTGCGCGTAACTAGTCTCGGCAATCGTCCAGCCGCTGGGGGCTGGTGGTTCTGGCGGCGCGGCGTTCGAAGCGAGTGGCGTGCGCGCCCCTAACAAGATGTGCCAATACTCTTCGTCCGGTGCTTCTTCCCATGGCTTGACCTCAGACATTTGCGCTGAACCTCCCAACCTATCCGCAAACAAAAAATCGGTTATCCTGCCCTCGCTGGGGTCTGCGACCCGCGCGTGTCCGCGAAGGGTGACGCGCCTCGACTTTGCACGAGGATGCGTCGGTGGAGTAACCGAATTACAATCTGCTAACCAACTCTTCGCCCAAATCGAAAAGCAACCTATCCGCGCGACTCTTCCCCAACCGATTGTATTATAAGCGGAATGGCGCGAATTTGTCAAGGCAACGCGAAGATTGATTCCAGACAATTTAGATGAGAACTACAGCGATTTCTGGCGATTTGGGCGTTGGTTACCTTCCCGACCACCCCGACGCGCTATCAGGCCAAGGGGTGTAATGGGGGCATCGGACAGGCCAGAGTCGAGTCAGTGGCTTTTTGGCGAACGCGGGGATGCCGATCACAGGTGTTCGAGCCGTGCCACGTCCAGCACAAAAATCGTCGCCATGGACTGATTCGTTTCGCAATTGCGACGTACTTGCTCCACAATCGCATCCACGCGCTCGGCGCGGATGGCGATGAGCAAGGTCGTATTGGCGCGCTGCGAATACCCTCCCGTCGTTCCAAGTATCGTCACGTGATAACTCCAATCGGTCAGCATCTCGACGAGTTGGTTCGATGGCTCGCGCGCAACGATGGCGAGGAGCATTTGCAACTTGCCTGGTTCACTCGGCGCGCGCACATAATCCACTACGGAGCGTGCCGCACCGAGGTGAACATAGCGCGCTACTGGACAGACGAACAACGTCGCGCCACTGATCCTCGTCTCGATCGGCGCGTGGATCGCGCGGCGATGGCATGTGTCCAGCAGCACTGTGCGCGCGCGTTCGAGTTCGCGCGCGTTCAAGCCGATGAGCAATGTGACGTTGTGCGCGCCCAAGAATCCGCCCACGCTCGCCAGCACGGTCACCGCAAAGCCCGCGCGCGTGAGCGCGTGGATCGTCGTGTCCGCATCGTCGCGCTGAACGATTGCCAGTACGAGTGTATCAATCTCCATTTCCAGCTTTCTACGCCATGCGCCCGTCGTCGCTCTTGCGTCTCTGCGTCCTTTGTCTTTACAACCTGTACGTCTCGTAGCTCCCCTGACAGGGCCAGCCATTGCAGAACAACAAACGTCGTTGCGCGGGCAAGTAAATTGCCGCCGAGATCGTGTCCGAATCGTTCAGCGGACGATGACGACAGAGCGCGGTTCCGTCGTGATGTGCGGCGATGCGTTTGGCGTACGTCACATCAATCGTACCGTACGCTTGATCCAGCAGTGCACGCGCGGTTGTGTAACGCGCGCGCGTTTCGTCGTACGTCGTGCTGTTCCGAAAAACGTTCGCGGCGATCAACTCCGCGCTGACAAAATGATTCGTCGCCACGACCATATCCTCTCGCGGCGCGAGGAAACCACACGCGCGAAATCCGTTTTCGACGATCGCACACTCACCGTCAGCATCTATCAGAGTCAGATTGCCCGCGCCCATACAGCGTACGCTTTTCAAGTACGCCAGCGCGTCGGCGGTACTTGCGTAACGTTCCAAGATATTCATCATCAGCGCCAAGCGCGCCAAGCCAGGTCCAATGTCGCGCGACGAGACGTGTGTATCGGCAATCGCCAGCCCGCGCTCGTTCATCCCCGAACTGAAAACGCCCGGGCTGCCCGCGCTCGTCGCGTAGATATAGCGATACCCTTCGAGCGGCGCGGCGTACGCGATGACGCGCATCGGAATATGCGCTTCGTAATAATCGCGATTCTTGGCGAGCAGTGGCATGCCGTCGCGCGTGGCGGAACGCGACGCCGCCCAAACGGTGCAACCTTCGGGCTGGGTCTTGGCGAGCAACAAATCTTCCAGATACGACGCGGCGACGTACTGCAACAAGCGCGCCCGTGGAATTTGCAACGCGTCCGCGATGCCTTCCATCATCAGCATCGTCGGACGTGCGTCTGGCTCACTCTCCCACGCGCGTTGCAGTTCGTCCAAGATCGCTGGGCTCAAGCCACCGGTGCGCGTCAAGCCCTCCAAGCGCGCGCCCATCGTCGCCAAAATCAAAGGACGCAGGTCAGAGACCTGCCTCCCGTGCTGCAAACCCATTTGATAATGATCGCCGTGCAGTGATAATACTTTCATACTGCTCTACCGTCCCACCATCCTACTGTCCCACCGTCTCACTGATACTTCCAACACGCAACGCGCTGTTTGCCGATTTCGAAGAACGGCGGCGTCTCCTGCTCGCAGATCGAACCGACGCGCGCGAAACAACGTGGGTGAAAGCGACAACCCCGCGGCGGATTGATTGGACTAGGTACCGTTCCTTGCAGAATGATGCGCTGTCGTCGCCGCGTTTTGTCGAGCGAGGGAATCGCGGCGAGCAGCGCTTGCGTGTACGGATGCAACGGCTGCGCGTACAACTCATCGGTCGCACCTTCTTCCACGAGGCGTCCCAGGTACATCACCGCGACGCGATCGCTGATGTGGTAGATCAAACTCAAATCGTGCGCGATGAACAAGTAGGTCAGGTGAAATTCCTCTTGTAACTCTTGCATCAAGTTGATGACCTGTGCTTGAATCGAAACATCAAGCGAGGAGACGGGTTCGTCCGCGACGATGAATTGGGGCTGCATCGCGAGCGCGCGCGCGATGCCAATGCGTTGGCGTTGTCCACCCGAAAATTGATGCGGATATTGATCGAGATTGCGCGCGTGCAGTCCGACGCGATGCAACAACTGACCGACGATTTCTTCGCGCGCACTCACGTCCTTCAAGCCGCGATTGATCAGCGGCGTCGAAACGATTTCGCGAATCGTCTTGCGCGGGTTGAGCGAGGAGTACGGATTTTGGAAAATCACTTGCGCTACCCGATAGAATCCCAAGCGTTCGACGGGCGTAGATTTTTCTTTGCCTGGCTCGAGCCCCCCTTCGCGAAGAGGGCGGCCCTTGAAAAAGATCTCACCCGCCGTAGGGGTATCGAGCCGACTGATCAAACGTCCCAGCGTCGTCTTGCCGCAACCACTCTCGCCGACCAAGCCCACCGTTTCGCCTTGTTCGATTTTGAGACTCACGCCGTCAACCGCGTGCACAACGAGGTCTTGGGCGCGCGCCAGCGTACGCGCCAAGAGGCTGGGGCGAATCGTGAAGTAACGCTTGAGCGCGCGCGTCTCGATGAGAGGAGCGTTGTTGGGATTCACACGGCACCTCCCGCTGCGTTGACGCGCACACAGCGGACGTGGTGTCCAGGCGCGACCTCGAAGAAGGGCACGAGTTCGTTTTGACAAATCGGTTGCGCGAAACTGCAGCGCTCTGCGAACGCGCACCCAGGCGGCACGGCGGCCAGATCGGGCACGTTGCCGGGAATCGGCTCGATGCGCGTGCGCGGCGCGACGATGCGCGGGATGCACGTCAACAATCCGCGCGTATACGGATGTTGCGGCGACTCGATCACCTGATCGGTCGCGCCGATTTCGACGAGGCGTCCTGCGTACATCACCGCGATGCGCTGGCAAAATTCGGCAGCGAGATCGAGGTTGTGCGTGACGAGAATGATTGCGGTGCCGCGCACGTCGTTGATGCGGCGCATCAAATCCATAATTTGCGCTTGGATCGTCACGTCGAGCGAAGTGGTCGGTTCGTCGGCGAGCAAGAGCTTCGGTTCGCACGCCAGCGCGATGGCGATCAGCGCGCGCTGTTGCATCCCCCCGCTGAATTGATGCGGATAATCGTGATAACGATCCATCGGCGACGAGATGCCGACTTCGGTCATTAGTTGCAACACCCGCTCTTTTTCGCGCGCGAAGTGATTGTGCGCGATGTGATGAATCCGCAGCGATTCGCGAATCTGCTCGCCCACCGGGAACGCGGGATTGAGCGACGTGAGCGGGTCTTGAAACACCATCGCAATGTCCCTGCCGCGAATATCACGCATCTCACGATTCGAAAGTTGGAGCAAGTCGCGACCCTGAAACAAGATCTGGCCTGACGCGATGCGTCCTGGCGCGGAAATCAAGCGCAGAATCGAAAGCATCGTCACGCTCTTGCCGCAGCCCGATTCGCCGACGATGCCGAGACGTTCGCTGTGCGCCAAACTCAAACTCACGTCGGCGACCGCGTACACCAAACCGCGCCGTGTCGGAAACACCGTCGTTAGATTTTTTAGTTCAAGGAGAGGTGTATTTTCCATAGGGGTCAGGGGTCAGGGGTCAGGGATCGGTAAACTGGCCGCTGACCCCTGAATCCTATTCGATTTTCAACCGCGGATCCAAAATATCGCGTAGCCCTTCGCCAAAGACGTTGATCGCGACGACGAGGAGCAGGAGCGCAAGCCCTGGAAACGTAGAGACCCACCACGCGGTCAGCAAGTAATCGCGTCCGCTGGAGACCATCGAACCCCACGCCGGCGTGGGTGGTTGAATCCCCAGACCCAGAAAACTGAGCGACGCTTCCATAATGATCATATAGCCCAACCGCAGCGTGCCAAGCACAAAGACCGATTGAATCACGTTCGGCAGGATTTCTGACGCGATGATTGCCGCATCGCTTTGTCCCGCGACGCGCGCGCCATCCACGTATTCTTTCGTGCGCTCTGCCAGCACTTCGCCGCGCACCAAGCGATAGAATTCCACCCAGCCCTTGAAGGCGAGCGCCATAATGAGATTGACGAACCCAGGTCCCAAGAACGCCATCACGCCAATCGCAAAGATGAGGAACGGAAACGCGAGCAAGAGATCGGCAAAGCGCGAGAGAATTTCGTCGAGCCAGCCGCGATAATAGCCCGCCAGCGCGCCGAGCGCGGTGCCAACGAACACGGAAATCGCGACGCTCAGCAAACCGACCGCGAGCGAGACGCGCGTGCCAAAAATGATGCGCGTGAGCAGATCGCGCCCCTGATCATCCGTGCCGAGCAGATATTTCCAGTTGCCTTCGGCTTCCCACGCGGGCGGCTCAAAGCGCAAGAGTAGCGTACCGCGCGTCGGATCGTGAATCGTGATCTGATCCGCGAAAATCGCGGCGAGGATGAAGAGCGCGACGATGACGCCACCCATCAAGACGAACGGGCGTTGCCACAGTTCGTATCCCAACTCGGCAAGGGCACGCCACCACAGCCGCAAGCGAATGCGGAGCGTGTAATCCCAGCCGCGCGCGACGCGCGTTGGTGCGTGTGCCGTCATTGATACCCCATCGATGAGCCAATTAACCAATGAGCCAAACTCTTTGCAAGAGTACGCCTAGCGCACTGAATTTGGTTCATTGGCTCATTGGTACATTGGTTCATCTGTTTTACAACGTGATTTTCGGATTCAAATACGTGTACAAAATATCCACGACCAGATTCGTCAAGACGAAGGTGATGGCGTAAATCATCACCGCGCCTTGAATCAGCGGAAAGTCGCGATTGAAGATTGCGTCCACCACCAAACGCCCCAAGCCAGGCCAACTGAAGACTGTCTCGACGATCATATTGCCGCCGAGCAAGACGCCCACTTGCAAACCGACGACGGTGATGGTGGGGATGAGCGCATTGCGCAAGGCGTGCTTCATCACCACGCCCCACTCGCTCGCGCCTTTCGCGCGCGCCAGTTTGATGTAATCGCTCCGCAACACTTCGAGCATACTCGACCGCAAGACGCGCGCGATGATCGCGGCGACTCCCGCGCCGAGGGTGAGGGAAGGCAAGAACAAGTGCTTCAAACTATCTTCGAGGGCGCGCCCATTTCCCGTGAGCAAACTATCCAGCACGTACAACCCGGTAACCTCTTGGAGTGGCACATCGTAACTCAGGCGACCTTGCGCGGGCAAGACTTGCAGGCGCACCGCAAAAAAGAGAATCAGGATAATGCCGAGCCAAAAGCCAGGCATCGAAATTCCCAAAAACGCGCCCGCCATACTCATGCGGTCGAGCAGCGAATTTTGTCGCACCGCCGAAAGGATACCGATCGGCAGCGCGATGATCAGACTGATGAAGAGCGCGCCCAGCGTCATTTCGATTGTCGCGGGCAGGCGTTCGGTCAGCAGGTCAATCACGGGCTTGTTGCGGATGTACGAGTAGCCCAAGTTGCCGCGCAGTGCATCGCCCAAAAAGTACCCCAGTTGGACGTGCAAGGGTTCGTCGAGATGAAATTGCTGGCGCAGTTGTTCGATCTCGCGTTGCGTCGCGGCGGCAGAGCGACCTAGCATAATGTCAACCGGATCGCCTGGGGTGAGGCGGATGAAAAAGAACACGATGATCGCGACGCCGAACATAATCGGAATCGTCGTCAGCACGCGCTCGAGAATCTTTACGGCTTTCATAATTATACCCAATGAGCCAAACGCTGTGCTCAATGAGCCCATTTGCCAATGTGCCAATGAGCCAAATCATTTTGTCACACCGCTTTCCCGCCAGCGCTTGAAGTGAGCGTAAAGCCAGCGGACGTGCCTTCCGCATACTTGACAGTTTGACCGCCTCACAAAGGCTTCTAGGGGAATCAGTATGTCATTTGGCTCATTGGCGAATTGGTTTATCGGTTCATTGGCTCATTGTCTTTTACTTCAAGCACACATCGTGCAAATTCTCGCGGCTATCGGACGCGGGTTGCCAGTTCTGCACGCGCGCGGACGCTGCCTCGATCGCCTCGGGTAGGACGAGGAAGACCGCGGGGGCTTCGTCGTAGATCAGTTTTTGTGCTTCGTAGTAGATGGTCTTGCGTTTGGCAGGATCGTTTTCCGTTTCGCCTGCTTTGATCAACTCATCTACGCGCTTGTTCGAGTATCCCGAAAAGTTGCCGCGCCCGTACGTCGAACCGGTGACGAGCGAGTGCCACTTGGCTTCCATGTGACCGACGGGATCGAACGCGGAATCGCCCCAGTCACCGATGTAGGCTTGACGTTCGCGCGCAAGCAGTTTCGGGCGCACGACATTGTACTCCCACACGCGTACGCTTGCATCAATGCCCACATCGCGCAACATTGTCGCCACCGCTTCAGCGATTGGACGCATCGAACCAATCGTGTCAATCACGAACGCGAATGGCTTGCCTTCTTTCATCAACATTCCACTGGCGTCGGGCGTCCAGCCCGCTTCCTTCAACAGCGCGAGCGCTTTGGCTTTGTCGTACGCGTACGGCTTCAGGCTGGGATCCGCCATATTGTTCGTTGGCATCAACGGACCCGCGAGGGGTTTCGCCAAGCCGTTGTACACTTTTTTGATGATGAGGTCTTTGTCTACGGCATAGTTCAGTGCTTGGCGTACTTTGGGGTTGTCGAACGGGGCTTGGGTGACGTTGAACTCCAGCCAAATCGGGCGGGTGCCTGGAACGGTCTTGACTTGAACGCCAGGAACTTTTTGCAGCGTGCCGACCAACTCGGCGGGAACTTCGGTGATGATGTCCACTTCGCCTGCGAGGAGCGCGGCGACGCGCGTCGAGTTTTCGGGGATGACGCGGAACACGGCTTTGGCGACGCATGCTTTACCAACAGGTGCGAGTGTTGGCGCGCCGCCATAGTAATCCGCAAAGCGTTCCAGCGCGACTTCTTCCAAGCCCGTCTTGGCAGAGACGAACTTGAACGGACCCGTACCCATCGGTTTTTCGATCAAGCCCTTGGTGCCGACTTTGGTGACGTAGGCCTTGGAGACGATTTGCGTGTGGACGAGCATCTGCATCCCCGCCGGCCACGGCGCCGTGAAATTCACGATGACGGTGTAATCGTCTTTCTTGGCCGCGCTGCTAAAGGGACCGAGGAACCCTTTACGCAAAGCCGTGTGTGGTTTCGGAAACTCGATCGCGTTCGTTTTGAAAACGCGCTCGAAGGTGTAGATGACATCGTCCGCTTTCAATTCACTGCCGTCGTGGAACTTGACGCCCTTGCGCAGCTTGATCTCCAGCGTTTTGGTGTCCAGCCACTTGACGGATTCGGCGAGTTCCATATGCACGCCGCTGGTATAGTCGCGTGTGACCAAACCATCGTAGATGTTGCGGATGACGGTTTCCGCTTCGCGACTGCTGTGATCGGCGGGATCAATGCCCGAGGGCGCGCGCGCGAGCGCGACGACGAGCGTATCGCGCCCAGGGACCGCTGTCGGCTGAACGACGACGGTGCGTTCGGCGACGACGGTTTTCTCGACGACTTTTTCGACGGGCTTTTCGACGACGACCGTCTTTTCGACCACTTGGGGAGTGGGTGTGGCGCACGCGGCGAGCAACACTAGCACTGCCAACGCGCCCAACTGAATCATTCGAACTCGGTTCATGCTTTTCCTCCTTCGCTAATGAACAACAATCAATCGGTCGAATCAGTACGACTACCGCATCGCATCCCCCCTTTCGACGTTAGGTGATGGGGTGACTAGATTGGGAATAGACTCAATCACCTCATCTCCCATCACCAATCTTTTCACTTCTGCGATCTTCATACCTTCGATGCCCAACTGCCGCGCGTTTCTACCCTCGCGCCAGAAATCGCGCCCCAGCAGCGCGCACGCGACATTCGCCAGCCCCTCGCACGTGGGCATCGGCACGTTGGCGATGCGTCCCAGCGCAACCATCGGCACGAGACCCGTCGGCACGTCTTCCCAAAGGTAGCGCACATCAATCGCGCGCGGTGCGGCGATGCCGCGATACGCCGCGTTGCTCTGGATGCGCTCGTACAGCGTGTCGCCTGTGATACCGTCGTAACTGCGCGCCAGCCACTCGCACGCGGATTGCGCCTGCACGCCGAGCGCGCGCGCGAGCGCGAGGCGTTCCGCATCCATCACTTCGATCAAGCGCGCGATGCTCGGCGTCAGATCGCGATAAAATTCGAACGGCCTCCCCGACTCGATGCGCCCGACGCTGAGAATCGTCGTCGTCGGATGAAACATCGCACCGATGTTGTCCAACCCAGTTTCCAAAACGTCCGCCGCCGCGACGAATTGCGGGAACAGCGGATTGACGCGCGCCAATACGTGTGCGGTATCGCGCGCGGGGAGCGCGGCGAGCGTCACCTCGCGCTTGACCATCGAAATTCGCACGCGCGCAGGCGCGGCGATGCGGCAGGTGTAGAGCAATGTTTGCGCTTCGGCGACGAGCACGCGCGCTGTGGTGCCGTGCTCGCGCAGCACATTGCGAAATTCGAGCGCGCCGCCTGTGCGACCTGGATTCAGGATGATCACTTGGTCATCCCGCAAATATGGCGCGCACGCCTGCGCCATAAACGCGTGCGCGTTTGCGGGGACGACGACGAAGATAATATCGGCGTTCGCGATCACCGGCGCGATGTCAGTCGTGACAAGTTCCAGCGCACCGAATCCCTCGACGACGCCTTCGCAGGTGACGCCGCGCGCGTTTTGCAAATCGGCAATTTCGTGCGCGAATTTGTTGTAGAGGCGGACGGGATAGCCGCGCAACGCGAGATCGCCCGCGAACGCGTGCGCGCCATTTCCCGCGCCGAGAATGGCGATGGGTGGTCTCATCTTTCTTTTGGGCTCATTGGCGCATAGGCACAGCGAGTTGTACCAACTCGCGCTTCATCACGCGCAACGCTTGCTCGGGATTCACGTGGCCGTACAATCCTCCCAGAATGCTCACCAAGTACTGCGCGTCGAGTAACACTGTGCCATTGGGGCGCAAGACATTCGGCTCATCCGGATTGTAGATCACGCCTTGCGCGATCAGCGCCAGATCGTCCAGATAGCCGGGGGCGCGTGTTTGGCACTTGTGATACACCGTCCCGCCGATGACCAACACGGTGACGGGCTGGTTCAAAAAGTTGACGCCGTACTGCAAAAAGTACGTCTCGGTCTCGTCCACGTAGCCGACGTGCTTGCGCGTCGCGGTCGCCAGAATCTCGCGCGCCAACCATGCGCGCGCAGTGTTTTCCACTGCCGTCGTTGGCTGGAGGTGTGGATGCGCAGTGATCCACGACAAGTAGCGATCCAAGTCAACTTCGGTGTGACCGTCGCGGTTGAATAGAAATTCCCC
Source organism: Anaerolinea sp. (assembly GCA_020722265.1). GTDB lineage: Bacteria > Chloroflexota > Anaerolineae > UBA4142 > UBA4142 > DYLA01. Next base: position 22,233 of record DYLA01000006.1, read on the forward strand.
GAACTGATCGGCGAGCGGCGTGAACGCATCGGGGAAGCGGCGCGCCAGAAACGTGCTCAATTCCCGTTGCATCGCGCCATTCTGAAAACGCTCCAGCTCCTTGAGATTCTCGGCGTTGTATGCCAGCCCGTATTTGCCCTCCACGCGGCGATACGCGAGGGGCGTGTTCGGCGTTTTCAAGATCGTGCGCTTGACGCGCTTGGTGCTATCGGGTCCGGCGTAGACGAACAGTGGATTGTCTTGGACGTTGGAGAAAAAGTCGGTCGTCGCGCCGCCGATGTCGAGGGCGAGAATGTTGCCGATGCCCTCTTCGTCGCCATGTCCGCGCGCGAGCAGATTGATGCCGCGAAACGCCGCGCGCGGCGTTGGAATGAACGGCGCGTCCATGTATTCTTCGACGACGTCGAACCCCTTGCCACGAATGATGACCGTCTGGAACAATTCGCGAATCGTTTCATTGACTACTTCGATTTGAAAGCGATTCACTTCGGGCATCACGTTCGCGGTGACGCGAATGTCCACGTGATTCGCGCGAAAGATATTTTCGATTTGCTCGCGCGCGTCTTGATTGCCCGCGTAGATGACCGGCACGCCGTACTGCGCGTAACTCGCATAGCGCGCGTTCTCGGCGAGCAGGCGCGCGTTGTGCAATTGCGTCTCCGTGTCGCCGCCGTCATCCGTGCCGCCTGCCATCAAAATGATTTCGGGTTGGTCGTCGGTGTAGATCGCGCGCGCTTGTTCGGGCGTGAGTTTGCCCGCGTAACTGGCGAGCAGTTTCGCGCCCGCCGTGAGCGCGGCGAGATCGGCGGCAAAGCCCGATTCGGCTTCGGTCAGCGAGACGGTGACCATCTTCAAGCCACCTTTCGCGCTGGAGCAAGGGAGACGCACGTCGAATTGACTCATCGCCGCGTCGAGTGGTTTCCAATCGCCGCGTGCTTTGCACGCATCGAGAACACCCAAGCCATTCGCCAAGCCGATGCGAATATCCTCGATAGTCGTGGGGACGTACCGCAGAGAGAATTCTTCGCTCTTGGCGTCGAACAAGCCGACTTTGGAATACGTCGAACCGAAATCCACGACGAGCGCGCGCTGGGTTTGCAAGCGCAGTTGCGCGATGCTCTTGCCACGAATTGTGACTTCTTGATCCTCTTCTTCCTCCGCCTCTGCCGTTTCGGTGATGAACGATTCATCGGCGGCGACGGAAATCGTCTTGTCGAAATACCAAGGAAACCGTTGACGGACCAAATCGACGCGTTGGATTTCGTCTTTAACAGGAATGCCATCCCATGAGGCGATGCGGCACGTGCCATCCACCACTTTGGTTTTGCACTTGCCGACCATCTCGTACTTTTTATCGGCGACGGTCAAGTGTGGCGCTTGATACAACCCGATTTGCAAACCAAGTTCGAGGGCGTCGGGGCTGATGAGTCCACATGTTTGGGTCGAGTAGTGCGCTGCGTTCGCGAACGACAGGAGCATCGTTTCATAGTTGCGTTCCTTGTCTTCGTTTGGCTCCTTCGCCCATTCGAAAAAGTTGGCGACGGTCACGGGACCTTCGTAGCCACCGAGTAGCGCGCCGTGCAGGATGTTGTACATCGCGTTGCGTTTCAGTTCCGCGATGCGATTCCGCACCCAGGGATCCGCCCAAATATCAGGCACGTGACCTTTCGCAAAATCCCAACATACTTGCTTGGTGATCTGACACGACTCGATAATGTCTTCGGCTTTGGCTTCGTGATGCGCTTCCGAGTGCGTGACCACATGCAGGATGTCCGGTTCGAGGTAGAGTTGCGTGTAGATGCCGAACGCCAGATGTCCCTTGGCTTGGTACAAGTCGGGCGGGAAACTGGGGAGACCTGAACGCGTTTGCTTGATGATGTGAAAATCGTAATGGCGCGTCAAGGGTTCGATGAGTTCGAATGCGGCTTTCATCTTGGCGAGATCGTCGAGGGCAGAAATTTCGGGCGGCAATTCGAACATCATTTGCATCACGTAATGCTTGACGCCGAGTTTGAGTGCCATCAAGCCAACGAGGACATGATCGGTCACTTGCATATCGTCGCTGGCATACCGCAAGCCCCATTGGTGTGGATCGTTGATCTCGCACGGCTTGCCCACGCTCGCCCAGTAACGAATCACGTCGTAATGTTCGCGGAACGAATCGTGGATCGAAATTGGTCCGCGCCCATCCATGCGATTGTAAAAGAAGATCGGCACGGCCGGGAAGCATGAGTTGAGATGCTCCTGCCACAATTTCGCGAGTTCGAGCAATTCGTCGGTGCCGCTGTAGATGCGCGCCATGGGATAATTGCCGCGCCGCGTCGCGGCTTTGAGGCGCTTGAGGTCTTCGATGGTGCGAATCGGCGCGCCGCCTTGCCCCGCGAGATATTTGCCTGGGTCTTCTTCGCCGCGAATGAATTTGGCGAGAAGTTCTTGCGACGTTTGATCGGGCGCGAGCGAAACGATTTCGAGCGCGCCCGCGTCCGCGAGTTTTTCGACGCCCTCGATCGTCGGCTCGATCGTTTCTGCGGCGATGCCGATGTGCGCGCGAATGATCGGACGATTCTCACGCTCGCGCACTTGTTGGATGCGTTCGACCAGATAATCAGACCAGCGCACGAGTGTTTCTTCGCGCTGGACTGGCTCGCGGCGCGCGAACCGCTCCAATTCTTCCATTGTGATGTAATCGTCCGCGATCACCTCGAAGAAATGATGGAACTCGGGTTTGTTGCTGTACTCTTGGTTGATTTGTTCGAGGTCGTAGTGGCGTTCTTCAGGCGGTGTGAACGGGTCGGGTTCGACGGGGACACCTGTCATCGAGCGGACGAGATTCGCCGCGGGGCGCAAGCCGCCAAAGCAGAATCGAATCCCCGAATCTTTGGGATGTAAACCGTACTGCGTGGCGGTGGTGACGAATTCGCTAATGAGTTTGTCCACGTGCAAGTCGCCAAGGCGCATCGAAACGCCGACGACTTCGGGCCGCGCTTCGCGAATTTTGTTGATCACTTCGGAAATGGGTACGGCTGGACCGAGTTTGACCGAGACGTAGCCGAGTCCTAGGTCTTGCATCCAATCGGCGAAATTCTCGACGCCGAGATTGTGGACGCACTTGCCGATCGCGCCGACCATCACACGGCGTTTTTTGCGAGTATCTGATGTATCCATATCCATCCTTCGGGCTGGTTGTGTACCCACGAATTTCATAGGGGCATAGAGGAAAATCTGTTTTCTTCGCTGTGCTCTCTGCGTCCTCTGGCTATTTCCTACTCCAGCACCAACTTGCCGCGCCGATACGCGGCATCAATCTGGCGGAGTGCGCGTGCGGTTTGCTTGGGGCGCGTGTAGGAGAGCGCGGCGATGAAGGTGTTCATCAACGCGAGCATCCCTGTCAGCGAGAGCGAGTGCGCCGCGCCGGCTGTGGCGACTTGAAACGCAAAATGGGCACGCTGTGCAATCGGTGCGACAGGGCTATCGGTGATGGCGATGCGGGTGGCGCCGATGCGCTGCGCGTGTTCCATCGCCGCGACCGTGTCGGCGACGTAACGCCAAACACTGATGCCGATCAACACGCTCGCGGGTTCCAAGCGCGCAAGTTCGAGGGTCAGCGGGATGCCGCCGTTGAGCGCGGGGCGCGCATCGAATCCCATCACATTCAGCGAATGTGCCAGATACAGCGCGGGTCCCGCCGAAAGTCCGCCGGCGACGACGAGGATGTGGCTAGCACGCGCGAGCGCACGTGTCGCTGCCCAAAACTGTTGCTGATCGAGTGAATTGAGCGTGCTGCTCAGATTTTGTGCGTCGAGTTCAAAGACGCGTTGGATGACATTTTCGACGCGAACACTCGTGCGTTTGCGTTCGATCTGCTGAACTTTGTGGACGTAGGTGGGTAAATTGGCGCGCACGGCGGCTTGGAGTTCGGGATAGCCGTCGTAGCCGAGGGCTTGGCAGAAACGCACGACGGTCGCGTTGCTCACGCCGACCTGCCGACCAAGTTCAGCGGCGGAAGCGAACGCGACGAAGAGACCGTTATCGAGGATAAGGCGCGCCAACTTTTGGTGCGCGCGGCTGAGTGTGGGGAAAACCGTCGTGATTCGATTTTCGAGCGGTACGGCATTGCCCATCGGCGGCGCAATCCTGGGGCGATGAGGACGCATCTCCATCGCCCATTCGACTGCGCGCATTATAACACAGGTTGCGAGAAAATGCAATAGATGTTACAAAACTGACCTGGATGCAATGACCGTTACAGCGCTCCACCCTCCCTTCGGCTTGCCTTGCTCGCGTCTCTCGCTTTGGCGCGCGCGAGCCAGCGCGCTTCGGGCCGCTGGAGAACAACTTGACGACGAACAATTGTTCTGTTATAATAGCCTTGTGTCAACGCTCAAGAGTTGACCCTTTCTAGATGACTGGCCACTCTTCCAGCCGATCTGTGTCGGCGTGCGGCACGTGTTTGTGCTTGCGTTTTGCGCCCACTTGTTGTAAACTATAGGTGCATGTTTTTCAGAGGGGTGGCACAAAGGAGCAAATCATGGCCGAGTCTGGCAAAACCAAGTCGCTTGAAACCACTCTGGCGACCCTCAAGAAACGGTTCGGAGAAGGGGCGATTATGAAATTGGGTGAGGGAGCCAATATGAAAGTGGATGCCATCCCCACCGGTTCGGTCTCGCTCGATCTCGCGCTGGGCATCGGTGGGATTCCGCGCGGACGCGTCACCGAAATCTACGGTCCCGAAGCCTCAGGCAAGACAACGATCTGCCAGCACATCATCGCGGAAGCGCAAAAGATGGGGGGCGTTGCCGCCTTTATTGATGTGGAACACGCGCTCGACCCCAGCTATGCTGCCAAGTGCGGGGTCAACGTGAGCGAACTGCTCGTCTCGCAGCCCGATACCGGCGAGCAAGCGCTCGAAATCGCCGAGGCGCTGGTGCGCTCCGGCGCGGTGGACGTCGTCGTCATAGACTCGGTCGCCGCGTTGGTGCCGCGCGCGGAAATCGAAGGGGAGATGGGCGATTCGCACGTCGGCTTGCAGGCGCGTTTGATGAGCCAGGCGCTCCGCAAACTCTCCGGCGCGATCAAGAAATCCAACACGGCAGTCATTTTCACGAACCAGTTGCGCCAGAAAATCGGTGTGATGTTCGGCAACCCGGAGACGACGACGGGGGGGATGGCGCTCAAGTTCTACTCGTCGGTTCGGCTGGACGTGCGTCCCGTCGAAGCGATCAAAGTCGGCGACGAGGTCATCGGCAATCGAACGCGCGTGCGCGTCAAGAAGAACAAAGTCGCGCCGCCGTTCCGCAAAGCCGAGTTCGACATCTTGCACAATCAAGGCATTTCGCGCGAAGGGGACCTTCTGGATTTGGGCGTCGACTTGGGATTAATCGAAAAGAAAGGCGCGTTCTACTCGGTCGAAGGGACGCGGCTGGGGCAGGGACGCGAGAACGCGCGCGAATTCTTGAAACAGAATCCAGAGATGATGGCGCATCTGGATCAGAAGATTCGAGAGAAAGCCGGTCTTGCCGGCGGGTTGCCACTGAGTCTCGAAGACCGAGACGAGGGGGCTGAAGAAGACGAGGACGAGGAATAGAACGAGTTCTGGATGCGCTCGCCGCTGGCGGGCGCATCGTTGCAAAGGCTCCTCTCGCACGGATGTTCTTTGCCGAAAGGACGCGCCCGCGCGCGGACGACTCGCGGCGCGTTGGGATTGGCGCAGCGCTCCAAACGCGCGAGAGTAGGGCACACTCACAGCAATTCGAATCTAGGTGACGGCTGTTCGCGCCGAATGCCGCGTAGGGGCATCGGCGGTTGACGTTCTCCCGCACACGCGGGCGATTTTCTGATTCCGAACACGATGTGGATGGATGGGATGACGAGTACGGCAAGTCATAACAACAGGTTGACGCGAACCGGTTGCCCAAGCGTTTTTTCGATTGGTCGCGGCGATACGTTGTCACCGCCACCCCACTCGCCTATTGCGGCGAGGGGGTAGCGGAGCGACGCCGCCTCGCCATAATTCCTTCCCCCCATAGTTCGGATCATCACATCGTCACATAAGCCGTGCGCGCGCTAGGCGCGACTATCGGCGCGCGCGTTCGAATCGCTGTGGGTGATTACCCCGGCGATTTGTTTTTATGGGACGCATTACTGCACTCGAACCGCAAGCCAAGCACGCGCGCCGCTTCAATCTCTACGTGGACAACCGCTTCGTTCTGGGATTGTCCGAAATCGTCGCCGCGCGATTGCGCGTGGGCCAAGAGGTGAGCGACGCGGATCTGGCTGCGCTCGAACAAGAAGACGCGTTCGAAGCCGCGCGCGAAAAAGCGTTGCGTTTTCTGGAACCGCGCCCGCGTAGCACGATAGAAGTGAAGCAGCATCTGCTCAAAAAGAAAATCGCGGCGGACGTGGCAGAGCGCGTGGTCGCCCGGTTGACCGAAGCCGGACTATTGGACGATGCCGCGTTCGCCAGATACTGGGTCGAAAATCGCGAGGAGTTCAAGCCGCGCGCCGCGCGCGCGCTCCGCTTTGAGTTGAAGCGCAAGGGGCTCTCGAACGCCGAGATCGCCGAAGCGGTGGGCGATCTGGACGAGAGCGAGAGCGCGTATCGCGCCGCGCGCGCGCGCGCCGACCGCTGGCGCGCGCTCGAACGCCGCGCGTTTATGGATAAACTCGGCGCGTTTCTCATCCGACGCGGCTTTGCGTACGAGGTCGCCAAGGCGACTGCACAGCGATTGTGGGAAGAGACGCGCGCGAGCGAAACGGAATAGAGTCTTGGAGGATCGAAATGGATTGGGGAATTTTGTTGTTTATGCTCTTGGACACGTTCGTGGTGGGTGTGATCGCCTTTGCGGCAGGATATTTTCTTCAAAGGAGTTTGACCAGTGCGCGCATCCAAGCCCAAGCCGCCGAGGCGGAAAAGACACTAGCAGAAGCCCAGGCGCGGGCGAAAGATGTCATTCTCAAGGCAAAGGACGAAGCCATCAAGTTCCGTGACGAGGTCGAAGCGGAACTGAAGAAAAAGCGTCAGGACTTGCAGCGCGAGGACGAACGCTTGCGCCATCGCCGCGAGAGTATAGACCGCCGACACGAGATGTTGGAGGCGCGTGACAAGAGACTGGAGCGAAAGGAAAAGGACCTCGACCGCGTCCGCGAAGCGCTGGAGGCAACCCAAGCCAAACAATTGCAAGAGTTGCAGCGCCTCTCCGGCCTGACCGCCGAGGAAGCCAAGGCGCTGTTGCTGCAGCAAATCGAAAAAGAGACGCGGCAGGATGCGGCGCGCTTGATTCGCGAAATCGAGCAGGAGGCGCGCGAGGAAGGCGAAAGCCGCGCCCGCGAAATCATTGCCACTGCCATCGAGCGCGTCGCCTCCGATCAGGTCGCCGAAACGACCGTGTCGCTCGTTCCGCTGCCGAACGACGAGATGAAGGGGCGCATCATCGGACGGCAGGGACGGAACATCCGTGCGATCGAAGTCGCCACGGGAGTTGATCTGGTAGTTGACGACACACCCGAAGCCGTGATACTATCTAGCCACAATCCGGTGCGCCGTGAGGTGGCGCGCCTCGCTCTGAACCGTCTGATCAACGATGGGCGCATCCACCCGGGACGTATCGAAAAGATCGTCGAGAAGGCGGAAGAAGAAGTCAACGCGCAAATCCTCCAAGCCGCCGAGCAAGCCATGCTCGAACTGGGCATCACCGGGTTGCATCCGGAACTGGTGAAACTGCTGGGGCAATTGAAATTCCGCACGTCGTACGGGCAGAACGTTCTTGCCCATTCGGTCGAGACGGCGCACCTTGCCGGGATGATGGCGGCGGAACTGAAAGCGGATGTGGCGGTCGCCAAGTTAGGCGCGCTCTTGCACGACATCGGCAAGGCGGTCTCGCACGAGGTTGGGGGGGCGCACGCGCTTACCGGCGCGGAGATCGCGCGCAAGTACGGCGTGCCGGATACGGTATGCGACATCATCGCCGCGCATCACGGCGAAGCGGAAGCGCTGTCGCTGGAGAGCGCGCTCGTCGTCGCCGCCGACGCGATCAGCGGGGCGCGCCCGGGCGCGCGGCGCGAGTCGCTGGAGCAGTACTTGAAACGCGTCGAGTCGCTCGAACAGATGGCGAACGCGTTCCCCGGCGTACAACAGTCGTACGCCATTCAGGCGGGGCGCGAGATTCGCATCATCGTCAAGCCGGAAGATATTGACGACCTGGGCGCGATCAATCTGTGCAAGCAGATCGTTCGCAAGGTCGAGGATAATCTAGAATATCCGGGGCAGATCAAAGTGACCGTGATTCGCGAGACGCGCGCGGTCGAATACGCCAAGTAAATTTGCCATATCGATCCCTGTCACACGTGATCTTATCCGATTCGGTTGGACGCATCGTAACAGAAATCAACATGATTGCGCGCTCGCGCGGCACGTTCGTTCGGTGTGGGCGCGCCACGACGCATCTTCACGCGAGAATTTGAATCGGAAACCAACATTCTCGGCGTTGTGCGTCAAAGGAGGGATCCATGGTAGACACCATCAAAGTCTCTGCCAAGTCGCGGTCAACCGCCGTTGCGGGCGCGATCGCCGGTGTCATCCGCGAGCACAAACACGCGGAGGTGCAAGCCATCGGCGCAGGGGCGGTGAACCAAGCGGTCAAAGCCATCGCTATCGCGCGCGGTTATCTGGAGCGGGATGGCTTGGACATCGCTTGCGTCCCTGTCTTCGTCGAGGTGGATGTGAGCGGTGAGGAACGGACAGCCGTCAAATTCCTCGTCGAAGTCAGTCGAACCTTCACGCCGATTCCGGCCGCCGCGCCGCCTCCGCCCGCGCAGGGCTAAACTCGAAAGGAGCGCATCTTCGAAACTCGATGGACGGGTTCGAACCGCCGCGTGGATTTGCATACGCACTCCACCGCGTCGGATGGCGAGTTGTCGCCAGCGGAGTTGGTACGCTTCGCCCTCGCGCGCGGCTTGGCGGCGATCGCGCTGACCGATCACGACACGGTTGCCGGCTTGGACGACGCCATCGCCGCCGCGCGCGGCACCGCGCTCTACGTCGTCCCCGGGGTCGAACTCTCTTGCGACGTGTACAAGAACGAAGTCCACATTCTCGGTTACTTTATCAATTGGCGCGATGCGGCGTTCCTTGCGATGCTGGACAAGTTTCGCGATGGACGCTATGGGCGCGCCGAGAAGATGGTGCGGAAACTCGCCGCGCTCGGCGCGCCCATCTCGTTCGAACGCGTCAAGCAAATCGCCGGGGACGCCTCCATCGGACGACCGCACGTGGCGCAAGCGCTGGTGGAAGCCGGGCATGTGGTGTCCGTGGTCGAGGCGTTCGACAAGTACATCGGACGGAATGCTCCCGCGTACGTGGAGCGATTCAGGTTGATGCCAGCGGACGCGGTGACGTTGATTCTACGAGCCGGGGGTGTGCCTGTTCTGGCGCATCCGCGCGAGGTGACCGATTATATCTATCCGCTCGTGAAGGCGGGGCTGGTGGGGCTGGAGGTGAATTACGGTCTGTACGATGACGCGACCCGTGCCGATCTGGCACGGTGGGCGCGGCAGTACGGGCTGATTCAGACCGGCGGCACCGATTTTCATGGTCCCAACCAAGCCGTTCACAGTGCGATGCTCGGCGAGGTGGATGTGTCGTTCGATGTGGTGGAACAATTGCGGGAGAAAGCCGCTGCGACCTAAAAACCTGCCGGGGTTTTCCGAACCCCGGCAGGTTTTCTTTTGCGGCATATTCTTGCCGATCCTTCCGCAGGCTATTGCGACAATGCGCTTGAATCGAGAGGCGTAATTCTCGTCAGGTTGCGTTCGAACTTGGGTAGTCCGCTTCGTCGTTGTCGCTCTCGGGAGCGGGGGGCTTGACGCGTTTGACTTGCGCCGCGAGCACCGTCATATTCGTACCGTCCTCGAACTGTACGACGAGGTTCTCTTTCAGCACATTGCGCGCGATGATGCGCCCTTCTCCGTGTTCGGTTAGCACCGTTTCGCCGACGCGTGGGATGCGCCCGCGCGCTTGCTGATACAGCGGCTGTTCGAAGGCGAGACAACAGAGAGGGCGCCCGCAGATGCCGGTGGCAGCGTTCGGACCGAGGGGCATATCTTGGTCTTTTGCCATTTTGATCGTGGCTTTGGGAAAATCGGCGAGGAATTTGCCGCAGCAGAGTTCTCCGCCGCACGGCGAGAGCCCGCCGATGAGGCGCGCGCGGTCGCGCGGACCGATTTGCCACAACTCGACGCGCGCGGGGAAGAGCACGGCGAGGTCTTTGACCAGCGCGCGAAAATCCACCCGCCCTTCGGCGACAAAGTAGAACGTCAGGTGACTGCCATCGAAGTTGTACTCGGCCGTCAGGAGACGCATCGGCAGCCCGTGCTTTTCGACTTGGGCGCGGCACAGCGCCAGGGCGTCCGCTTCCTGCAAGCGCAATTGCTGCCACTGCGATAGGTCGAACGGCGTGGCGCGGCGCAGAATCGGACACAGTGCATCAGTGGGCGGATTCGCCATCGGTTCTGGCGCGAGGATGACGCGCGCGGCTTGATGACATTTTTCGGTATCTACGATGACGTATTCGTTGACGCGTAGGTTTTCGTAACCGGTCGCATCGCCGTAAATCGTTTGCGGCAACCGCCGGATTCGCAGTCCAACTACCCAACGGGCAGTCATAGTCCACTCCGCCTATACGACTGCCGGCAACAGACTGCCAGCCATCGCTAGGGAAATCTAACATAGTCGAGGCTAGGATGTTCAACGCCTGCCCTGGAGGGCGGCGCGAGGGGCAACGTCCCTACGAACCAAGCCCCGGCAGATTGAGCAGCAACACCTGGAGCGCGAGGCGCGCGTTGATGTTCTGGGTGAGATAACGCGAGGTCTCGCGAATCGCTTTCAGCGCGCGATGCACCTGCGCGACGCTGAACTGCGCGGCATGCGCGCGCAGCGCGTCTGTGTGATCCACATTCGTGACGCGTGCCCCATCGCCGGTCGGCGTTTGGATGAGCAGCACGTCGCGCCACCAGCCCAGCCACAGGTCGAGCATCTCCAGCAACTCGTCCGGCGTCTTGGCGAGTTCGACGGCGCGGGACAAGCGCTCGGCGCGCCCCTCGTTTAGTGCGTCGTTCAGCGTGGCGAGGTGGCGGCGGCGCGACTCCATCAGGGCGGGGTTCGCGTGCGCCCGGACCGCCCAGCCGAGACGTCCACCGGAGACGTGCGCGAGCAGACGTGCCTGCGCCGGCTCCACGCCCCATCGCTCGATCAACGCGGTTTCCACCTGTGCGGGCGTCAGCGGGCGGAGCGCGAAAATTTGGCAGCGTGACGAAATCGTCGGCAGCAACAGGCTAGCATCGCGCGCGGTGAGAATTAGGCGCGTGTGGCGCGGCGGCTCTTCGAGTGTCTTGAGGAAGGCGTTGGCGGCTTCCTCGTTTGCCTCCTCGAAGCGCCGCAGGATGATCACTTGCCAGCGTCCCTCGAAAGGCGCGAGCGAAACGTTGTGCTGGATCGCGCGAATTTGGTCTATCTTTAGGATGCGGCGTTCCCAATCGTTCGCGCGCGGTGGAGGGAGCGAATTCTCGTCAGGCTTGAAACCGATGGGTACGCCTTCGATGACCTGAACGTCGGGATGGCGGTCGCGCGCGATTTTTCGACACGCCTGACATTCACCGCAGGGACGATTTTCGGCGAGGCACAGCAACGCCTGCGCGAGCGCGCGCGCCAGTGTCGTCTTGCCGATGGCGTGCGGACCGGTAAAGAGGTACGCGTGCGCGACGCGATCGGCGACGAGGCTGCGCGCGAGCGCGTCCACGACCCACGCGTGCCCGACCAAGCCCCAGTTTGCCCGAATCTCCTCTTGCGCCGCCATCGAGTCTATTGTATCACGATTGCACGGGCAAACCAAATTTGGCGCGGGGTGGGAACGCGGGTAAAATCGGTAGGTGGCGGACGGAGAAAAGGGAGGCGCGTGTTCGAACCCGCTTATTTGAAATGGCTGCGCGCGGGAGAATTTGCGGAACGCGTGCGCGCGGCGTACCAACATCTGGAACGGTGCGATTTGTGCGCGCATCACTGCGGCGTCAATCGCCGCGAGACGACGAAAGGAAGTGTGTGCCGTACCGGCGAACGCGCGCGCGTTGCGAGTTTCAGTCCGCATTTCGGCGAAGAGGCGCCGCTCGTCGGAAGCGGCGGCTCGGGCACGATTTTCTTTGCGTGGTGCAACCTGCGCTGCGTGTACTGCCAGAACTATGAAATCAGTCAACTCGGCGAGGGGAGCGAAGTCGAGCCGGAAGAACTCGCTGCGATGATGTTGCGTTTACAAGCGTACGGCTGTCACAACATCAATTTCGTCAGTCCGAGTCACGTCGTCGCTCCGCTTCTCGCGGCGACGTTCATCGCGGCGCAAGCCGGTCTGCGCATCCCCATCGTGTACAACACCGGCGGCTACGATTCGCCGGAGGCGCTGGCGCTGCTCGACGGGGTGGTGGATATCTATATGCCGGATGTCAAGTACGCCGATGCGGGGCTGGCGCGCCAGTACTCGAAAATCCGCGACTATCCGGCGGTCAATCGCGCGGCGGTGAAAGAAATGCATCGTCAGGTAGGCGATCTGGTGATGGACGCGCGCGGGATAGCGCAGCGGGGTCTGCTCGTGCGGCATCTCGTTTTGCCCAACGATCTCGCCGGGACGCGCGAGACGCTCCAGTGGCTCGCGCGCGAGATTTCACCGAATACGTATCTCAATCTGATGGATCAGTATCGCCCGTGCTACAAGGCGCGGGAGTATCCCGAACTCGATCGGCGGATCACGCGCGAGGAATATGCGCGCGCGGTGCACTGGGCGGAGGAGGTCGGCTTGACGCGGCTGGACGCGCGCGCGCCCTTGCGGGCATTGCGGTTATGATTTGCGATTTCGTGTTTGACGCGCGCCCCGTTGCGTTGTAGAATGTAAGGGTAGAACAAGTGTTTGTCGGCGAGATACGCGCGAGGTTGCTATGCCCCCCAAATCCAAGACTCACAGCCAATGGACGTGCCAGCAATGCGGTTTCATCTCGACCAAAGCGTACGGCCGATGCCCGGAGTGCGGCGAATGGGACTCGATGGTCGAGACGGTGGTGACGCGCGCGGACGAAAAGAAATCCGCGCTCGCCGCGCTCGCGCCGCGCAGTGTGCCGCAGAAAATTTCCGACGTCGTCACCGAAGGGTTCACGCGCATCGCCGTACCGATGCCGGAACTCGCGCGCGTCCTCGGCGGCGGCATCGTGCCGGGTTCGCTCGTCCTCATCGGCGGCGAGCCGGGCATCGGCAAAAGTACGCTGCTCCTGCAAATGGCGGCGCTGCTCGCACAGTCGGAGGGCACGGTGCTGTACGTCTCCGGCGAAGAGTCGGTGCAGCAAACCAAGATGCGCGCGGAACGCCTCGGCTTGAAACCGGACGCGCTCTACCTCCTCACCGAGACGAACCTCGACGAGATCGTCGCGCACGTCGAACGGCTCACGCCGCGCCTCGTCGTGATTGATTCGATTCAGACGGTTTATCTCGAAGAACTGACGAGCGCGGCGGGAAGCATCTCGCAGGTGCGCGAGTCGGCGGCGCGGTTGATGCACATCGCCAAGGCGACGAACGTCGCGATCTTTCTCGTCGGACACGTCACCAAAGCCGGCGCGATTGCGGGTCCGCGCGTGCTGGAGCATATCGTTGACACGGTGCTGTATCTCGAAGGCGAACGCTTTCACGCGTACCGCTTGCTGCGGTCGGTGAAGAATCGCTTTGGCGCGACGAGCGAGGTCGGCGTGTTCGAGATGACGCAGGAGGGGATGGTCGAGATTGACAATCCCTCGCGCGCGTTTCTCGCCGAGCGCGCGCCGGACAGTGCGGGGAACGCGATCGCGGTGACGATGGAAGGGACGCGCCCACTCCTCGTCGAGATTCAGGCGTTGACGAGCGCGAGCGCGTTCGCGCTGCCGCGCCGCACGGCGAACGGGTTCGATATGGGGCGCTTGCTGCTGCTGACAGCGGTGCTGACGCAGCGCGTTGGGCTCAAGTTGTCGGCGCAGGATGTGTTCGTCAATGTCGTCGGTGGTTTGAAGATTACCGAGCCCGCCGCCGATTTGACGGTCGCGCTCGCGATCGCGTCGTCGTTTCGCAACCAGCCGGTCGCGTCCGATCTCGTGGTGGTCGGTGAAGTCGGCTTGAGCGGCGAATTGCGGACGGTGAGTCAGGCGCAGCGTCGTCTGACCGAAGCCGCGCGGCTGGGGTTCACGCGCGCGCTCGTGCCGCAATCGCTGGTGCGGATGAAGGACAAGCCGGCGGGAATCGAGTTGGTCGGCGCGCGGACGCTGGCGCAAGCGATGGATGCCGCGCTGGTGCGGTGAGGGGCGAAGGTTGCGTTTGACCAAATCGCCAATCTCGACTAAAATAGCGCACTGTGTTCGATAGTCTAAGCGAGAAACTGGGCGCGGTCTTCAAGAAACTCTCCGGCAAGGGCAAACTGTCCGAAGCCGATGTGGACGCCGCGCTGCGTGAGGTCCGCCTTGCGTTACTCGAGGCGGATGTTAATTTCAAAGTTGTCAGAGAGTTCCTCGCCCGCGTGCGCGAACGCGCCATCGGCGAAGAAGTGATGCGCTCGCTCTCGCCGGCGCAAATGGTCGTCAAGATCGTCAACGAAGAACTCATCAAGACGCTGGGCGAGCCGGCAAAAATTGACTTGTCGGGCGAGCCGCCGCACGTGGTGATGCTCGTTGGTCTGCAAGGGTGCGGCAAGACGACGACGGCGGCGAAACTCGCGCTGCAACTGCGCAAGCATCAGCAAAAGCCGTTGCTGGTCGCGGCAGACACGCGCCGCCCAGCGGCGATTCAGCAAATTCAAACACTCGGCAAGCAACTCGATATTCCGGTACATTCAGAACCGATTTCTGTTCCACCGCCAACCATCTGCGCGAACGCGGTCGAGCGCGCCCGCGACGGCGCGTACAGCGTCGTCCTGCTCGATACGGCGGGACGTTTGCACATTGACGATGAGTTGATGCGCGAACTGGAAGAGGTCAAGCAGAAAGCCAAGCCGCAAGAAGTCCTCCTGGTAGTGGATGCGATGACCGGGCAGGAAGCGGTGCGCGTCGCTGATGAATTCAACAAGCGGGTCGGCTTGACCGGGCTGATTCTCACCAAAGTGGATGGCGATGCGCGCGGCGGTGCGGCGCTTTCGGTGCGCTCGGTGACCGGCGTGCCGATCAAGTACCTTGGCGTCGGCGAAAAGCCCGACGCGCTCGAAGCGTTCTTCCCGGACCGCCTCGCTTCACGCATCCTAGGGATGGGCGATGTCCTCACGCTCATCGAAAAAGCCCAGGAGACCCTCGACCAAGAAAAGGCGCAACAGGCGGCGGAGAAACTGCTCAGGGCGCAGTTCACCTTCGAGGACTTTCTCGAACAATTGCAGCAGATCAAGAAGATGGGACCGGTCTCGCAGTTGCTGGGAATGGTGCCGGGGTTTAGCCAGATCGCGAAAGAACTCCCTGCCGATGTGACCGACCAGCAGATGAAGCGCGTCGAGGCGATTATCAATTCGATGACGCGCGAAGAGCGTCAGCATCCGGAAATACTGAACGGTTCGCGGCGCAGGCGCATCGCGCTGGGGAGTGGAACGTCGGTGCAAGAAGTCAATCAATTGGTGAGTCAATTCAAACAGATGCAGCGCATGATGCAGCAATTGAAAAGTGGCAGGGGACGCGGTTTGTTCCCAGTAATTCCCGGGTTCTGATAGTGAGCGGTAGTCAGTAATCAGTAGTCAGTAATCAGTAGTCAGTAATCAGTAGTCAGTAATCAGTAATCAGTATGCGGTAATCAGTGGGCAGATGGCTCACTACGGAAAAGGAGTATAATGGCAGTCAAAATTCGTCTTACTCGCGTGGGCGCGAAAAAACAACCAGCCTACCGCGTCGTTGTGATGGAGGAGCATAGCAAGCGGGATGGCAAGTCGGTCGAACGGCTTGGTTACTACGACCCGCGCGCGGAACCGCCGACCGTCGTGTTGAACGAAGAGCGCACCAAGTACTGGCTCGGTGTTGGCGCGCAGCCGACGAGCGCGGTCGGTGTGTTGCTCCGTAAAGCCGGCATCAGCGACAAGTACGTCAAGATGCGCGCCGCGCGCAAGTCCAAATCAGAAAAAGCAGCCGAAGAAGCCTAACGAACTATCGCACTCTCACCGGAGAAGATTGTGGACCTCCAAGGTCTCGTG
>DYLA01000157.1 GCA_020722265.1 Anaerolinea sp.
GCAGCGCGGCGCGCTGTTTCATCTTGCGAGTTTTCTTGGGCATTGCTCATCTCCTCGGAAATTATTCCACGACGGCGCTGATTATAAATCAAACGCGAGAAATTGCAAAACCTGACCGATGTCCAACCGGTGGCTGTCACCGGTCTTTTTTACGGTGCCAGTTCCCCAATCACAATCAACCGATGCGTGTCTACGCGATACGGCGTGCAGGTGATCAGCGTGACAATCGGCGATTTGGATGGCGCGAGGGGCGTGAGATCGGTCGGGATGACCACACGCTTGGCTTTGACAACGTAGCGAAACGAAGTCGTGCCGGCATAGACGAACACCTCCGCGCCGACCGAGAGTTTTTCCAAATCGCGGAACGGCTCGCCGTACACGTCATTGTGTCCCGATAAAATCATATTGCCGCGCTCGCCCGGATTGACCGAACCAACGCGATGTCCGATGCCCTGCTTCAATTCCTCCCAGCTATCGCCCGGCACGATGGGCCAATCCAGGTTGATCGCCGGGATGACGAGGCGCGTCGGCGAACGCGGTCCCGGCGTCGGCACCGGCAACGCGGCGATCGCGCGCAGTTGCACGCCCAGCGCGGGCGGCGCGGCTTGGGGCGCGAACGAGCTGCCGGGCAGTTCCGCTAGTGGATTCGGCGGCGGAAACGATGAGCCGGGCAATTCCTGTTCACTCGCGGCAATCGTCGCGTTCGGCGTTGTCGTGCGCGCCTGTGCCACTTGCTCGTTCAGCGTTTGCAAGTTCGCCAGCGAGCCGACGATGATGAACAGCAATCCCGCCACCGCCAGCGCTTCGATCACGAACAGCACACGGTCGCGGAACGCCGCGCGCTTTTTCGGTCGCGCGGCGGGCGCGGGCTGCTCGGCGGGCAGTACCGTCACCGGGCGAAAGCGGCGTCCGTCCGCGCTCGCCGCGAACTGCTGGGCGCGCGCGATGCGGCGCTTGTGCTCGACGAGCGCTTCGAGTTCTTCGAGTGAGAGATCGTCTACGGAACGATGATCAGGCATAGCCCCCGTCAATCTTTGGGCGGATGCCCACCCGCCATTGTTCAGCGATGCTTTGGGTGGCGGCGCGCTCGCGCAGAGCGCGGGGAACGTAATCACTCGAAAGCCCACTGGGCATTTCGAGGGTTACGGTTTGAACCGTCATTCCTTCGCCTCCAACTCGCTCCGCACGCGCTCCATCAAACTCACCGCGTCGCGCAGCGTCGCCGCATCGAACGCGAATTTCGCGCCCGCCGTCGCGTAGAGTTGCGGGAGCGATACGGTGCCGCCCAGCGCAAGGGCGCGACGATAGTCCGCGACCGCGCGCGCTTGATCGCGCAGCGCGTTGCCCCACACTTGCACCGCACCCAACTGCGCCAGGCCGTACTCGACATAGTAGAAGGGCACTGCGAAGATGTGCAGTTTGCGATGCCAGCCGGTCATCATCTCTTGCTCTAGCCCGCGCCAATCCACGCCGATCATAAACCGATTCCACTGCCGCGCCCATTCCGCATCGCAATTCGAGGCATCCATTGCCGCGTCAGGATTTTCATAGACCCAGTGTTGAAACGCGTCCACGACAGCCATATAGGGCCAGAACAGAATCTCGCTTTCCAAATGTTCGATCCGCGCGCGCGCCGCGTCCGCGTCGGAATACACGCCGCCGCGAGCCTGGGGGAGGTACGGCGACGCGAGCAATTCCATCGCCATCGAAGCGACCTCCGCGAATTCCATTCCCACTTGGCGCTGCGGCGCGTACGGCAGCGCGTAACGCTCAAAGTTGTGGAACGCGTGCCCGCTCTCGTGCAAAATCGTCTGCAGATCGTTGTGCAGGCCGACCGCATTTTCAAAAATGAACGGACGCTGGGACATGGGAAAGTTAGTGCAGTACGCGCCGGGCGCCTTGTTCTTGCGATTTTCCACATCGAGCAAGTTCTCGCGCACCATCGTCGCAAAATATTCGCCCAGCGTCGCGTCGACGCGATTGAAAATGGACGCGGCAATGGTTTTCAATTCGGCACCTGTGCGGAATGGCTTGAGGGGCGCGCGTCCGAGGGGGTCCACATCCAAATCCCAAGGGCGCAGCGTTTCGATTCCAAGTCGCTTTTGGCGTCGTTCGTAAATGCGCCGCGCGACAGGCACAACCGCCTCTTCAATCGCGCGATGAAACGTGCGGCAATCGTCCGGTGTGTAGTCGAAACGATGCAACTGATGCCACTTGTACGCGCGATAATCGGGCTGGTCTGCATTCGCGGCGATGGTGCGGCGCAACGTCAGAAACTCGCGCCACAGATCATTGAGCGCCTGGCGATCCGCCAACTGGCGCGCGAGCGCGGCGCGCCACGCGCGCGCGCGCGTCGCGCGATCGGGATTTTGGTAGACGGGGCGCAGTTGCGCAATCGTTACCTCTTTGCCGTCCCACTCGATAGTTTGCGCGCCGATGATCTTTTCGTAGCGCGAGCCGAGTTTTTGTTCTTGGGTGAGGAGCGGCAGATTTTCTTGGCGGAACAATGCCGCGCTCGCGCGCATTTTCTTCAGCGGCAGTTCGAACCCGCGCGGCTCCAACCCACTCGCGAGCAATTTCTCGCGTAGTTTTTGGCGCGCGGCTTCGGCTTGGGGAAAAATATGGTCGAGGAACGCGTTGAACGCTTGCTCGGCGTTCTGGTCTGCCGTGTCCTGCGTCTTGGCGAGACTGAGACGCGCGTACATTTCGCTGATGCGCTCGTCGAGCGCGCTCCAATCCGCGAGCCAATCATTGACGTTCTGCGCGTCAAGCGTGCGCGCGGCTAGATCGTTGAAATGCGGTTCGATCTCTTGCCACGACCATTTGAGTAAAGCCGGTACAGTTTGGGGCAGAGAGGTAAGCATGAGATTATTCTCCCATCGCTACAAGGTTGACGATGAGCGTTGTATCGCTGACAACGATCATACGGGCTTTCTTCAAATCCTCTTCAATTCGATCATACGCCTTGGGCGTGAGATTGTTCCTGTCATCGAGCAGTTTTTGCAGCGTGCCTCGTTTCAGCAGCACCTCGATGGCTCGGCCGGTGGCGAGTTTGCCGTGCCAACGTTGCAAGGTGGGCGCGAACGATGTCTCCAATTGCTGCGCCATCTTGCCGATGCGCGCCCGCGCGCTTTTCGCTTCGATTTCGATTTCGTGCAGGTGAACGACCTGCTTGCCGAAAAAGAACGTCGTCGTGTCAACCGCGAGTTCGGCGTGCACGCGCCCTGCCGCGCCGATGACGTTCCGCGCGCGTCGCCACGTGACGCGCGCTTGAACGACGCGCAACCCTGCGCGCGTGAGCGTTCCCACAGGATCATCGCACCGATACGCCGCGTCCGCACGCGCCAGCGCGACGCCGCGCGCACCCAACTCGCGCGCGAGCCGCGCGAACGCCGCGCGCGACCAGCGCCGCTCGATCTCCAGCCGATTCGCCACGCCTTGCTCGGGGCGTCCCAACGAACCTTTCAGCGTGATGAATTTTTGGGCATTGACCACGCGAATTCGCAAGGCCAATCCCCGCGCCTGCAACGCACCCGCGCGCGTATCGAAATACACATCGCGTAGAAGGTGCGGTTGGAGGGGCGCGAGCCGATAGCGCC
The DNA here is from genome assembly GCA_020722265.1 of Anaerolinea sp. Classification (GTDB taxonomy): domain Bacteria; phylum Chloroflexota; class Anaerolineae; order UBA4142; family UBA4142; genus DYLA01. Next base: position 3,600 of record DYLA01000157.1, read on the forward strand.
CCAGCATTTTCAACTGTGCGATCGCGTCCGCGATTTGCTCCGCGCGCGGCGAACGAATCACCAACGCGATTTCGGTTTCACGCGACGGCGCACTCTTCCGCATAACGGCTTTGTGACAAATTAAAGATTTTTGTATTCGGTGAACAGCAAGTCTTGAGTCCGCGCTTGGCATCCATTGGGTTGGGGCTGCTGATGTTACGATTATACCCTCATCGGCGCAGGCGCGCAAGCACGATGTCCCACAGGCGCGCTGCCTCGTGCACGCGCAACAGCCACAGCAGCGCGAGGTACACCGCGCCGCCGGCGAGAATCGCCCCGCCCACTTGCCACACGCGCACATCGAAAACCTGCGCGACGAAAAATACGACCACACCCATCACGCTGGACGCGACGAGCGCCTTGAGCGTTAACGTGAGAACACCCTGTCCCCCCAAGCCGCCGAGGTGCGCGCGCGTCAGTGCAAGCATCACGAGCGCGTGCGCCGTCAACATCGCCGAATTCGCGATCACCAAGCCGATGAAGCCCAAGGGGCGCATCAGCGCGAGCGCGACCACGAGGTAAATCGCGACCGCGACGAACTGCACCAGATTCGGCAAGAGCGTGTTCTTGCGCGCATAGAACGCGAACACGAGGGGTTGATCCATCGCGGCGAACGGCAAGCCGAGCAGGTAAAATTGCAACGCACGCGCCGTCGCGCTCGTATCGTTCGGTGTGAACGCGCCGCGCTCGAACACCAACGCGACAATTGGATGCGCGAGGACGAACAAGCCAATCGTCGCAGGGAGAATCAGCAAGAGCACAAGTTTGATGCCGAAGGCGAGTGTTGACTGAAAGTGTTCGGTATTCAGTGTTCCGTGTTCGGTTGTCTGAATACTGGAGACCGAATACTGACTACTGAGTTCGGGGAGAATCGCAAACGAAATCGCCGTTGCGACCAAGCCGAGCGGCAGTTGCACGAGCACCGTCGCGTTCTGCATCCACGCGAGCGATTGTGCGCCGGTGTGTGACGCCAGGTTGCGATCCATCACGACGCTGACGACGCTGATGCTCAACCCTGCGACGACCGGCGCGTACAGCTTCAGGATGCGACCCAGCGCGGGATGCGAAAAATCAATCGCGAAATGATAACGCAGGTCACGCAGCGCAGGCAGTTGCAAAAGGACTTGCGCCGCCGAGCCGACGAGGATGCCGACGATCAAACTCGTGATGCCGAAAATCGGCGCGAGTGCGAGCGCGACGAGGACGATGCCGGCGTTGTACGCGGCGGTCGTGAACGCCGGGAACGTGAAGCGCTTGAGCGAGTAGAGCAAGCCTGTGACGACGCCCGACATTCCCAGAAAAAATACAGCGGGCAGCACCCCGCGCAGCATTTCGACGGCGGCGCGTTGCAGTTCCACGTCGTAGCCGCTGCCGAGCAGCCACACGAGTTGCGGCGCAAAGATTTCGAGGACGAGGACGGCGAGTGCGAGAAAAATTGCGAGCGTGTTGAAGACGAGGCTCGCCACGCGCCACAGTTCCTCGCGCCGCGTCGCGTAATCGGAGAAGACGGGAACGAGTGCCGCGCTCACCATTCCGCCGACGAGAAAATCGTACAGCGTTTGGATGATCGTCGCCGCCACGCGAAAGACGCTGACGAGTCCCGTCGCGCCGAAGAGATACGCAATCACCATCTCGCGCGCGAGACCCAGCACGCGGCTCGCGATGTTTCCCGCCGCGATGATGGCGGCGGCGTTGACGAGTCCCGCTTGCGGATTCTGATTTGCGAATTGCGAATTGCGAATTGCGACCACCTTGACCGCGCGACTATTCGACTAGCGACTAACGTCCCACATCCGACAAAACGCGCAGCGCCCGGGCGCGCTCGTGGGCTGACCGCACACCTCGCACGCGTGCAGTTCTTCCGTCCGATTGAACGCTTCGAACGCGCCTTCGTCGCGTGCGCGTAAAAATTCCAAGTAGAACGAGAGTTTCGCGCCCGGCGATTCGGTTTCGAGTTGGTTGAGCAGGGTCTTGTAAAAGTTGGTGAGGTTGCCCGTCGCGTGGGGACATTCGTCGTAGATGTAATCAATGCCGCGCACCAGCGCGTACGTCGCCGTCTCGCGTTCGTAAAATCGGCAGAGCGGTTTCACTTTCTTGACGAGACCCTCGCGCGACGCGGGCAACACGGGCGCTTGACGCGCCAGATAGCCCATCTGCCAGTGCAAGGTGTTCTGGAACAGCACCGCGATTTCATCATCGAGGTTGTGTCCCGTCGCCAGCACGGCGTACCCTTGTTCCAGCGCGAGCCGATTCATCACGTAGCGCTTGGTCAAGCCACACGCTGCGCACGGTCGTCCTTGCCCGCGCATTTTCGCGCGCGCGATTTCGGGAATCGTTTTGCCGTACGTCGCGGCAATATCAACGACGTGAAGCGTGGGGCGGGGAGCGGGGAGCGCGTCCTCTTTCGTCACTCGCCAGTTGCCATTCGCTACGAACTTTTGCGCCTTTTCCAACGACACGTCCGAGTACGGAATCGGCGCGTTGATGCCGAGCGCGATGTACAACCCATCGGCTTGGTAGCCCAAGCGCAACAGCACGTCCCACAAGGCGAGCGAGTCCTTGCCGCCGCTCACCGCAACCAGCACGCGCTCCTCGCGCGAAAACATTGCGTATTTTTCGATCGCGCGTTCCGTCTGCGCCGCGAACCATTCGACGTAATGTTCGCCGCACAGCGCGAGTTTGTGATGGCGCATGTTGATGACGGCGCGCTCACCGCATTTTCGACAGCGCATAAGTCTATGTTCGGATTTCGGATTCTTCGATCGGCAATCTGAAATTTGAAATCCGCCAGCGAACTATCCTCCCGACACCACTGCGACCAACTTGACCTCGTCCCCTTCGCGCAACACCACATCGTCCGTCACGAGTTTGCCGTTGACGACGACGAGCACCGCTTCGGGGTTGAGTCCGATTTTTTTGATGGCGTCGCGTGCGGTGATGTTCGGTTTCGTTTCGTACTGTTTATCACGATAGGTGATGCGCATACTACAACGCTTCCACAACCGCGGCGATACCTTGCCCGCCGCCGATGCACATCGAAGCGACGACGGCTGCGGCGCCGTCCACGATGCCGGACGCGTTGCCGGCCGTGACCGAACCCTCCCGGCGAATGTGACGCGCCAGATAGATGGCGTCCGCGCTCGTCTGGACGACGTTGCCGAAAATCGTCTCGTCAATCCACGCCGGATCAACCTTGGCGCGAGCGAGCGCACCCTTGGCGGCGATCACGCCGAGATCGGTCGCGCTGAAATCCTTGAGCGATCCGCCGAACGCGCCAAAGCCGGTGCGCACCCCTTCGAGTAGTACGATGTCGCTAGTCATTTTTCCGCTCCTGTGTTATTCTCCGATGATCTTGACCAGCACGCGTTTGCGTCGCTGCCCATCGAACTCGCCGTAAAAGATTTGCTCCCAGGGTCCAAAATCGAGTTTGCCATTGGTGATCGCGATGACCACCTCGCGCCCCATAATCGTGCGCTTGAGGTGCGCGTCGGCATTGTCCTCGCCGTCGTTGTGCGCGTACTGTGAGGTCGGTGCGTGCGGCGCGAGTTTTTCCAGCCATCGGTCGAAATCGCGGTGCAAGCCGGGCTCGTCGTCGTTGATGAAAACGCTCGCGGTGATGTGCATGGCGTTGACCAGCACCAGCCCCTCGCGCACACCACTCTGGCGAACGAGTTCTTCGA
>DYLA01000158.1 GCA_020722265.1 Anaerolinea sp.
GGGGCATCAAGTGCACCAGTTTTGACGTCTCCACGATTGAATGTAGCGTTACCTTGCCACTTAGAGTTGTGGCATACTCTTTTTGAGCATCTCTAGTTGCTCTAATGCCCTTCCCGCGCCGATGGCGACGCACGCCATCGGATTCTCGGCGACGTAGCAGGGGACGCCGGTCTCTTTGGTGAGAAAGCGATCTACGTTTCGCAGCAGCGCGCCTCCTCCCACCATCACCATACCGCGATCAATGATGTCCGACGCGAGTTCGGGAGGCGTTTTCTCTAGCACCGCCCGGACGACGCCGGAGATGGCTTGGAGCGGTTCGGCAATGGCGTGGGTGATTTCGTTCGAGGTGATGCGAATCGTGCGCGGCAGTCCGGCGACTTGGTCGCGACCGCGCACTTCGAGCGCCAGTTCCTCTTCCAGCGGCAACGCGCTGCCGATTTGGATTTTGATGTCCTCCGCCGTCTGTTCGCCGATCATCAGGTTGTACTTTTTGCGGATGTAGGACGCAATCGCCTCGTCAATTTTCAGCCCGGCGACGCGCACCGAAGACGAGACGACCATTCCATTCATCGAGATGACGGCGGCTTCGCTTGCGCCGCCGCCGATGTCCACGACCATATTGCCGGTCGGCGTGTGAATCGGCAAGCCCGCGCCGAGCGCGGCAGCGAAGGGTTCGGGGACGAGGTGGGCGGAACGTCCGCCCGCGGCGATGGCGGCATCGTGTACCGCGCGTTCTTCGACGCTCGTCACGCCGACGGGGACGCTGATGGCGATGTCCGGCTTGAAGGCGAACAGCATTTGTATCTGTCCGCAGACTTTGGTGATGAAATAGCGAAGCATCGCCTCGGTGACCATATAATCGGCGATGACCCCCTCGCGCATTGGGCGCATCACCTCGATGTTTTCCGGTGTGCGTCCCAGCATCGCCCTGGCTTCTTCGCCGAGCGCGACGACGCGTTGATCCGCCAGCGCCAGCGCGACGAGCGAGGGTTCCTGCAATACAATCCCTCGCCCGCGCACGTACACCAGAACGTTGACCGTTCCCAGATCAATTCCGATTTGGCGAACGAACATAAGGTTTCCTGTACTATTCTTCGCTGGGATGAGCCGGCTGCGGCGCGCCGCGTCGGCGGCGCGCGAGTTTGAGACGCACTTCCGCGCGGCGCAAGGCGTGTTCGAGGCGCGCGAACTCCACGTCGGTGCGGGGGATTTCCTTGAGCGTTTGGCGCGCGCGTTCGCGCGCGGCTTCTGCCCGCGCTTCGTCAATCTCGTCGGCGCGTTCCGCGCTGTCGGCGAGGACGGTCACGCGGTCTGGGCGCACTTCCATGAAACCGCCGCCGATGGCAAAATCGAAGGTCACGCCATCTTTGGTATAGTGCAGTTCGCCTTCGCGCAGCGCGGTGAGGAGTGGGGCGTGGCGCGGCAGGATGCCGAGCACGCCGTCAATTCCCGGCGCACTGACATAGTCCACTTGTTCGCTCAGCACGAGCCGCTCGGTCGTGACGATATCGAGTTTGATTTTTGGCATAGGGCTTAGAGTTTCCCCTCACGGAACGCTTCCTGCACCTCGTCAATCGTCCCGCGCATAAAAAAGTATCCTTCGGGGATGTCGTCCAGATCGCCGTCGAGAATCATCTTGAACCCGCGTACCGTTTCCGCAATGGGTACGTACTTGCCGGGACGCCCGGTGAACGCTTCGGCGACGCGCATCGGCTGTGAGAGAAAGCGCTGGATCTTGCGCGCGCGCGCGACGATCAGTTTGTCCTCCGCGCTCAATTCTTCGGTGCCGAGAATGGCAATGATGTCTTGCAGGTCTTTGTAACGCTGCAAAACGCGTTGCACGCTGCGCGCCACTTCGTAGTGATCCTTGCCCACGATGCGCGGGTCGAGGATGCGCGAGGTCGAGGTGAGCGGGTCAACTGCCGGGTACAAGCCTTGCTCCGCGATCGAGCGTTCGAGCGAGATGGTCGCGTCCAGATGCGCGAAGGTTGCCACCGGCGCGGGGTCGGTGTAATCATCGGCGGGCACGTAGATCGCCTGCATCGAGGTGATCGAACCGCGCTTGGTGGAGGTGATGCGCTCTTGCAATTCACCCATCTCTTGCGCGAGGGTCGGCTGGTAGCCGACCGCGCTCGGCAAGCGTCCGAGCAGTGCGGAGACTTCCGAGCCGCTCATCACAAAGCGAAAGATGTTGTCAATGAACAGCAACACGTCGCGGCCCTCGTCGCGGAAGTACTCTGCCATCGTCAAGCCGGTGAGACCGACGCGCAGACGCACGCCCGGCGGTTCGTTCATCTGCCCAAAGACCATTACCGTCTTGTCAATGACACCCGATTCGTTCATTTCGAGGTAGAGGTCGTTGCCTTCGCGCGAGCGTTCGCCGACGCCGCAGAACACCGAAAAGCCGCCGTGCTCGGTGGCGACGGAGCGGATGAGTTCTTGGATGATGACCGTCTTGCCGACGCCCGCACCGCCAAAGACGCCGACCTTGCCGCCTTTGGTGAAGGGCGCGACCAGATCAATGACTTTCATTCCGGTTTCGAAAAACTCGGGTGTGGTGACTTGCTCTTCGAAGGGAGGGGCGGGGCGATGGATGGGATAGTATGTCTCTGCCGACACGGCGCCCTTTTGGTCAATCGGTTCGCCGACGACGTTGAAGATGCGTCCCAGCGTGACCGGTCCCACCGGCACCTGAATCGGCGCGCCGGTGTCCAGCGCGCGCATCCCGCGCCGCAAGCCGTCGGTGCTGTCCATCGCGACGCTGCGAACGGTATCGGCGCCGAGATGTTGTTGGACTTCGAGCACGAGGGGAGTTGTGTGGTCGCGCGCGACGTGGAGCGCGTGATAGATTTCGGGTAGGGCTTGCTCGCTTTCGAATTCGACGTCTACGACGGGACCCATAACTTGGACGATACGTCCGATCGAACCTTTTGCCATGCCATCCTCCGGGATAGGTTGCGGTTGTGATGCTTGAAGGTATACGCTGTCATCCTCCCGCAGGCTGAACCAAGATGCCGCACCATTGCTGGGTCTAGGTGCGAAAGTTTGGCTGAGACAATGCTCTGGCCGGTTCGAACCTGCGGAAGGGCAGCCGTTACGTTTGAAGTGATTTGCGTAGCGCTTCCGCGCCGCCGGCGATATCGAGCATTTCTTTGGTGATGTTCCACTGCCGCGCCTTGTTCATCTCCAGCGTGAGTTCGCCGATGAGTTCGTGTGCGGCGTCGGTGGCGTTGCGCATCGCGACCATTCGCGCCGAATGTTCGCTGGCGACGGATTCGAGCAGCGCCTGGTAGATTTGTAGTTCGGTCAAGCGCGGCAGCACCGCGTCGAGAATCTCTTTGGGATTCGGTTCGTACAGGTACAGCGCGCTCGTTTTCTCTGTTGGAATTTCTTCCAGCGGGCGCAGGGGGAGTAAGCGCGTGACGGTCGGGCGCTGGCGCAGCACGTTGACGAAATCGGTGTAGGCAAGGTACACCTCGTCCACAACGTGGGTTGTGAATTCTTCGAGCGCGATCTTGGTAACGGGGGTAATGCTCAGCGCGGTCGGCCGTTCGCTCATCCCCGTGAACTCGGCGATGATATTCTTGCCGGCGCGTGCCATCGCGTCGCGCCCGCGTTTGCCGATGGTCAGGAGGCGAATCGGTTGATTGTCGTGATTTCGCATAAAGTCGAACGCGGCGCGGATGATGTTCACGTTGAACGCGCCGCACAGCCCGCGATCCGAAGTCATCAGGATGAGCAGGAGGCTTTTCTTTTCGGCGCGCTCTTCCAAGAGGGGGTGCAACAGCCACGCCTGTCCAGGCTGGGAGGCGAGATGCGCGAGCACCTGGCGCGATTTATCGGCGTAGGCGCGGCTGGCGAGCGTGGCTTGCTGCGCGCGGCGCATCTTGGATGCGGCGACCATTTCCATCGCGCGCGTCACTTGCGAAATGTTTCGTACGCTCTTGATGCGACGTTGAAGGGCTCGGGGTGTAGGCAAGGGGACTCCTCGAGGATTAACCGCCTTTGAACAGGAACATGCCTTTGCCGGCGGGGCTGAGGGGCGCGGTCTTGCAGTGGTACTTGTATCCCGGATCGCACTGCCCCAGATTCTTGACGACGGTGATGGACCAATGCGCCCACACTTCCGTGTCCGGCAGGATGGAGGCGTAACTGGGCTGTGTTCCGCCCCGATTGGGCGATTCGAGGACAAAGCGGACCGGATAATCGGCGCGCCGCTCGTTCGGCTCACAGATGACCCAGTAATCCCCTTTGGCTGAACCGGCGCCGGCGGTGGTGGGTACGGTGTTGACTTGCAGGAGATAGCACTCATCCTGTCCCAACCCGCCGACCGCTTTCCATATGAATTCGATCGCGCCGCCCGGGTATTTGGCTTCGTCTTTCTGGTTGTCTGTCCAAATAGGACGAATCAGTCCCGGCGCACCGTATTTCAGCGGCAGCGGCGATGGAGTGGGCGTAATGGCTGGCACGGTCGGCTTTTTGGTGGCAACCGGGCGAGGCGTGCCAACAACCGTTGGCTTGACCGCCACCGTCGTTGGCGATTCGACCGTTGCCGGCGTGAGGACAGGTGTGTTCGTCGGCAGGGGTGATGTTGCCGTCGGTGGCGGCGGCGTGGTCGTGATGATGACGGTGATGATTTGTGGTGGCTGCGTGGCAGGTGGCGCGGGTGTTGGCGTGGTGCCACAGCCGATGACGAGCATAGCCAACATTCCGAGCGCAAGCAAGCAAATTAGATTTCGACTCATAAGAATCTCCTTTGAAGTATCCCTCTCGTCTTCCCACAAAATGGTTCGGGGGCGACTGTCGCGGCGCGACCATTTGCCGACAAGGATGATGTTATTCCCAAACCAACTGAATGACTGAAGGCGAACTAGGTGGACCACAAGTGATGACAGTGCCATTGGCTGTTTGCTGTAGGTCATCGAATCCGCCGGTGGCTTTAACAATCGTTACTTTCCAAGTCACACTTGCATTGTCGTTTTGCGCAAGGTCGGCAACCTTGCGTCGTTCGAAAATGAACTTGCCATCTTGAATGTACTTGTTGTGCGAGATGTAGACGAGCGCGCCGTTGACGAACTGACTGCCGCGGCGAGACTCCATTTCGATCTTGTAGCCGACTTGCGGGTCGGTTTCGCCGGCGAGGGGCGTTTGCCACTTCATTTCAAATGCCGCGCCCTTGAGCCGCGTCGTCCCATTTTCCGGGAAGATGAGCGAGACCGTTCCTAGATTACATACCGGCGCGGTGGTCGCGGTCGGCGGAGGGGGCGCCGCGGGCGGCTTGGTTGGCGCGGTCGTCGGTTTGGCGGCGACGGGCGGCTTGGTCGGCGCGCGAGTGGGCGCGGCGACAGTGATCGTGGGCAAGCGCGTCGCGGTGGGTGGCTCTGGGGTGACCGTGACTGGGATTTGGATGATCCACGGCGTCTGCGTGGCAACGCGCGTGGGGGGTGGGGTGAGTGTGGCGTTCCCACCGCACGCGCTCAATCCGATCGCGAGCGCGCTCAGCACGAAGATCCATCCTAACTTGGTAATTCTCACTATTTCTCCGACTAGAATGCGCCTACCCGTTTGAATTCCTGGAGGGCTTGCTTGAGTGCCTCGTCCACATCGGGAGGGATTTGGCGCGTTTCCAGAATCTTTTTGCCAACGTCCGGATGACTGGTATCCATAAAGCGCAGAAAACTACTTTCGAACGAACGTACCTTTTCCACCGGCACATCGTCGAGATAGCCATTCGTCGCGGCGTAGATGACCATCACCTGCCGATCGAGGCGCATCGGTTCGTATTGCGGTTGTTTGAGCAATTCGGTCAGGCGCTGCCCAAGGTCAATCTGCTCGCGTGTGGCCTTGTCCAAATCGGAACTGAATTGCGCGAACGCTTGCAGTTCGCGATACTGGGCGAGGAAGAGTTTCATCTTGCCGGCGACCGCGCGCATCGCTTTGGTCTGCGCCTTGCCGCCCACGCGCGAGACGCTGATGCCCACATCGAGCGCGGGGCGGATGCCGGCGTAGAAGAGATCGCTCACGAGATAGATTTGACCGTCGGTGATCGAGATGACGTTCGTCGGAATGTACGCCGAGACATCGCCGGCTTGCGTTTCGATGATGGGGAGGGCGGTGAGTGAGCCGCCGCCATATGCCTTCGAAAGTTTGGCGGCACGTTCGAGCAGGCGCGAGTGCAGGTAAAAGATGTCGCCGGGGTACGCCTCGCGTCCGGGCGGTCGGCGCAGGAGGAGCGAGACTTGGCGGTACGCCCACGCGTGTTTCGACAAATCGTCGTAGATGATGAGCGCGTCGCGCACCTCTTTGCCGTCGAGAGGGACGCCGTTTTCCATCACCTCTTCACCCATCGCGCAGCCGGCGTAGGGGGCGAGGTACTGGAGCGCGGCGGGGTCGGACGAACTTGCGCTGACGACGGTGGTGTACTCCATAGCGTCGTAGCGTTCGAGCGTGGCAACCACCTGGGCAATCGTCGAGAGTTTCTGTCCGATGGCAACGTAGATGCAAACGATGTTCTGCCCGCGCTGATTGATGATGGTATCCACGGCGAGCGCGGTTTTGCCGGTCTGCCGGTCGCCGATGATGAGTTCGCGCTGTCCGCGACCGATGGGAATCATCGCGTCAATGGACTTGATGCCGGTCTGCACCGGTTCGCTCACCGGCTCGCGCATAATGACGTTCGGCGCGATGCGTTCGACCGGGCGGAAGGCGCGGGCTTCGATGGGACCTTTGCCGTCCACTGGTTGCCCCAGCGCGTTGACCACGCGCCCGATCATCTCCTTACCGACCGGCACTGAGGCGATGCGTCCCGTCCCTTTGACCAAATCCCCCTCGCGCAAGTCGGCGTAATCGCCCATAATGACGACGCCGATGGTCTCGCGTTCCAGGTTCAGCGTGAGACCGAACACGCCATTCTTGGGAAATTCGACCAACTCGCCCGCCATCACGTTCGCCAAGCCCTCGACGCGCGCGATGCCATCGCCCACTTCGACGATGGTGCCGACGTCCACCATTTGCAGCGGAGGTTGGAACGCTTCGATTTGTTTGCGGATTTGCGCGGTGAGTTCGTCTACACGAATCGTCATCTATCCTCCGAAGGCCAAATTCACAATGAACCATTCCATAGATTATGGTTACTCGACTTTTGCAGCACGCAAAGCGCGGCTGGTAGCACTACATTCAATCGTGGAGACGTCAAAACTGGTGCACTTGATGCCCCGC
>DYLA01000159.1 GCA_020722265.1 Anaerolinea sp.
CAAGACCTTCCAGGTCTATCGAGAGTATAGCACAGCACGAGGTTTCATTCAAGGTCGAGTTCTTGCGACGATTACCCATACCTTGAAACCGCGAACTTTCTTTACGTCAAGCGGATTTGACACGCAAACCCGTTTGTGCTATACTTTGGTTAATGTTGATTTAGGCGAGTGTAATATCCGCGACGGTTTCAACCCTGCCGCCCCACTGCCCCCACCTCGAAACCTGAAACCCGGAACCCAAAACCTATGCTAACCATTCAAGACGCCATCCAAGACTTTTTGCGCGACCGCGCGGTCGGTCAATCCGCACAAACCATCGAAACGTACGCGCAGGGAATGCGCCGCCTCACCGAGTATCTCGACTCGATTCATCACCCCCCTACCCACGCCGCGTCCACGCTTTCCGTAGACCACGCGCTGGGCTGCGCGCGCTGGTTGAGCGAAGAACGCGGCATCGCCAAGGCGACGCTCCGCACGTATCTGAGTGCGCTCTCCCGATTCTACGCCTACCTCCTGCGCGAGCGCGCCATCAATCTCTCCGCGTCGGACATCGAGCGGATGCGCGAGGCGTATCGGCAGTATCGCAAAGGCGGCGGGCGCCCCCTACCCAAGTTGCCGCCCGAAGCAGCGATCCACGCGCTCATCGCGGCGGCGCGCGCGGTCAAGCCAAGTACGCGCGCGCGCGGGGAACTCGCGCGCCTGCGCAACATTGCGATTTTGGAAGCCTTGCGCGCGTCGGGAATGCGTGTGGGTGAACTCGTGGGCTTGCGACGCGACGATTTGGATCATCGCCAGCGCGCCGCGCGCGTCACCGGCAAAGGCGATAAACAACGCCTCGTTTATTTCGACGATGCGGCGTGGGACGCGATTCAAGCGTACCTGCGCGCGCGGAACGATGGCGCGCGCGGACGCGCGCTCTACCAACTCCCCGTGTTCGCGCGGCATGATCGGCGCGCCAGCACAAAAGTTCTACCGATGACCACCGATGGCGTACGTCTGGCTTTTCGCCAACTGGCGCGCGCGGCGAAGATCGAAATCGCGATGACGCCGCACTCGCTGCGGCACGCGTTCGCGACCAAAGTGTTAGAGGCGACCGGCGATCTCGCGGTGGTGCAAGATTTGCTGGGGCACGCCTCGCCCGAAACGACGCGCGTGTACGCCAAGGTTTCCAGCCAGCGGATGCGCGACGCGCACCGCGCCGCGTTCGGGACGCGCGGCGATGCCGATGCGTGACTCTCATCGAAGACTAATGCGCCGTTCATTCGCGGTTGACCAATCGTTGGCTATTATGTTACAATGCGAAACGACTCGTGAGCGAAAGGATGCCGATGCAGAAAATACTCAAGTTGATCATTGGACTGTTGTTGACCGCTCTGGTTCTCTTCTTGGCTTACCTTGTTGGCTTTGGCGTGAATTACTATGCGGTCAAGACACAGCCCTCCACTGAGATTCCCAAGAACTTTACAATCTTTTGGGAAGCGTATCAGATCGTCCAACGCGAATTCTACGGCGAGATTCCGGGTCCGCAGAAACTCACGTATGGCGCGATTCGCGGGATGCTGCGCGGACTGGGCGACCCGAACACCGTGTTCATCGAGCCTGCACCAGCGCAAAACGAACAGGCGAATCTCAAAGGCGAAACCGGCGATGTGGGCTTGACCCTCGATATTCGCAACCACATGCTCATCATCGTCGCGCCGATTCCCGGCGCGCCGGCCGACAGAGCGGGCTTGCGCGCAGGCGATGCCATCCTCGCCATCGGCGAAAAGGAACTGAGTTACGGTATTACCGTACAAGAGGCGCAGAATTTGCTGCGTGGCTCCATTGGGAGTTCGGTCAAGGTGACGGTGCATCGCGTTGGCGAGAGCAAGCCCATCGTCGTGGAAATGACACGCGAGAAATTCGCGCTTCCGACAGTCGAAGCCAAGATGCTGCCGGAGACGACGCTGGGTTATATCAAGATTACGATGGAGACGGCCGAAACCGGCAACGAATTTGCTCGCGCGCTCGACTCGCTCAAGGCGCAAGGGGTGACCGGCTTGGTGCTGGACTTGCGGAACAATCCTGGCGGTCTGTTCCCCGATCCGGTCTTGGAGATCACCGGACACTTTGTGCCGAACAACGTCGTGTTGTACGAGAAATATCGTGATGGAACCGACAAAGCGTTCAATGCGCGCGGCGGCAACAAAGCCGCTGGTCTTCCCGTCGCGGTGCTGATCAATAGCGGCACGGCGAGCGCGGCAGAAATCATTGCGGGCGCGCTCAAAGATTACGGACGTGCCGCGCTGATCGGCGAGCCGACGTATGGCAAAGGCTCGGTGCAAGTGATTCGCCAGTTGAGCGACGGCTCCGTCCTGCACATCACGACGGCGACGTGGTACACCCCCAAGCGCGTGCCCCTCGATGGCAAAGGCTTGGCGCCGGACATTGCCGTTCCGCTCACCGACGATTCGATCAAGAAGAAATTGGATCCGCAACTCGAGCGCGCCATTCAGTATTTGCAAAAAGGCGCGTAGCGCCATAATGAGGTTTACGATGATTCGTGGAATAGTTCGCACCCTCTTGCTCGTGTGGCTCGCTGTTCTGCTGGTCACATGCGCGTTCGCCGGCGGGTTTGCGACGAGCCGACAGATCTTTCCCCCTGCCCTACCGTCGGATGGCGGCGCGCCGGCCGAGTGGAAACCCTATTTCCCGGTCTTTTGGGAAGCCTGGCGATACGTTCAGCAAGATTTCTACAAGACGCCGATTGATCAAGACGCGCTCGTGAACGGTTCGATTGCCGGGATGGTGCAATCGCTGGGCGACCCACACACGGCGTTCATTGACGCCAAGCGCGCCGCCATCACGGCAACCGATTTGCAAGGATCGTTCGAGGGAATCGGTGCGACCGTCGAAATGCGCGAAGGGCGACTGACGGTGGTTGCGCCGATCAAGGGAACGCCCGCCGATCAAGCCGGTCTCTTGCCTGGCGACATCATCCTGCGCGTGAATGACACCGTCATTCAAAATATGGACGTGACCGAAGCAGTGATGCTGATTCGTGGTCCCAAAGGGACGCCGGTAACGCTAGAGGTGCAACGCGCGCGGCAGGCGCCTTTCAAGGTGACGATCGTGCGCGGTACGATTCGCGTGCCCTTCGTCGAAGCGCGGATGATCGAGGAAACGTCTATCGCCTATCTGCGCCTGAACGATTTCGGAGCGACCGCGCCGGACGAGATGCGCACCGCGCTGCACGAACTCTTCGCCCAAAAGCCGACCGGCTTGATTTTCGACTTGCGGCGCGATCCAGGCGGTTATCTCACGGTCGCGGTAGATGTGGCGGGACTGTTTCTCAAGAACGATCAGGTGGTCTTGGTTCAGCGCAACAAGGAGGGGCGCTCGCAAGAACTCAAGACGCCCGGGAACGGAATGGCGTCCGATATTCCGATGGTATTGTTGATTGATGGCGGTTCTGCCAGCGCGTCCGAGATCGTCGCAGCGGCGTTAAAGGACTATGGCCGCGCCACGTTGATCGGTGTCAAGACCTTCGGCAAGGGTTCGGTGCAGAACGTACACACCCTTAGCGACAAGTCCGAGTTGCGCGTGACGATCGCACAATTCTTCAGCCCCAAGGGAAACGCCATCAATGAGGTCGGCGTGGCGCCGGATATCGAGGTCAAGTTGACAGACGAGGACGTTATTGCCAAGCGCGATCCGCAACTCGAACGCGCGGTGCAGTTCCTGCAAACCGGCAAGTGAGAACGATGGCAGACCACCTGCAAGTGCTCGCCACCAACCGCAAAGCGTACCACGATTATCACATCGAAGAAACGTTCGAGGCGGGCATCGCGTTCACGGGGACGGAGATCAAATCGGTGCGCGCGGGCAGCGTCAATCTGCGCGACAGTTACGCGCAGGTGCGCGACGGCGAATTGTGGCTGATAAACGTACATATCGCGCCCTACGAACCCGCCAGTCGGCAAAACGTTGACCCGTATCGCGACCGCAAGTTGCTGATGCATCGTCGAGAGATCTTGCGTTTGTTCGGGCGCGTGCAGGAAAAAGGGTTCACGCTCATCCCGCTGAGAATGTACCTGAAGAAGAATCGCGCCAAAGTGGAAATCGGTTTGGCGCGCGGCAAGCGGCAGTACGACAAACGCGAGGCGATCAGCCGGCGCGATGCCGCGCGCGAGATGGCGCGCGCGCTCAAGGTGCGCGAACGAGAGTGATGGGTCTCGCGGGAGATTTGCTCGCTGTCGGCAAGCGTGCTATAATACGCGTGCGCTCCGAAAGCGCAAAGTAGAAATCTGCCATCCGAGGGGATGCATGGCTTCGACGGGGAGGGCTGTTTCAGAGTTGCAAGCCGCGGCGCCTGACCGCGTTAAAACGGGCAAAAAGACAAGTGCGAACACTCGCACCAACCTCGCGGCTCTGCCGGTCGCGGCGTAAGCCAACATCGGTCTAGCCAACAGGTTCGCAACCTAGCGTTGCGACGTCCACGCGCGTTCTCCCCCGAAGGGCGCGCGCTGGGCGAAACCCAATCGGGGTGCGGCCATCGCCACGCCGGTAACGATCGCCAAAGATGTAGAGGCGGGTTTCCTGCCTCGACACGGCTGGCGCGGGCGACTCTGTCGGCTGAGTCCGCTCGCGCGAGACACAAAAACCGACTAGGCTTGTAGTGACTCTGGGGCGAACTCTTCGGACGCGGGTTCGATTCCCGCCATCTCCACACGCCGCACTCGCCTGTCAGCGAAAGGACTGACAGGCGAGTTGTTTTCCGGCGGCTTTTGGCGCAAGGAAAAATCGGACGACCGCGCGCGGGCGTTTGACTTGTGAGTGGGTTGCGTTATAATGCAAGCCGAAAATCTTCGCGGGAGGGCTAAACGACAATGGCAAAACTAGAACGGGTGACCATCGGCGTCATCGGCGGCAGTGGCGTCTACCAGATGGAAGGACTTGCCGATGTCAAAGAGGTTCGCGTGAGGACGCCCTTTGGAAATCCGAGCGACGTTATCGTGATTGGCACCTTAGGTAACCGACGAGTGGCTTTTCTGCCACGGCATGGTCGGGGGCATCGCATCAAGCCGCACGAACTACCGGCGCGCGCGAATATCTACGCGCTCAAGTCGCTGGGCGTCGAACGGATCATCTCGATGAGCGCGTGCGGGAGTCTGCGGGAAGATTTCGCGCCTCTCGATATTGTCATCCCCGATCAGTTGTACGACCACACGCGCACACGGCAGAGTACTTTTTTCGATCCAGGTACGGTTGTGCATATTTCGTTTGCCGAGCCCTTCTGTCCGGAGTTGAGCGCGGTGCTTTACAATGCCGCGCAGAAAGCAGGGGCGCGGGTACATCGCGGCGGGCGGCTCATCGTCATCGAGGGTCCGCAATTTTCGACCAAGGCAGAATCGGAAACGTACCGACAGTGGGGAATGGACATTATCGGGATGACGGCAACGCCGGAAGCCAAACTCGCGCGCGAAGCGGAGATTTGCTACGCGACGGTCGCGATGGTCACTGATTATGACGTGTGGCATCCCGCGCACGAGACCGTGACGGTCGAAATGATCGTGCAGGTGTTGTTGAAGAATGTCGAGATGGGTAAACGAATCATCCGCTATGCGGTGGACGAAATTGCCGAAGAGCGCACGAGTTGCCCCTGCCCCAATGCCTTGAAGGATGCGATCATTACTGTGCGTGATCAGATTCCCGCGAAGACTCGGCGCGATTTGGCACTCTTGCTCGACAAATACTTGCCACCCCGAAAAGGCAAGTAACGGGTCGGGTAGGGATTCGGAAATTTCGCATAGCGTTTTTTCTTTTTCGAAAAATTCGCCTGCTCGTCGCATATGGCCTTGCCTATGCGAAGAGAAACCGGCGATTGACGACGGACTTGGTGTTTCTACAAAGTCGAGCGCGCGCGTCCCTCCGATGAAAAGCGCAGCGCGGGCTTGGCTTGCTATCGCCAAACATCTCACTTGACGCTTCCTGCCGCGAGGTGAGCGCGCGTAGTACCGTCTTCTCACTTGACCGCCGCGCGCGCTGCTGGCTAGAATGTGGCTAACCACGATCACGCGGGAGGTAGCTTTGCGATTTCGCGCGCGCACACATTCGATCTTTGTCATCGCGGCATTGCTGCTGTTCACTGTCACGCTGGCAACAAATGCCGCGCCGCCTGTTCGTTCGCCCTCGGCAAGTTCATCCATCTATCTGCCGTTTGTCGTTCGCAATCCCAGCCCCACACCTCCAGACGGACCAACCATCGGCGGCTGCGCGGTCTTTCCTGCGAACAGCATTTTCAACACGCGCATTGATTCCTTGCCCGTCCATTCCAATTCCGCCACGTACATCGCGTTCATCGGCGCGAGCACAGGACTGCATCCGGATTTCGGATCGGGAACGTGGAACGGTGAACCGATCGGCATTCCGTACACCATCGTGCCCAGTACGCAGCCGCCGGTGCCTGTGACGTTCGACTATGCCGACGAAAGCGATCCAGGTCCCTATCCGATTCCACCTGACGCGCCCATCGAGGGCGGGGCGAACAGCACCGGCGACCGGCACGTGCTTGTGGTGCAGCAAGGCGCGTGCAAGTTGTATGAAATGTTCTACGCGTTTCCGCAAAATGGCGGCGCGTCGTGGCACGCCGGTTCGGGCGCGCTGTTCGATTTGAATTCCAACGCGCTGCGTCCGGCGGGATGGACTTCTGCCGACGCCGCCGGCTTGCCGATGCTGCCGCTGCTCGTGCGCTATGATGAAATCGCGGGGGGCAAGATCAAGCACGCGCTGCGCTTTACCGTGCGCGCAACCAACGCGACGTACATCTGGCCGGCGCGGCATCGCACGACAGCGCCGTACAATGCCAACGCGCCGCCGATGGGACAGCGCTTTCGCTTGAAAGCATCCTTCGACATTTCGACATTCTCAAGCGAGACGCAGGTGATCCTCACCGCCCTGAAACGCTATGGCATGTTCGTCTCCGACAACGGCAGCGATTGGTTCATCAGCGGCGCGCCGGATGCGCGCTGGAATGATTCCGTGCTTGTCACCGAATTTCGCCGCGTGCACGGTTCCGATTTCGAAGCGGTAGACGAATCGGGTCTGATGGTGGATCCAAATTCGGGGCAGGTGCGATAATCTCACCCCGTTTCGGTAAATGCGCGAGTGAAAAAAACACCAACCGCAAAGGCGCCAAGACACCAATTTGCAACAGCCCTGGTTTTTAGCCA
>DYLA01000160.1:0-3401 GCA_020722265.1 Anaerolinea sp.
GTACACAAGTACACAGGTATACAGGTAACGTGTGTACGTGTATACCTTATACGTGTCTACTTCTACGCAGGCACCGCCGCCTTCGTCACCTCACGATACACTGTAATCGCCGCGTCGGGGCAGACCAGCGCACAGACGGCGCACCCCGTGCATCCGTCCTTGAACGTGTGCGCGGGGTGGTATCCCTTGGGGGTAAGACGAGACATATCCAATTCCATCACCCCTTGCGGACAGGCGTTGACGCAAAGTTCACAACCTTTGCAATACGTATCGCTGACTTCGATCCAGCCTTTTACAGCCATTCGTTCTCCTTGTCAGGTGAGTTATTCGAGAAGTCGGACATGATTAGTGAAGTATCGTCCAGCCTGATTATGTCTGTTTCGGCAAAAGGCGAGTAGTGCCATGCGTCATATAGGCGGGTGTCAAAGGTCATCCGTTTTTTGATGCGAATTCAATTCCAATTGGTTCCCTCCTCGCAAACCTGATTCAAACATTCGGGTTATATAATTTACTGATGTTACGCAGTTTCTCAGTACCGCAACATTCATGTTGCCTGCCCGGGCGAGATAAATCTCGCGGTACTGTGTAACATGAGTAATTTAAACGACGATGGTTCCATTACCAAAGGAGTCATTGCCATGAACGAGACCCTTTATCGGTTCGTCTCCTGGGGATTTCAGGAATTGATCTGGGGCGGTGACCTGCTGGGCGCGGACGAATTGCCCGAACGCGGCCCCGCCGTCTTCGTCTCCAACCATCTCGGCGCGCTCGGACCGATCGCGGTGGGCGCGTCTGTCCCACTCCGACTCCACGCCTGGATCCACGCCGACATGCTCGACCCGCTTCTCGCGCCCGACTACCTGCGCCGCGACTTCGTGGAAGGTCAACTCCACCTGACGCGTCCGTTCAGCGACTGGCTGGCGCGTGTCATTTCCCGAATCCATGTCCCGCTTCTGCGCGCCGTCGGATGCATCCCCGTTCACAACACGCCCGAAGGTTTGGCCGAAACCTTCCGCCTCAGCGCGGACCTGCTCGCGCAGGGCGAATGCCTCCTCATCTTCCCCGAAAATCCCAACCTGCCCGTTGACCCGCGTTTCCACATGACGCCTTTCAAAAAAGGATTTGCGCGTCTCGGCGAACTCTACTACGAGCGCACGAAAAAAATCCTTCCGTTCTACCCGCTGGCAGTCCATGCCGAATCGTTCACCGTGCGCGTGGGGCAAGTCGTCCGTTATAATCCGCTCGGCGAACCTGCCAGGGAACGCCTCCGCATCACCGGCTTGCTGGAGCGCACCATCCACGAAATGTATTTGCGGGCTTCGGAAGGCGAGATCGTCCAAGTGCCACTCACAAACTGATATGAAACCCTCCTCTAATTTCTGGGCGGGAGTTCGTGCGGAACTCCCGCTTCTCGTTGGCGTTTTTCCCTTTGGCCTCCTCTATGGCACACTGGCCCTCAACGCGGGCATCCCTCCCATCGCGGCGCAGGGCATGTCTTCGGTTCTGTTCGCGGGATCGTCGCAGTTCGCGTTCGCGCAACTTGTCCACGAGTCCGCGCCCGCGCTCGTTATCGTGCTCACCATTGCGGTCATCAACCTGCGCCACACGCTCTACTCTGCCTCGCTCGCGCCGTTCATGCACAACCTTTCGATGCGCTGGAAGATTCTTCTCTCCTACCTGATGACGGATGAGGCCTACGCGGTTGCCGTCCTCAACTACGAGCGGATCGGCGGGACGGCAGGCGCACACTTCTATTTTTTCGGTGCGGGACTCGCCCTCTGGTCCACCTGGCAAGTCTCGTCCGCGCTTGGACTTTGGGTGGGCGCGGCCCTCCCCGCGTCCCTGCCCCTCGACTTTGCCCTGCCACTCACCTTCATTGCCATGGTTGTCCCTGCGTTGAAAAATCGTCCCGCTGTGGCGGCCGCCCTCTCCGCAGGACTGGTGGCCCTGCTGGCGTATTCCCTGCCGTACAACCTCGGCCTGATCCTTGCCGCGTTGACGGGGATTGTGGTGGGGACAATTTTGGAATCGCGTGTAGAGCAAAATGCCATTTTGCTTCCTCACAAAGCGGAGCAAGTTGGCAACTTGCTCTACAAAGATGACAAGGATGAGCAATGAACATCTGGCTCATCATGCTCCTCGGCGGACTCATCACCTTCGGGATGCGATTCTCCTTCGTCTGGCTGTTGGGCCGCTTCGAGGTCCCAGAGACGATGCGCCGTGCCCTGCACTACGTCCCACCCGCGGTGTTATCCGCCATCGTCTTCCCCGAGTTGTTCCTGTCCGAAAATCATCTCGATCTCAACCTCGGCAACACGCGCCTGCTGGCGGGGCTCGTCGCCATCGCCATTGCCGCATGGACGAAGAACAGCCTGCTCACCATCCTGGCGGGGTTCATTGCCCTGCTGATTTTCGACACACTATCCCTCGCTCGTTGACAAATCCATTTTCACGTAGTAATATTCTGCCCGCTCCGCCCAAAACGCCGAGGTAGCTCAGTGGTAGAGCAGGGGACTCATAAGCCCTTGGTCGGGAGTCCAAATCTCCCCCTCGGCACAACACCCGCCCATTGAGGCGGGTTTTCTTTTGGCGCGGTTTTTTCGGACAGGCCGCGCTTTTCATCCCTCCACCCAAGACCTGACAGGTTTCATCACGGTACGTGATGATCGGACTTCCATGAGCGCGGCGATTCTGGTCAATCCAGGTTCTGTGGACGTGTACCCGTAAGTAAACCTGTCAGGTCTTTTCGCCCCGCGCCACTTTCCCCGCCACCATCCCAGCGCCTCCCCACCGAAAACGCGTGACAGGTAAATGTTTGTGCTAAAATTCAAGCGCATCAGGAGCAAAACCATGTCACGCATCAACTGGCAAAACTTTATCGTCATTGACCCCGAAATCCATCACGGCGAACCCTGCATCAAAGGGACGCGCGTCCCTGTGGCGATTCTCGTCGGCTCCATCGCGGATGGCATGACGATTGACGAAGTTATCCAGGAATATCCGCAGTTGAAGCAGGAAGACATACGGGCGGCTTTGGAATATGCATCTTGACCATGAACGACAAACTCCAAATCAAAACCTGTCCCACCTGCGGCAGCGACAAAATCAAGCGCGTGACCCGCGACCTCACCCACACCCACAAGGGACAATCCTACGCCGTCCCGATGGTGGAATTCTACGAATGTCCCAACTGCGGCGAGAAGGTCTATGACCATGAAGCCATGCTGAAAATCGAATCCCATTCGCCAGCGTATCGAAAGGCAAGATCAGTGACATCTGCCTTACGCAAAAGCCACAAACCCGCAAAGCGCATACCAGCCTCGCCTGCATAATCCCAAAACGCGACCTCTCCCTCGGACAGATCGCGTTTTTCATCCGCGCGCCGTTAGCCCGAAGGGCTT
>DYLA01000160.1:3501-7193 GCA_020722265.1 Anaerolinea sp.
CTCTCCCTCGGACAGATCGCGTTTTTCATCCGCGCGCCGTTAGCCCGAAGGGCTTCGTACGCTTCGCGGAGCGCGGGGGATTCGATCCCCGCCGCGAGCCCCATCGCCGCGCGAACGCAAATCGAAACAAGGAAATGTTCCAGATACGCGGCATGTTGAGTGGTAAGGACGCGCGTCTGGAGGCGAATCCCCTCCGAGGGACGATATCCACGCTGACGACCCGCCGCCGATGTCGAACCCTTCGACAGGCTCAGGGCAGGCTTGGGGCTATTCTAACGAAGGTCTCCGACCTGGGCGCGCCTCGATTTACCATCGTGACCCCATTCGTGGACGGTATGCTCGGATTGGTCGCGTTTTTCATCCATTTCCACTTGCCGTCAATCTCAAATTGAGATATACTCCCGCCATGCACATCATCACACGCAAAGCGCTGATCCAGTTCTGGGACAAACACCCTGACAGCCAGACCGCCCTCCAGCGCTGGTTCAAAATCGTGCAAAAAACCGATTTCCAGAATTTCGCCGAACTGCGCGCCGCGTTCCCCTCCGCCGATAAAGTTGACCAGTGGATCGTCTTCAACATTGGCGGCAACAAATACAGGTTGATCACATCGGTTCACTTTAATCGCAACAAGGTTTACATCCGTCATGTTCTGACCCACTCAGAATATGACCGAGGAGATTGGAAAAAATGACACTCGCAACTCCCGAACTCCAAATCCACTGGCAGGCCATCGCGCCCGTACTAACCATCCGCAACGAGCGCGAATACAACGCGGCCGTGAAGCGACTGAACGAACTACTCGATGAAATCGGCGATAACGAAAAGCACCCTCTCTACAGCCTGCTGGACACGCTTGGCACGCTGATTGAAGCCTATGAAGAGGAACATCATCCCATCCCCGACTCCAGCGGCGCGGACGTGCTCCGCTATCTCATGGACGAGCACGGCCTGACTCAATCCAGCCTGCCCGAAATTGGCTCGCAGGGCGTAGTCTCTGAAATCCTGAACGGCAAACGCGAGTTGAACGTGCGGCAGATTCGCAAACTGGCGCAGAGATTCAAAGTGTCAACGGCGGTGTTTGTGTGAAAGCGCGGTCATTTCTTTGTGCTACAATTTAGACATTCAGGAGCATGACCCATGTCCTGCATCAACTGGCAAAACTTTATCGTAATTGACCCCGAAATCCATCACGGCGAACCCTGCATCAAAGGGACGCGCGTGCCTGTGGCGATTCTTGTCGGTAACATTGCGGACGGGATGACGATTAACGAAGTTATCCAGGAATATCCCCAGGTCACACATGAATCCATGCGCGCCGCACTGGCCTACGCGGCGGACGTGGTTCGGCAGGATATTCTTTTTCCGTTAGCGGGGTGATTCATGGCCTTTGCCATCAAACCCAAAAACGCGACCTCTCCCTCGGACAGGTCGCGTTTTTGATTGAGCAGACACTTACACCGCGAATGATCTTACTTTCACAACATCCCAAATCACATCGGGATGTTTCGCCGCGACCTGTAATAGCACCCGCGCCGCACCTTCAGGAGCGCGTCGCCCTTGCTCCCAATTGCGTAACGTTTTCACGCTAATTCCCATCAACGCGGCAAACTCATTCTGCGAAAGTTTGTAGTTCGCGCGGATTTCTTTCACATCAGGCGCTTCGATGACAAATGTCCGCGCGGGTTTCATCTTGCCGCGCAAAATCTTCCCGCCTTCGCGGACGCTGGTTACCAGTTCGTTGAACAGTTCGTCTTTCATTTGAACTCCTTCTCGACAATCTGACGCAATACCTTGAGTTGTGCTGGCGTTAAATCATCCATTACATTTTTGGGATACATGAACAACATCAAAATTTGGTCTTTGGCAACAACCCAATAATAGATCACTCTCACGCCGCCGCGCTTGCCACGTCCCGCCATTGACCAGCGGACTTTCCGCAAGCCGCCGCTTTTTTGGATGATGTCGCCCATATCAGGGTGCGCGGACAAAGCAACCTGCAATTGACTGTACTCATCGTCCGTGAGCAAGTCTGTGACCTAGCGGGTGAAAATGCTGGTTTCGATGAATTGCATGGTTGATTGGCAGTATACGCCAATAGCGTACACTCGTCAAGGCGGTCAAAATACCTCTCCCTCGGACAGGTCGCGTTTTTCATTTTGCACCATTAGCCCGAAGGACTTCGCACGCGTAGCGCGGAGATTCGATCCCCGCCTATCACACAAACCCGCGTCCCTCGGAGGGATTCTGCCTCGACGCGCGTTATCCTCACCCATGCCCGCGGCGGACGTAAACGTTCGCGCTATTCCTACAAAGGACCTCGCCCTAGGCGCGCCGCCATTCGATTATTCGTGACCCCATTCGTGGACGGTTTTCCCCTCATCCCAACTACCGTTTCCCCCTCTCCCGTGCTCATGGGGAGCGTAGTGACCAGCGGATTTGAAGCGGATAATCGGATAAACGCCTCCACGACCATCAGCCCCTCCATCCGCTAATCCGCTTCGCGAAGCATCCGCTGGTCACCCCCCCCGCCACTATCCCCGCACCTCCCCATCGAAAACGTGCGATAAGGTTTGTATGTGCTACAATGCCCAAGAACAATTGGGAAGCAGTCGCATGGTCAACATTCCTCCGTTTCACGAGTATTTCCCAGATGAAGAACAAATGACTCCTGAGCAAAGGAGGTTTTATCGTTTTCTGGAAACAGAGATAAGCAAAAGGCACTATCTGGATGTTCAAGGACAAATCAGTTATCTTTTTGTTTACGTTTACAAGATTTTGGCAAAACTCCAGTCAATCGGTTATGTGAATGTTTACAATGAATTGATGGATATTGCAGAGGCATATCACAACGAAAAAGCATTTTTCAAACTTTGCAAATTCTGGGCGGCAGATTGTCTTTTGGCAAATAACGATTACAACCATTATTTGGAACAAACCGAACCAGAAACTCCAGTTGGGCGTGAAAAACTTATAAGCAACATTCGGTTAAACATTCAAATAATGATTGGCATTCCTGTAAACGGGGTTGACCTATTCAAAATGGTTTCAGGGCGAGTTACCAAGCCAACCAAAAAGTATTTAGGGCTGTTTAGAGATTTACTGGTCAATGCTCCAGAGAAATATCAAGTTGACTTTGCAAGTTGGCTTGAAAACGCAAAGAATGATCTCCGCAAAAGAGAAAAGTTCAGATACAAATTATTCAGTTCAAGTGTATTCTTGCATCCCCACCAAGAATTGGATGTTTACTTTTTTGACGAATCGTTGAATCTACAAGAGCAGGTTATTTCCTTTGCTCGAAATGCAGAAAATGATCTACGCGAAAGTGTTGGTTTGCCTAAAATCGGCGAGGGGTGGGTTTCCGAGACTGAACTTTATTATCATCTCAAGAAACGGTTTACGGAAACAAGTGTAGTTCAACACGGTAAACCAGAATGGCTGGGAAAGCAACACTTCGATATTTGGTTCCCTCGGTGGAAAATCGCTGTTGAATATCACGGCAGGCAACACTTTGAACCTGTGGACTTCTTTGGAGGAAGCGAGTCGCTTGCAGAAACAAAGAAGCGAGACGAAAAGAAAGCAAAACTTGCCAAAACACATGGCGTAAAGTTGTTTGTGGTTACTGAAGAACAAGATTTTGAAAATGTTGCAAAATTAATTTCCGATCACATGAAGAAAAAATTATGACAAAA
>DYLA01000161.1 GCA_020722265.1 Anaerolinea sp.
CGCAACCACTGCGGATTCGCGGCGAGGAAAATGAACAGCCACCACAAACCGATCAGCGCAACACCCTTGTCGCGCCGCCACAGTCCCCAGCCGATGCACAGCGGCAGCAACAGCCACAACGTCGGCGGGAGGTAGGCAGCCAGATCGCCAATCGAGTTGTACTGCCGCGTGAAAGTCGAGACCGCATCCGCCGGCGTCACCAATTTTGTCGCAAAACTCAGCGTGATTTTTCCGGCAAACGTGTGAATGAACCAAGGCAGAAACAGCAATCCACCGCCAACGCCAATCCACCACGTCTTGGCGATGAGTTCGTGCGCACGCCCGTGCCTCGCTTCCAGCACAAAGTACGCCGCGAAGAATAGCACGGCGAAAATCAAGACGCGATAATGCGCGAGCGCCAAGCCACCCCACGCGAGCCACGCCAGCGCAAGCAAACGCCGATCGCGCGCGCGCGCTTCCAGCGCCATCCACGCGAGCAAAACGGCCGCCGGCAAAACAACCTGCCCGGTGAGTTGCGTGTAGCGACCCCAGTTGGTGTAGAACATCGGCATCGGCGCAAGCAAGCCAGCGACGAATACCGCACCCCCACCCGCCCACCGATTCCCACCCACGCGCACCGCCAGCGGATAGAGCGCGAGCACCGCGAGCGCATTCATGATCTGCCCAACCCACAACGTCGCGCGCGGCATACTCGCGCCGGTGATCCAATCGAAAACGGCAACAGCCGAATGGAATCCAAAGTGATACGTGAACGTCTGCAACTCGGCGTACGGCATCCACGAATCGAACAGACCGCCGTTGTCCACCAGCAATTGGGCGATCATCGTGTGCTGGTACGAATCGCCCCACATCGGCACGTCGAGCGAGCGGATGACCCAGAACCGTGTGCCGACGATCAGCACGATCAGCACGCCGAACGCGAGATCGCCCCACACGAAACCCGATTGCCTCCACGCGCGCACAGTAGCGCCGACGTTTCCCGGCCGCCACGCGCGATTCCGCCACGCGAGCGCGCCAATCGCCGCGAGCATCGGAACCCACGCGTACAGCGCGCCCAGATGCAAGTCGAACACGGCAGTCCAAAGGATGAGCAGCGGGTAGAGCGCGACGCTCACGCCGCCGGCAAGCCCCAATCGCTCGCCCCAGGACCGCGCATCCCAACCGGGCAACAGCCACGCGAGGATCGCCCACCCCGGCAGAACGAAAAGCAGAATCGCGACGACGAGCACTTGCAGCCACGTCACTCCCATCGCCAGCAAACCGATTGCCAATTCGACCGGGTCGTACGCCATCCGGAACGCCATCTGCGCGTCGAGCGGATTTCCATTTTGGTAAAGTGCGCCATCAAGGTAAGTGTCACCCGCCGCACTGCCAACGCGAAATCTGCCATCGCCTTGCAGATCGAGCAGCAGGTAGTAATCGTGTCCGCGCGAATCGTGCTGCGGCGCAAACGCAAAGCGATAGAACCCAGGCGCGGTCACCGCAGACGCAGCGAGTGTCCCGACCGCGATGTCATCCGACGATTGCGGACTCGCGCGCAGGTACAGCCGAATCTCGCCAATGCCCGCCGTGTCTGGTGCGAGGAAGACTTCGACGCCGTTCAGCCCGCGATCGCGCGCGGTGAACGTCTGCCCAACGGTCTGTCCCGATTGCAAAACGATTTCAGAGTGGACAGCGATTGGCTGCCCATCCTTCACCATCGGCGCGCAGCCGATCAGCGCGGGCAGGAGCAGAATCAACAACGACGCTCGATGCAAGGTTCTCATCGCAACCCATCCGCCGCTTTTCGTGACGCGTTCTCCAATTCCAATTGGCGGAGGCGATACAACACCTCCTCCAGAATCTTGCGATTGAACCCGACCAAATCGGCGAGCAGTCCGATGAGGCAAACCTGGAAGCCGACGATGATCAGGATCGCGGACAGAATCAACGATTGGATGTGTCCGGCGGAGCGTTCGAAAATATAGTAGTACAAAAAGCGCAGACCCGGCACCAAGCCCGCGAGAATCATCAAACCGCCAATCGTCATAAAGACGCGCATCGGTTGATACATCCCATACGCCCGAATAATCGTCACGATCTGGTGCGCGAGATACTCCGGGACGCTGCGCATCAGCCGCGAGGCGCGCGTCTCCGGACGAGAATGCACCGGCACGTAGACGACGCCCAGATTCCGCGCGCCGGCTTGGATCAACGTCTCCAGCGTGTAGGTGTAATCGCTAAGCACGATGATCCGCAGCGCGGCTTCGCGGCTCAAGGCACGGAAACCGCTCGCGGCGTCCGGCACGCGCAAGCCGGACGCGCGTTCCACCACGCCGCTGCCCAATCGCTGCAACAAGCGCTTGGGCAGCGAAAAGTGGGCGAGGCGTGCCACCCCGCGGTCGCCGACGACGATGTTGGCGCGGCGTTCGAGAATCGGCGCGATCAGGCGCGGAATGTCGGCAGCATCGTACTGATTGTCGGCATCGGTGTTGACGATGATGTCCGCGCCGACGCGCAGCGCGTAATCGAGTCCTGCCGCAAACGCGCGCGCGAGGCCGGCGTGTTGGGGAAGACGATGAACGTGATCAACGCCGTGCGCCCGCGCCACCTCGGCGGTGTGGTCCGTACTGCCATCGTCAATCACCAGCCATTCGATCGCGTCAATGCTGGGGAGTGCGCGCGGCAAATCGGCGAGGGTGCGCGGCAAAGCCGCGGCTTCGTTGTAGCAGGGAATCTGAATGACGAGTTTCATTCGCGGCGTGATTATACACCGCGCCCACTCGTCGCGCAAATCGAAATCGTCTCCACGCGTCCGACTCGCACTAGCCTCCGCCGACAACTGCCATCAGCGTCACCACATCGCCATCCTGCACGCGATACTCTTTCGACTGCGGCGTGTCGTTCACCAGGACGAGCGCGACGATTTCTGGCGGAATGTCGAGCGCGCGGATCGTCTCGCGCACAGTGTTGCCGGTTTCGACGACGACTTCATTCTTGCCGCCGAGATACGCTTTGAGGATGCCAAGGGCGTGGAGTCTTGCCGACATCCTCACGCCACCAACTTGTCGAGCCCCAATCGCTTCAGCGTCTCCGGCTTGGGCAAGCCGTTCGCGTCCCAGCCGCGCTGTTCGTAGTACAAATCGAGCAGTTTGTTCACGTCGTCCAGCGAAGTGATCTTGCCCGCCGTCACGCCGGTCTTGGGCGGCTCGGCGTAAAAACGTTGCGGCGGCATATCCCACGCGCGACCAAAGCCGGGCACCTCGCGCACCCAATACATTCGCGTCAAATTCCAAATGCGTTCGCTGACAAGTTCCAAATCCCGCCACGAACGCTCGACGCCGGTAATCGCGGCGAGCGCGGGGGGATACAATTCGAGGTCAATGTTCAACTCCACCCATTGCAAACGACACGCGCCGAGCGTATCGAACATCGGGCGGATGTGTTGCAGCCAAATCACGCGCGCCACCTTGTCCGCGTTGACGAGTTCGCGTCCTACCTGCAAATCGTACGTAATCGCCCAGGCGCGATTGTGATGCGCGCCCACGTCAGCCGTCATATACGCGAGGAGCATCGCCGTCGCGCTGTGCGTCGCGTACGCCGATTGCTCCATCCCTTTCACCTCGATGGCGAATTTCTCGCTCCCTTTGCCGAGCGCGCGCGCGGCGCGCCGCGTCCCCTCTGCCAACAACGCACCCAATCCCTCGCGCTTGGCGATCTGCGGAATCAACGTGAGCACCGCTTCCACGTTGCCGAATTTCAAATCGAGTCCGCCGGTCTCGGCTTTCGTCAGGATGCCTTTTTCGTAACACTCCATCGCCCACGCGATCGCGCCCCCCGCGCTGATCGTATCCACTCCCCACTCGTCGCAGAGAAAATTGATCTGCGCCACGTCTTCGATGTTCGCGATCCCGAGGTTCGATCCGATCATCCCAATCGTTTCGTACTCGGGACCTTCGACGTTCGTGCCGTAGCGTTTCGTTCGGCTGTACTTGCCGCACGGCGACGGGCAGCCGAAACAGCCCTTGTCGGTCACGACGATTTGCTCGCGCATCACCGGACCGTACAGCGTCTTGCCGCCTTCGAACGAGCCCGCGCTAAAGTTGCGCGTTGGCAACGCCCCCACTTCGTCGCACCAACTCACGACCATCGTCGTGCCGAGATTCTGCCAGGGTTTGAGCAATTCCGATTGCTTGCACGCGTCGTACAGATTCCGCGCGGCGCGACGGTACGCGTCGAGATCGGCGACCGGAATGGCGCGCGTGCCGCGAATTGCCAGCGCTTTTACTTTCTTCGCGCCCATCACCGTGCCCACGCCGCCGCGTCCGGCTTGGCGCCCATAATCGTGGTTGATGTGCGCGTAGCGCACACCGTTCTCCGCGCCCGGACCCACGCACGCGATTTGAAATTCCTCGCCGAGTTGATCCTTCAGTGCTTTCTCGACGGTGATCGCGCCTTTGCCCCAGAGAGACGCGGCGTCGCGCAGTTCGATGCGGTCATCGTCAATGAACAAATAGACCGGCTTGGGACTGATACCTTCGAGGATGATACTGTCTAGCCCGGCGTACTTGATTTCTGCCGTCAAATGTCCGCCGAGCGACGCGCCGGCGTACCCGCCGGTCAGTGGCGATTTGCAGGCGAAATCGCATTTGCCCGCGCCGGGAATCAGCAAGCCGGAAAGGGGCCCACTGGAGATGATCAGTTTGTTTTCGGGTCCCAGTGGATCGGCGCCTTGGGGTACTTCTTGAAACAAAAAATACGCCCCAAAGCCGCGCCCGCCGAGAAAATCGCGCGCGAGTTCCGGCGGCGTTGGTTCTTTGGCGATTTTGCCGGTCGTGAGATTGACGCGCAAAATATTGCCACCGTAGCCGTTCATCATCGCCTCCTTACGCCTTCGCTTCGATCTCGCCGATGCGCAGCACGTCGGTGCCGCACACCGCGACGCAATCGCCGCACAGATCGCACTTCCACGCCGCCGGCGCCAGTTCGGCGCGGACGAACATCACGTTCTCCGGGCAGACCGGGACACATGCCTCGCACAAGGTACATTCGGCGAAATCCACATAGTACGCCCCGCGAGCGTTCTGTTTGATGGCGCCGGTCGGACACACCGCCGCGCACTCGCCGCATTGCGTACACACCTTGACCTCGTACGTGCCCGGCGTGGGAAAATGCGCCAGAATCGCCAGCGCGGCTTTTTTCGGATTGTTCTCTTGGAACAGATTGAGCGAGCAAGCGACCAGACACGCGCGGCATCCGGAACACTTGGCGCTTTCGGCATAGAGCCGCAACATGTAGAATTCTCCTTTCGCTTCGGTAGGATCGCTGGAACGACGAATGATGAATGTCACATCCCGCGCGCCGGCGGGCTCGTGTCACGACGCCGCTTGTTCGATCTGCGATCTGACTAGAGCCCCCTTCGTCTTCTTCGGCAAAATGATCTTTAGCGCCATTCGCAACGTGCGCGGAAAATGCTGCCACGTAGACTTGCGCGTCAAGGTTATCCAAACGCGATGCGGGCGCAGATAAAAACGGCGATACGCCTCTTTCCATTTCTTCTCCTGCGCGGCGGCTGTCGTCGCGCCCATCTCGTAACGCGCCTTGCCCTCGAAAAAGACGTAATCCTGCCAATCCTTGACGAGCATCCGTCCACCGTTGCGATGAATCTGCTCCCAGACCTTGGTGCCGGGATACGGCGTCATCATCGAAAAATTCGCGACTAGCGGGTCGAGTTCGCACGCTAGGCGAATCGTCTTTTCCATCGTCTCTTCCGTATCGCCCGGCAAGCCGATGATGAAAAACCCTACCGTCTCCAACCCCGCCTCTTTCGCGTTCTTGAACGCGGCGCGAATCTGATCGTGCGTCACGCGCTTGTCAATGGACTTGAGAATCGCGGCGTCGCCGGTTTCCACACCGAAGGCGAGGCGCTTGAGCCCGGCGGCTTTCATATGGCGCAGCAAATCCGCATCAGCCAGATTGGCGCGGATACCATTGATGAGGATCCAGGGGACGCGATTCAGTTTCTCTTGGATGAGCAAATCGCACAGGGCGTGCAGGCGCGGGCGATGGATGTTCGCCGAATCGTCCAGCACGCCGATTTCCTGCGCGCCCAGGTCTTCGATGAGGTGCCGCCACTCGTTGACCACGTTCTCCGGCGAACGCGCGCGCCAGCGCTCCGCCATCACGCTTTGCGAACAAAACGCGCAGCGGTACGGACACCCGCGCGAGGTCATCAGGCTGAACGACCGGCCGGCTTGAACGGCATCCAGCGTCGGTTGCAACGATGTGTAACGCTCCATCTTGAAAAAGTGGTACGCCGGGAATGGCAGCGTATCGAGATTGGCGATGGCAGGGCGTTCGGGGGTGTGATGCATTTGCCCATCGAGGGTCTGGTAGGTGATGCCCAGCACATGATCAAGCAACCGATTCGCCGGATCGAGCAAATCGCGCGCGCGGAATTTGGGATTGCCCGCTTTCGCGCGCTCGATGGTTTGACACAGTTCGAGCCAAGTTGCCTCGCCCTCGCCGCGCGCGGCGATGTCAATCTCCGGACGCGCGGCGGCTTCTTCCGGCAGCGCGGAGATGTGCGGACCTCCTTGCACGATGGGAACGTCGAGCGCGGCTTTGATCTGGCGCGCCGCCGACCATCCCTGCATCACTTGGGGCGTGTTGCTGGTGATACCGACGAGATCGGGCTGGTACTCGCGCGCGAAATCGGTCAGTGGAACATCTTCGACATCCATATCGAACACACGCACCTCGTCGCCGCGCTGTTCGCTCACTGCCGCGAGGTACGCCAGACCGAGGTGCGGGGTTGTGCGGGTGTCAATCGGGAGTTGAAAACGGGGGTTGACTAGCAAAACGCGCAAAAGCATATCCTCCTGTGATATCGAATCAATGGGTAATTTCCCCATAAACTTGCGTTCACCGTCCTGCGCCAAACTCTCGCCCCCTAGACCCAGTGAGAGGGAAGAGCGTAGAACCGACGGCTTGGGCCTGTCCGTTGGCTTGCCCAAGCGTGCAGGTGCGAAATCTTGGCTGAGCAAAACGAAGGATCGGATGAAAATACGGCGCGGCTAGCGGTCGTATTTTCAGGAGGCAAACTCAAGCGGGGGTATTATAGCATTGACGAGGGCTCTGGTCAATCTTCGCTTGGGGCGATGCC
>DYLA01000162.1 GCA_020722265.1 Anaerolinea sp.
CTTGCCCGCCTCCAGCGCGCCGATGTCGTCGCGTCCCAGGACGCGCGCGCCGCCCAGCGTCCCAAGTTCCAGCGCTTGCCGCGCCGTCAAAGCGCGCGGATCGCCGCCGACGCGCTGCAAGAGCATGGCTTGGCGCGCTTCCGCAAGTATGTGCGACGAGTCGTTCGACGCGCTACCATCCACGCCCAAGCCAACTTTCACTCCGGCGCGCAGCATCGCCGTAATCGGCGCGATGCCGGACGCCAGCCGCATATTGCTGGACGGACAGTGCGCGACGCCGGTGCCGGTTGCGGCGTAGCGCGCGATTTCCGCATCATTCACCCAAACGCAATGCGCGAACCACACATCGCCGCCCAGCCAGCCGAGATGCTCGGCGTACTCTACCGGGCGCTTGCCGAATTTTTGCAGGCAGAACGCTTCTTCGTCGCGCGTTTCCGCTAGGTGCGTGTGCAGGCGCACGCCGTAGGCGCGCGCCAGCCGCGCAGATTCGCGCATCAGGTCTTGTGTAACCGAAAAGGGCGAGCAGGGCGCGAGCGAGACGCGGCACATCGAGTACGGCGCGGGATCGTGAAACTCTTCGATCACCCGGCGCGAGTCGCGCAAGATCGCCTCTTCGGAATCGCACACGCGGTCCGGCGGCAAGCCGCCCTGCGACTCGCCCAGCGACATCGAGCCGCGCGTCGGATGGAAGCGAATGCCGATTTCGCGCGCGGCGCGGATTGCGTCATCGAGTTTGGAACCGTTCGGAAAGAGATAGAGGTGATCCGCCGCCGTCGTGCAGCCAGAGAGAACCAGTTCGGCGAGACCGACAAGCGCGCTCGTGTACACCGCGTCAGGCGTGAGTTCCGCCCAGATCGGATAGAGCGTTTTGAGCCAGTGAAAGAGGTCGGCGTCTTGCGCGGCCGGGAGCGCGCGCGTCAACGTTTGGTAGAGATGATGATGTGTATTGATCAAGCCGGGAAGGACGATCATCCCGCGCGCGTCAATCACGCGGTCGGCGCTTGGGGGTAGTTCGTTCGTCGCGCCAACTTGCTCGATCACGTTGTCGCGAACGAAGAGCGCACCATCGCGAATCTCGCGGCGCGCCGCGTCCAGCGTGACGAGGACGTCGGCGTGTTGGAGGAGGAGAGTTGACATTGACGGCTCCCGTTCCGACTCATTCATGCGCGCTGCGGCAACCCTTGAGATTGAATCCATGTTTGTAGGTGAGTCGCTTCTTTCCCAATTATATCACACTCACCACGCCAAAGCAAAGGGTTTGCGCTCCAGCCAAATCGGCTTATAATTCCAACCGATGAACGCACAGCAACGTGAACGCTACTCGCGCCAGATCATTTTCCCGCCTTTGGGCGCGGCGGGACAGGAACGCTTGCTGGCCGCGCGCGTCGTCATCATCGGTTGCGGCGCGAACGGCAGCGTGATGGCGAATACACTCGCGCGCGCCGGCGTGGGCGCGCTTGTGCTCGTGGATCGCGATTTCGTCGAACTGAAGAATCTGCAACGCCAGATTTTGTTCGACGAAGACGATGCGGCACGCGGAACGCCCAAGGCGATTGCCGCCGCCGAAAAACTGCGCCGCGCCAATTCTTCGATTCACATCGAAGGCATCGTGACCGACGTGAACGCGGAGAACATCGAAGACCTCATCGCCGGCGCGACGCTGGTGATGGACGGTACCGATAACTTTGAGACGCGCTTTCTCATCAACGACGCGTGCGTCAAGCATGACGTTCCCTGGGTCTACGCCGGCGCGGTCGCCAGTTATGGAATGACGATGACGATCGTCCCGCGCGAAACCGCGTGCTTGCGCTGCGTCTTTTCGCGCGCACCCGCCCCCGGCGCGCTCCCGACATGCGACACCGCCGGCGTCCTCGGACCCATCGTCAACGTGATTGCCAGCCTCGCGAGTGCAGAGGCGATCAAGTTCATCGCGGGGGCGGGCACGCGCAACACCGGCATCATCAACATTGACCTGTGGGACAATTCGTTCGAGATGCTGACGATCGCGCGACGCGCGGACTGCGTCTGCTGTGGGCAGCGCCAGTTCGAGTACCTCGAAGAGCAGCGCGCCGAAACACTGACGACGTTCCTCTGCGGACGCAACGCGGTGCAAGTGAACCCGGGACGCGGACACACGCTCGACCTCCGCGCGCTCGCGGAGCGACTGCGCGGCGTTGGCAAGGTTTCGCTCAACGCGTATTTGCTCAAATTGACGATGGACAATTACGAATTGACGATTTTCCCCGACGCGCGCGCGATCATCCAAGGGACAGATGACGCGGCGGTGGCGCGGAGTGTGTACGCGCGGTACGTGGGCGTATAGTGAATTAGCATTCCAACTCCAATCAGGATATAATAGAGATAGAATCGCTTACGGAATCAACGGTGATGCGCCAGTTGGATTCGCGGCTGGCGCGTTTTGCCGACGCACACTTTTTTCCAGAGGTCAATATGAAAAGAGTTCAAGTGACATGGGACGGCAACGAAGCGGCTGCCTACATCGCGCATCAGGTTAGCGAGGTGATCGCCATCTACCCGATCACCCCCTCCTCGCCGATGGGCGAATGGGCAGACCAATGGTCGTCCGAAGGGAAGCCGAACATTTGGGGCACCGTGCCGCTCGTCGTCGAGATGCAGAGCGAAGGCGGTGCGGCGGGCGCGGTGCACGGCGCGCTGCAAAGCGGCTCGCTCAGCACGACGTTTACCGCAAGTCAGGGCTTGCTCCTGATGATTCCCAATATGTACAAGATCGCTGGCGAACTCACGCCGACGGTCTTTCACGTCAGTGCGCGCACCGTTGCCACGCACGCCCTCTCGATTTTTGGCGATCATAGCGACGTGATGGCGGTGCGCCAGACCGGCTGGGCGATGCTCTGCTCCAACTCGGTGCAAGAAGTGATGGACCTCGCGCTCATCGCGCACGCGGCAACGCTGCGAGCGCGCGTCCCGTTCGTCCATTTCTTCGACGGCTTTCGCACCTCGCACGAGTTGATGAAGATCGAACAACTCACGCCAGAGGATGTGCGCGCGATGATTGACGACGACCTCGTGCGCGCTCACCGCGCCCGCGCCCTCACCCCCGATCGGCCGGTGGTGCGCGGCACCGCGCAGAACCCGGACGTCTTTTTCCAGATGCGTGAGGCGGCGAATCCGTACTACCTCGCCGTGCCGGGCATCGTGCAAAAGACGATGGATCAGTTCGCGCAAATCGTCGGACGGCAATATCATTTGTTCGACTATGTCGGCGCGCCGGACGCCGAGCGCGTCATCGTCATCATGGGCTCAGCCGCCGATGTCACGCAAGAAGCGGTCGAACACTTGACCGCGCGCGGCGAGAAAATCGGCGTCCTCAAGGTACGTTTGTATCGTCCCTTCTCGGCAGAGCACTTCGTCCACGCGCTCCCCAAGACGGTGAAAAAGATCGCGGTGCTGGACCGCACCAAGGAACCCGGCGCGGCGGGGGAACCGCTGTACGTGGATGTCGTCACGGCGTTGGTAGAAAGCGGACGGCGCGCCAGCGACGGTCAGCCGATTCAGGTCATCGGCGGTCGTTACGGCTTGTCATCGAAGGAATTCACCCCCGCGATGGCCAAGGGTGTCTTCGACGAACTCCAGCACGCGCAGCCGAAGAATCACTTTACCATCGGCATCACCGACGATGTGACGCGCACGTCACTGGAGTACGATCCGAATTTCTCGACGGAGCCGCCGGGAGTGGTGCGCGCGCTCTTTTACGGCTTGGGCTCGGACGGCACGGTCGGTGCGAACCACAACTCGATTCGCATCATCGGCGGCGATACCGACAACTACGCGCAGGGGTATTTCGTCTACGATTCGAAAAAAGCCGGCACGATTACCACATCGCATCTGCGCTTTGGTCCCAAAATCATTCGCTCCTCGTACCTGATTCGTTCGGCGAATTTCGTCGCGTGCCATCAGTTCACCTTCCTCGAACGCTTCGACGTATTGAGCGCGGCAGAACCGGGCGCAGTCTTTTTGCTCAACTCACCCTTTGGCCCCAATGAGGTGTGGGAGCACCTGCCGCGCACCGTGCAGAAACAGATCATCGAGAAAAAATTGAAATTCTATGTGATTGACGGCTATGCCGTTGCCAAGGAAGCCGGGATGGGCGGACGCATCAACACGGTGATGCAGACCTGCTTCTTCGCGATTAGTGGCGTCCTCCCGCGTGACCAAGCCATCGCCGCGATCAAGCGCTCGATCGAAAAGACGTACGGCAAGCGCGGCGAAGCCGTCGTCCAGAAGAATTTTGCGGCCGTGGATATGACTCTGGCGAATCTGCACGAGGTCAAGGTGCCGGACCGCGTGACGAGCACCTTCGATGTGCGTCCGCCGGTGCCAGACCGAGCGCCCGAGTTCGTCAAGAACGTGACCGCGCCGATCATCGCGGGCAAAGGCGATGCGCTCCCGGTGAGCGCGTTCCCGGCGGACGGCACGTTCCCGACCGGCACGACGCAATGGGAGAAACGCAACATCGCGCTCGAAATTCCGGTGTGGGACCCGGAGACGTGTATCCAGTGCGGCAAGTGCGTGTTGGTGTGCCCGCACGCGGTCATTCGCAGCAAGGTGTACGATCCCAAGTATCTCGCCGACGCGCCCAAGACCTTCAAGAGTACTGCCGCGCGCTGGAAGGAATTTTCGAGCCTCAAGTACACGCTCCAAGTCGCGCCGGAGGATTGCACCGGGTGTACGCTCTGTGTGCAGGTCTGCCCGGCGAAGAACAAGACCCAGTCGGGGCTCAAGGCAATCAATATGGCGCCGCAGATTCCGCTGCGCGAGTCGGAACGCGCCAACTGGGACTTTTTCCTCAACTTGCCGGATGTCGCGCGGGATCAGTTGAACGTGCACTTGGTCAAGGACGCGCAGTTGCTCGCGCCCCTCTTCGAGTTCTCTGGCGCGTGCGCCGGCTGCGGTGAAACGCCGTACATCAAATTGCTCACGCAACTCTTTGGCGACCGCGCGCTCATCGCCAACGCGACCGGCTGTTCTTCGATCTACGGCGGCAACCTCCCGACGACGCCCTACACGGTCAACCGGGACAGACTCGGACCGGCCTGGTCGAACTCGCTCTTCGAGGACAATGCGGAATTCGGCTTGGGCTTTCGCCTGACGCTCGACAAGCGGCTGGAGTACGCGCGCGAACTGCTCCCGCAATTCGCGAATGTCGTCGGCGCGGAACTGGTGGACGCGCTGCTCAATGCCGATCAGTCCAACGAAGCCGGCATCCTCAAGCAGCGCGGGCGCGTGCAATTGCTCAAAGAGCGCTTGCAAGGGACCGACACGCCCCCGGCGCGTGACCTGTTGAGCATCGCCGATGTGTTCGTGAAAAAGAGCGTGTGGATCGTCGGCGGCGACGGCTGGGCGTACGACATCGGCTATGGCGGACTCGACCACGTGCTTGCCAGCGGGCGCAACGTCAACGTCCTCGTCCTCGATACAGAGGTTTACTCGAACACCGGCGGGCAAATGAGCAAGGCAACGCCGCGCGGCGCGGTGGCGCGCTTTGCCGCCGGCGGCAAGCCGCTGGCGAAGAAAGACCTGGCGATGCTGGCGATGACGTACGGCAATATCTACGTCGCGCGTGTGGCGATGGGTGCGAACGACGCGCAGACGATTCGCGCCTTCATCGAAGCGGAAGCGTACGACGGTCCCTCCCTCATCATCGCCTATAGCCATTGCATCAATCACGGGATTGATATGGCCAAGGGGCTGGAGCAGCAGAAACTCGCGGTCGCGTCGGGCTACTGGCCCCTCATCCGCTACAATCCCTCTCTGGCGAAGGAGGGCAAGAACCCACTGCAACTCGATTCCAAAGCGCCGTCCATTCCGCTGGAAAAGTACGTCTATAACGAAACCCGCTACACGATGCTAACGCAGAGTAATGAGGAAGCCGCCGAGCGGCTGTTGAAACTCGCGCAGGAAGACGTGAACACGCGTTGGAAGATGTACGAGCAGTGGGCGAAGTGACATGTGGCAAGGCAAGTCGCCAGGGGTTCGTTTCCTTTTACTTCCCTTGTCACGTATGGCTGGTCACTGGTCCAGGAGTTCAATATGGTAGACCTGACTACAACATATCTCGGCTTGCAACTCAAGAATCCGCTCGTCCCCTCGTCATCGCCACTGATGCGGAAAGTGGACAACATCAAGCGGATGGAAGATGCCGGCGCGGCCGCCGTCGTCTTGCACTCGCTCTTCGAAGAACAGTTCGCGCGCGAAAGCGAATTGTTGAGCGACGCACTCGACGCCGGCACGTACAGTTACGCCGAGTCGCTTACGTATTTTCCCGATCTCGGCAACTACAATATCGGGCCCGATGGCTATCTCGAACACATCCGCAAGGTCAAGCAAGCCGTCGCCATCCCGGTCATCGCGAGTCTCAACGGCGTTTCGACCGGCGGCTGGGTCAAGCATGCCAAGAAGATCGAAGAGGCAGGAGCGGACGCACTGGAACTGAACATGTACTACCTCACCGCCGATGCCGCCCCATCGAGCGCGCAGGTCGAAAAGATGTATCTCGACCTCGTCCGCGCGGTCAAGGCGAATCTCCGCATCCCGGTCGCGGTCAAGTTGAGTTTGCACTTTACCGCCTTCGCGAACATGGCGCAACAACTGGCGCACGCCGGCGCGGCTGGGCTCGTGCTCTTCAATCGGTTTTACGAGCCGGATTTCGATCTGGAAAATCTCGAAATCGTGCCAAGTCTGGAATTGAGTACCTCCGACCTGATCCGCATCCGCTTGCGCTGGATCGCGATTCTGTACGGGCGCGTGCCGTGCGATCTCGCGATCACCGGCGGCGTGTGGCACGCGTCCGACGTGCTCAAGGCGATGATGGCGGGTGCAAAGGTCGCGATGATGACCTCCGCACTGCTGAAGCATGGGATTGACCATCTGCACGTCGTACGCGCGCAGATGGTGCGCTGGATGGAGGAGCACGCGTACGCCTCCATCCAACAGATGCAAGGCAGTATGAGCCAGAAAACGGTCGCCAATCCGGCGGCGTTCGAGCGCGCGAACTATATGAAGGTGCTGCGAGCGTACGAACCGGGTTAGGCAACTCTCTTGCAAAAACCTTGCAAAGGGTCAGACCCTTTGCAAGGTTTTTCGT
>DYLA01000163.1:0-3275 GCA_020722265.1 Anaerolinea sp.
GGCGGCAGCAGTCAGCGGCGGCAATCCGTTCGCTTCGATGATGCAAGCGTGGAAGTATTCGCTCCCGGCGTTCCTGGTGCCGTTCCTTTTTTCTGCGACGAAGGAGGGCGCCAGTCTGTTGATTCTCGACGCGACCTTGCCGAATTTCGTTTTGGCAGCGCTCAACAGTTCATTCTCATTGCTCTTTCTCTCGCTTGGAATCGTTGGCTTTCTCCGCGCGCCACTCCACATGGTCGAGCGCGGCGCACTGATCGTCATCGCGCTTTCGATGGTGCTCGACCCGCTGGACCTTTCGATTCTTGGGCTTGCGCCGGTCACGCTCGGTGTACTCATTCTCGCATGGCATTGGTGGCAACATCGCCATTGGATCACTAGCACGGCATAGCCGCAACCAAAGAATCCTCGCACCGATACAAGAGAACACGGATGAACAAGACAAAAAATATGTGTTCCTTGGTCGGACAGCAGCCCCAGACGTGAGTCACGTGGGCGACTAGACAGGGTTGCCCTTACCAAATCTTTTCAGGAGGTGTCAGATGAACAGGTACAAAGCAATTGCCTTTGCGCTCGCGATTCTCGCGCTGTTGGTGCTGATGGTAGGGTGCGCCGCGCCAACCTCTGCACCAACCGCAGCCCCGGCAAAGGCGACGGAGCCGCCTAAACCCGCACCCACCGTCGGCAAACTGTCGTTCAGCATTGCGACCGGCGGCACCGGCGGCGTGTGGTATCCACTCGGCGGCGCGATCGGGGGTATCGTCACCAAGAACGTTCCCAACACCGAAGCGACGGCAGAGGCGACAACCGCCGCGCTCGACAATCTCAAACTGCTGACCGCCGGCAAAGCCGGGATGGCGTTCGCCTACGATTATCACGGCATCTGGGTGAACGAGGGCAAGATGCCCGGCTTGACCGGCAAGCACAACATCCGCGCGATCCTCGGTTTCTACGAACAGCCGCTGCACGTCGCGACCAAGGAGGGCACGGGTATCAAGGCACTGACCGACTTGAAGGGCAAGCGCGTCTCCACCGGTGCGCCGAACAGCGGCACGGAGGAGCAAGCCGGCTATGTGCTCAAAGCGCTCGGACTGGACTGGGACAAGGACCTTACACGCGAAAAGTTGGGCGCGACCGAATCGGTTGCCGCGTTGAAGGATGGCAAGATTGATGCGCTCTTCTGGAGCGGCGCGGTACCCACCTCGTCCATCATTGATCTCGCGAACACGCCCGGCTTGAAGATGGTTCTCTTGCCGATCAGCGGCGAAAACGCCGACAAGATCATGAAGGCGAATCCCGGCGTCTTCCACAAAACCGTCTTTGCGAAAGGTTCGTACACCGGCGTGGAGAGCAACATCGAGACCATTGGCATCACGGCAGTCCTCTATACGATGGACACTTTCCCCGAAGAGCGGCTCTACCTCATCCTGAAAGCGCTGTTCGACAATCAAAAGGATCTGGCGGCGGTCGCGAAGGTTGTCGCCAAGTTGACACCCGAGTTGGCAATCAAGCAGATGAGCCCGGAGGTGTTACCCTACTTGCATCCCGGCGCGGTCAAGTTCTTCAAGGAGAAGGGCGCGCTCAAGTGATGGGGCTTGGCATCCTGCTGAGCCGAGATTTCGCACCTGCGAACGTGGATAAGCCACTGCCCACACATCCCAAGCATTTGCTATCGCTTGGTGACGCGTAGGGGGCGTGATGCGGGATAGTCTATGCGACGCGCGCTTGAGATTCTCGCGTTCACACTAATCTCCCTCCTCGTTCTCTGGTTAGTATCCGCCGTCGCACGGCCGGGTTACACGCGGCTCGCCCTAACGGACGCCGAGACGGGGAGGAAGATTCTTGTCGCCGTCTTGCGCGACGGCGAGCCGGTCGTGCTGACGTGGCACAATTCCATTTTCGATCTCGACGTGACAGAGGAATTCATCGTCGAGCGCGGTCGGCTGATTCAGACGAGCGTCACGTTCGCGGATCCACGCGGCGTGCCGCCGATGCCCGCGTCGCCGCAAGACCTCGATGATTTGTACCACACCGGCGGTGCGTTCGCCGTGCGCGGACTCGCCAAACCGTTCGAGCGCATCGTCTATCGCGTCGGAGAAATCGGCAAACCCAAGCTGCGCGTGCGCGAGCGCGTGGTGGAGTTTGAGCCAGCGGTAGGGTTTGGAGGCAGAATCGTTCTCACCGCTCAAGCCGCCAACCTGTCCGACTGGCTCATCGCATCGTCGCAATGAAGCACAGGAGAAATCGTAAACGACTCGGATGAAAACAAGGTGGGCCAATCGCCCACCTTGTTGGTTATATACGAGCGCGCAGTGAATCCGGCAACCGATGGCTGTCGGCAGTCAGCGGTCAGCGGACTGGCTTAACAACGGTTTCATCGTCCGAATCGTCTCTGCCGCCGCGTGTTTCATATCGGGCTTGGGTAAAATTTCCGCGCTGACCCAGCCCGCGTAATCCATCGCGCGCAAGGTCGCGAGAATGCTGGCGAAATTCGTGTGCCCCGCGCCCGGATACCAGCGATTCGAGTCGGCGAGGTGGATGTGGAACAGGCGCGCCCCGCACGCGCGCAAACTCGCTTCGATGTTCGGTTCTTCGATGTTTGCGTGGAACGTATCGAACAAAATGCCCACATTGTCCGCGCCGATGGCGTCAATCAGCGCGTGCGCGCCCGCGACATCGTTCACCCAGTCCGTCTCGTAGCGATTGATCGGCTCGATAGCGAGACGGATGTTTTGGGCGCGGGCAGTGCGCGCCACATCTTGCAGCGCGTCTACCATCCACGCGTACGCTTGTTCGCGCGCGACGGTGGGGAACGTCTGGCCGCGAATCAAGCCGATGATGACGATGGCATCGAAGTGCGTCGCCAGCGCGATGTGCGCTTTGACGCGCGCGAGGGCGCGTTCGCGCACCGCCGCGTCTGGGTCGGTGAACGACAACTGCTCTTCGAGGAACACTTGCCCTGTGCCAATGGCGGGCACGCTCAAGTGATGCTGGGCGAGCGTGCGCCGGAGATTCGCCACATCGAGTTTGTCTGGCTCGCGCACCCCCAGTTCGATGCCGTCGTAACCCAGGCTCGCCAGATGCGCGGCGTTCGCCTCGAAATTCGGATCGAATGTGATGGCTTGGAATTTCGTTGGTTGAGTGGAAATGACAAAGGAGAGTTTCATAGCAAAAAAGTGCCAATGTGCCAAACTCAAGTGTCTCTTTGGTTCATTGGCTCATTGGCTCATTGGCTCATTTGGTTCATTGGCTCATTGGCTCATTTGGCTCATTGGCTCATT
>DYLA01000163.1:3375-7112 GCA_020722265.1 Anaerolinea sp.
TCATTGGCTCATTGACTAGACCAATGTATCTTGCCCAATGCGCGGCAACGCGTACACCGGTCGCCAGCCCGGACTCTGCGGTTCTTTGAGGAATGGTTCCATTTCCGCTGGCGTACGCAGTGTCACTTCTTCCGTCGGCGGCAACTTGCCGGCTGGGAACACGGACAAGATTTCGTCATTGACGAGCGTGAGGTAGCGCAGGATCGCGGCGAGCGGACGCCGCGCCTTGCGCGCGTCGCCACTGCGCGCTTTGCCGACGACCCCTTCCGGAGTGCCGGCGATCTCGATAGGGAAATGTCCTTCCCCTTCCGACCAACGATGCGGTCGTCCGAATGGATCCACCGATTTGTCGAAATGTCCATCGGGCAGATAGCCGCGCGCTTGAGTGTCCACCGCTCTCGACATATCCACCATATCCGGGAACAGATACAGCGAGAGCGACGTTTCCGATTCGTCGGCGTGGACGAAATTTGTTTCCCAGCCACCGCCGCGTTCCTTGGTGCGGAACATTTCGCGCACCGCGCGATGCCAATCGAGCACGCGGAAGATGCCGGGGAGTTGAAAGCGTTTTTGAAATTCCTGAATCGCGCTTTCGAGCACCCAGAGTTGCCCGTGATTATTGACGATGATTTGTTTGCGAAAGCCATCGTTCCACAAACCGAGCATCACGTCAATCATCAGTTCGCGCACAACTGTTTCGCGCACGATGACTGTGCCGGGCATTCCGAGGTGATGGTACGGATGCGCACCATAGTTGAGCGGCGGCAGCGCGAGGTTGACGTGCCCGTCGCGATTCTTTTCGGTGTAGCGGCGCACACCTTCGCAGATCATCGAGACGAAAAGCGTATCGTCCGCGCTGGGCAGATGATCACCGTGCAGTTCGGTGCAACCGACCGGAATGAAAACGATGTCGTTCTTGCGCCGATTCTCGACGACCTTCCAGCGCGGCGTCGTTTGGATGTACGCGCCGGGCTTGCCCCATTCGACACCCGGCGCGGGGAAACCGTACTCGGCGAGGACCGCCCTGAGTTGATCTTCGTTCATTTCCCAGATTTCTTTTTTCATTCGACCGACTGCGGTATCCTCGAACCACAGGTCGGGTTGGTCGGTAGAAAGCAAGCCCTTGGGGGCTGGGGTTGGAAGAGCCATTGGTTGTTCTCCTTGTAACCTGAAACTTAAACTACGTTATGAGCGCGTGCGCCATCTTCTCCCGTGCCGCGCGCGCCACCGCCAGCGGCTCGCGCTGCCAGTACTCCGGCCGAAAAATCTCCACCGACGCGACGCCGTCGAAGCCGATGCCGCGCACCGCACCGATGATCTCTTTCAGCGGAATCACGCCATCGCCGGGGAACAGGCGGTTCGCGTCCTCGATCTTCTCCTTTGGCATTGCTTCCACATCGTTGATGTGCAAGATTGCCATCTGGCGCGCGTCCACCGCACGGATGGAATCGAGCGTTGAGCCGCCTGCGTAGAAATGGCACGTGTCAATCACAAA
Organism: Anaerolinea sp.; assembly: GCA_020722265.1. Taxonomy (GTDB): domain Bacteria; phylum Chloroflexota; class Anaerolineae; order UBA4142; family UBA4142; genus DYLA01. Next base: position 4,871 of record DYLA01000163.1, read on the forward strand.
GCCAACATTCGCGCGGTCAACCCGCTGCACGATCTCCCACGCTTGCGCCAGCGTCCGCACCGAGCACCAGGGAAAGCCAAGAAATTCGAACGCGAGATTCACGTCGAACGGCGCCGCCATCTCGCTCATCGCGCGCAGAGCGTTGACCGTGTGGTCGCGTATCGTCGTCCACTTCGCATCGGCAGGCGCGGGACCCGGCACGACGACGATCCAGGGGCAATCGAGCGCGTGAGCGAATCTGGATAACTCGCGCGTGCGCGCCAAGAGTTCTCCGCGCCCCAGCGCGTCGCGAGAATTGATTCTCTCAATCGAGTTGATGGCGTGCGCCTTGAGCCGCGCCGCGTCCAATAGTTTACGCGCGTCCGCGAGCGAGTGCACCTGCAAATACTTGTCCAGTTTCGTCGCGGTGATTTCCAGAACGTCATAGCCCGCCGCGCTGGCGATTTGCACATCCACCTCGTACGGGCTGGTCATTGTGGTCGCGCCGTTGTAACCGAGTTTGATGGTTCCTCCCTTCGCTTCTTGCAAACGTGTGCAAGCCAAACCGGCAAAATCGTGATGGCTGGCCGAGTCCTACGCGCGCAGCGCATCACGATTCGTTGTTCACTCTTCGGCAATGAGATGACACCGTTCCACCGGCAGGTGCAAGCGCACCCCATCGCCGGGCGCGTAGCGGTGCAGGGTATCGGACTGGACGCGCAACTCGACCTCGTCCGGCAATTGCACGCGATAGTCAATGATGTTGCCGAGATACGTCGCCTGCTTGATCGTCCCGGCCAAGACGTTCTGCGTCACCGCGTCGTCCACAAACTCGATGTCGTACGGACGAATGTGCAAGAGGAGCGATTGCCCACGCGCCAAGCCTGGCCTCGCCGGCGTACGGAAGAGCATACCGAGCACCGTGACCTGCGTCGCGCGATTATCGAACGACTCGACGTGCGCGGGAAGAAAATTGGACAAGCCGATGAAATCGGCAACAAAGCGCGAGCGGGGATGTTCGTAGATTTCCTCCGGCGCGCCCAGTTGCGCGAGTTTGCCCTGGTTGATGATCGCGATCAAATCAGACATGACCAACGCTTCTTCCTGCGCGTGCGTCACGTAAATCGCCGTGATGCCCAACCGCTTTTGCAGGTCGCGAATTTCAAAGCGCATCTCCTCGCGCAGTTTGGCATCGAGGTTCGAGAGCGGCTCGTCGAACAACAACACCTTGGGCGCGACGACGAGAGCGCGCGCGAGCGCGACGCGCTGCTGCTGCCCGCCGGAGAGTTGATTCGGCGCGCGGTCCTCCAGCCCGGTCAACTGCGTCAGTTTCATCACCTCAGCCACGCGTCGCTTGATTTCCGTCGTCGTCAGTTTCTTGATTTTCAATCCGTAGGCGATGTTCTCGAAAACGTTGAGGTGCGGAAAGACCGCGTAACTCTGGAATACCATTGCCATATCGCGGCGATTCGGCGGCACGTCGTCGAGACGCTGCCCCTCCAGTATGATGCGTCCAGAAGTTGGAAACTCGAAACCGGCGATGAGGCGCAGCGTCGTCGTCTTGCCGCAACCGGAGGGACCAAGGAGCGTGACGAACTTGCCCTTTTCGATTTCGAGCGACACATCGTCTACCGCCAGCACTTCGCCGCCTTGCTTGGTACGTGCCGGGAATTTCTTGGTAAGATGTTCGAGTGTGAGGTACATTCAAATGCTCCTGTCGTCTATCCTGCCCCCATCGTGATTTCGACGCCTTCTGTCCGGAATGCGCGCCCCGCCCACAGGTACACCAAACCAATCGCCGCGAGGACGATGAAAATCAAAATCATCGAATACGCCGCCGCGAGCGACATACCCCCCTGCTCTACCTCGCTCATAATCAGCGCGGTGAGGATGGGCCACTTGGCGCTCGAAAGGAAAATGATCGCCGAGAGCGAAGTCATATGCCGCGCGAAACTAAAGATCAGCCCGGCGATGAACGCCGGCAGAATCAGCGGCAGGGTAATTTGGCGGAACGTCAACGACGCGTCCGCGCCCAGATTCGTGGACGCCTCTTCGATGGCAGGGTCAATCTGCTGCAAGGACGCCATGCCGGCGCGCACTGACGCTGGCAAACTTCGTACCGCGTACGCGGCAAGGATGATGTACGGTGTGCCGACGAGCGCGAGCGTCTCCCCGTAGAACGTCAGCGCGCTGCCCACCGCCAGCAACAACAGCGTCGCGACGATGCGCGCCCGCGGCGTCCACTTGCCCACCACGAACATCG
>DYLA01000164.1 GCA_020722265.1 Anaerolinea sp.
TGAAACTTGGTGTGCGCCAGCCAGTCTGGCGGCGCGGTAGGTCGGGTGTCTATCGCGTGCCCTTATCTTCTGCACCGCTTGCCGCGCGTGATGCGCGCAGAACCACTCGCGCACTGTGGGAACACTCTTATACCGCCAGCATGCGCCGGCTACGCTGCCCTCACGCCTTGCCGGCGTAAATATCCATCACCTGGGCAAGGAACTCGAGCGCTTGCGCATGCGGTCGCTGGAAAGAATTGCGCCCGATGATCGAACCGAACCCGCCTCCATCGCGGATACCGCGCAGTTCTTCAAAGACCGCCGCATCGTCCTTCGCCGCGCCACCGGAGAAAATGACGATGCGCTTGCCGTCGAACGCGCTTTGCACGACGTGGCGCACGCGCTCGGACAGCGTCCCGATGGGGATGCGGTATTTTTCGTACACCTTCTTCGCTTCCGCGAGTTCGACGTGCGCTGTGGGCGGCTTGACCTTGATGAGGTTCGCGCCCATCTGCGCGGCGATGTGTGCCGCGTACGCGACGACATCCACCGCCGTCTCTCCTTCCTTGCTCAACGCCGAGCCGCGCGGGTACGACCATACGACGACGGCGAGGCCGTACGACTTGGCTTCTTCGGTCACCGCGCGCAGTTGTTCGTACATCGCGCGGAAATTCGCCGAGCCGGGATAGATGGTGTAGCCGATCGCCGCGCAGCCGAGGCGCAGCGCGTCGCGCGGGCTTGCGGTCAATGCCGGCATCGGATCCTTTTCGTCGCACAAGACTTCGTGGCTGTTGATCTTGAGAATCAGCGGAAGCGCCGCCGCGTACTCCGACGCGACCGCTTCGATAAAGCCGAGCGGTGCAGCGTACGCGTTGCAACCGGCTTCGATGGCGAGCCGGACGTGGTACGCCGGATCGTACCCCGGCGCATTGGGCGCGAAACTGCGCGCCGGTCCGTGTTCGAACCCCTGATCCACCGGTAGGATGACGAGTTTCCCGGTACCGCCCAGTTTGCCCGCGTTCAGCATCCACGCGATCTTGGCGCGCACGCCGGGATTCTCGTGGGCGTACCAACTCAAAATCTTACGCACCTGTTCCGTCATTTCGACCTCCCCTAAAAATGTAACCCGTGACAAGGAACCGTCCGATTCTCTCCTGCCACCTCCATCCGAACAGTGGCGAACGCGAGTTTATGGAAAATCCCTAGCCACAAGAATTTGTTACGCAAAAATTGGCTCGCGCCCACTGGGTGGGTACGAGCCGCGCTTGGCCCATTTCTATTTTATCACCGAAAGCCCCCAAATCAAAAACCGTCACCGGCGGTGTTTTGACAGAGAACTCTATCAGGGTATAATCGTGGCGAAATCATTCAGGCGACCCGTGGCGTTGTCCAGAGAGAGCAACCCCCCTGGGCGGCTCCTGCAAATTCGTCGTAAACGGTGATATGCCGAGACAGGGAGCGACAATGCAAGATATTGACCTTACCATCCGCGTCGGCGGCGATTCGGCGACCGGCGGCATCGTGACGACCGGCGAAGTGTTCGCGCGCATCGCCGCATACGCTGGCTACGAGGTGTACACCACGCGCACCATCCCCGCGGAAATCAAGGGGGGACACGTCATGTTCCAGGTGCGTCTCGCGCCGAAGATGGTCTGGTCGCAGGGCGACGATTTGAATATGCTCGTCGCGTTCGATCAAGAGTCCATCAACCGCTACTATGCGCTGGTTCGCCCCGACGGCATCCTCCTCTACAACGCGAACGATGGCAAGCCACCGCCGGCCGATGGCATCACGCAATACCGTCTGCCGTTGAACGACCTCGCGAAATCCATCAACTTTCAGCGTGGGCGCAATCTCATTATGATCGGCGCGATGGTCAAACTCTTCAACTTGCCGTTTGAGCTTGCCACCGCCGTCGTCGAAAAACAACTCGGTCGAAAAAAAGAACTGCTAGAGCAAAACTTGGTCGCGCTCAAGACCGGCTATGCGTACGTCGAACAGAACGTCACCCGCGTGGCGCCGTTCCACCTGCCGCCGCGCCCGGGCGCACAGGAACGCCTTGTGCTGAGTGGCAACCAAGCCCTCGCGCTGGGCGCGATCGCGGCAAACTGTCGCTTTTTTGCCGGCTACCCCATCACGCCAGCATCCGACATTATGGAGTTTCTCGCCGGCGAATTCCCTCGTATCGGCGGCACCGTCATCCAAGCCGAAGACGAAATGGCGGCGCTCGCGATGGCAATCGGCGCGTCCTATACCGGCGTGCGCGCGATGACCGCGACCTCGGGCCCTGGACTCGCCTTGATGACCGAACTGATCGGACACGCGACGATGACCGAGATTCCGGTCGTCGTCGTGGACGTGCAGCGCGCGGGACCTTCGACCGGCATGCCGACCAAAGTTTCGCAAGGGGACCTGCGTCTCGCCGTCTTTGGCGCGAACGACGACGCGCCGCGCATCGTCCTTGCGCCGGTCTCGGTCGAAGATAACTTTTACCAAATCATCAACGCCTTCAATCTGGCGGAAAAATACCAAACGCCGGTGATTTTTCTGAGCGATCAAGATATGTCAGTGCGCGTGCAGACGATTCCCGCGTTCGACCTGTCGCGTGTCCGCATCGAACCGCGCGTGCTTGCGCAACCGCACAACGGCGAGCCGTACGAGCGATACGCCAACACCCCCACCGGCGTCTCGCCGATGTCACTACCGGGCATGAAGGGCGGGCAGTACGTCGCCGAAGGGTTGGAGCACCTGCCGAGTGGCGCGCCGGAGTACACGCCGGAACTGCATACCGAAAATATGGAAAAACGCGCGCGCAAAATTCGCTTTGCCGCGCGGGAGGCGGAAACGCTCAAGATGTACGAACGCTTTGGCAACGCGTACGCGCGCGTCGCCATCGTCGGCTGGGGTTCGACGATCGGTCCCGTGCGCGAGGCAGTCGAGCAAGCCGAACGCGAGGGGATGCCGGTCGCTGTGCTGTATATCAAGATGCTGTACCCCCTGCCCACGCCGTTGATCGGCGAGTTCATCCGAAATCGTGAGGTCATCATCGTTCCGGAGTTGAATCACACCGGGCAATTCGCGCGAATGATTCAGGCGCAGTTCTGGCGCGAGGTGGTGAGCGTACGCCAATTCGGCGGCCTCCCCTTTGCCCGGCGCGACATTTACCAAGAGATCAAGCAAGTCTATGCCGCGCTCGAGCCGAAGAAGACGAAATGGCCACGCGCGCAAAAAACGCACAAAGCGAAACCGACGCGGAGGAAATAGCCAATGGTCGCGACACTCGAACCGCCAACTCTTCGCTTCGCACCGGTTGATCTCGTGCCGAACGATTACAAAAGCGACGTGTCGCCGATTTGGTGTCCCGGCTGCGGCGATTTCGGCGTGCTGGCGAGTTTCTACAAAGCGATTGCCGAACTGCATCTCCCGCCGGAACAACTCGTCATCGCTTCCGGTATCGGCTGCTCCGGACGATTCCCCGCCTTCGTGCGCGCATACGGCTTGCACGGCGTTCACGGACGCGCCCTCCCACTCGCCATCGGCATCAAGATGGCACGCCCGGAACTCGTCGTCGTCGCCACCAGCGGAGATGGCGACGCGTTCAGTATCGGGATGGGACACGTGCCGCACGCGATTCGACGCAACGTAGATATTACGTACATCGTGATGGACAATTCGATTTATGGACTGACCAAGGGACAACCCTCGCCCACCAGTCCGGTCGGAATGGAAAAGAAAGCCGCACCGTACGGCACCGTCGAGCGACCGGTCAATCCCTTGTTGCTCGCGTTCGCCAGTGGCGCGACTTGGGTCGGGCGCGGGTTCTCCAGCCGCCCCAAAGAGTTGGTCGAACTCATCAAGGCGGCGATTCAACACAGGGGCTTTGCGCTTTTGCAAGTCTTTTCGCCTTGCGTCACGTTCAACGATACGTACGATCATCTCAAGGCGATTGCCAAACCGCTGCCGGCGGAGTACGACCCGCACGATCGCATCGGCGCGATGAAGTATGCGGTGGACGAGGAAACGCTGTGGCTGGGGATTTATTTCCAAGAACGCCAGATGACGTACGACGAAGCGCTCGCCGCCAAGCGCGCGCAAGCCGCGAAACCCGGCTACGGCATCCAGGATATTATCGCCAAGTATATGCGTTAGTCCGTTTCGGGTTGCCGGTGAGAACCTGAAACTTGTCCCAAACTCCCAAGATGGACGAACCACGAATTCTAGCCCAACCACGCCATCCCGAATGGATTCGCGTGCGCGCGCCAAGCGGTGAACAGTACACGCGGCTCAAAGCACTGATGCGCGGCTTGCGTCTGCACACGGTTTGCGAAGAAGCGCGCTGTCCGAACATCGGCGAGTGCTGGGGCGCGGGCACCGCGACGATTATGATTTTGGGCGACGTGTGCACGCGCGCGTGCCGCTTTTGCGCGGTGACGACCGGCAACCCGCGCGGCAGGGTGGACGCCGCCGAACCCGCGCGCGTCGCCGACGCCGTCGCCGAATTGCAATTGAATTACGTCGTCCTCACTTCCGTTGACCGCGATGATTTGCCGGACGGCGGCGCGCGCATCTTTGCCGAGACGATTCGGCAAATCGCGGTGAAAGCGCCACGCACCCAGGTGGAGGTGCTGACCCCCGATTTTTCCGGCGCGCGCGCCAGCCTCGCGCTCGTGGCACAGGCGCAGCCGACGGTGTTCGGACACAACGTCGAGACGGTGCGCCGGCTCACGCCGAGCGTACGCGATCGCCGCGCGAGTTACGCGCAGTCACTCGCCGTGTTGCGGATGGTCAAAGAGATCGCGCCGAACGTCAAAACGAAGAGTTCGATTCTCGTCGGGATGGGAGAAACGCCGGCTGAAGTGATCGAAACGATGCGGGATTTGCGCGCGGTCGGCGTAGACTTGCTCGCCATCGGGCAGTATCTCCAACCGACGCGTACGCGGCGCAACATTCCCCTCGTCGAGTACGTCACGCCGGCGCAGTTCGCGCGCTATCGCCAGGAAGGCTTGGCGCTTGGCTTTCAGTACGTCGCGTCCGGACCGCTCGTGCGAACCTCGTACAAAGCGTGGGAAGCGGCACTGGCGATGACCCATACACAGTGAGCCAAGCGCTATCTCGTCCAATCCATCACGCGCTCACAAGTGAACCTCCCGCAGGTTTTCCACAACAGCCTGCGGGAGGTTAAGATTTCGCACCCTAGACCAGCGATAGGGAAGAGCCGTTGAGACGCCCCGCCGGGGCGTGTTGAGACGCCCCGCCGGGGCGTCTCTAAGACGTACGCGTGGCTAACGTCTGCCGCCGCGTCCGCCGAACATCGCGCCGGGTGGCATCATATGGTCGGATCCATCCCAGCCGCCGAACATACCGAATCCGCCGTGCCCACCGAAGCCAAAGCCATAGCGATTCAGGTCAATGTTCTCCGGCTTGAGGTTGGCTTTGAGCGAATCCGCCTGCGTCTGCGTGAGTTTGCCATCCTTCACCGCTTGGTCAATCGCGGCTTTTTGCGCGTCCACAATCGCCGCGCGGAGTGTGGCAACGTCCACGTTCTTTTCTTGTGCGAGAGTGAGCAGCGTTTTGGTTCTGAGCGCAGTTGTCAAATCCGTCGTGCTCATTCCCAGCGTCTTGGCGACGGCTTCCAACCCTGCGTTAGCGATCGTGCCGGGAGCCGTCGTGCCCAGCATCCGATCGGCTTGCGCCTGCGTCAGCAGACCTTCCTTGACGCCTTGCGCGGCGGCTTCCTGGCGCGCGTCCGTCATCGCCGCTTGCAGTTTCTCCACAGTCGTACCGAGTTTGGTCGCGAGCGTTTGCCAGTACAGATCCATCCACGTCTTGCCGGTGGTCGTTGGACCTTGCGCGAATGCAACCGCCCCGCCGATTCCGAGAACGAGCAAGGCAAGGACAAGCGCGCCTGCTACAATGAATTTGTGTTTGCCTAACATTTGTGAACCTCCTCTATTCCACTTCCTTCATTCCGATAAACGTGCCGTGCCACGTGTGATACCACACGGCACCTGTAAAGCCATTCACGCTCAACATCCCCATCGGCTTGCCATCGCGCTCGACATGCAGAGTGTAATAGCCATAGAACGGCGAGACCTCATCTCCGACCGTCGTACCGCGCAAATTCGCATCCAGATACTGCTGCGCGAATTGTTTGGCTTGCGCGGGCGTCACCGTGTTCGTAGTGGACGACGAACCGAATCGAAACCCGCCGCCCATCATCCCTCTGCCGCGCATCATTCCACCACCGCTCATATGACCGTACTTGGTGTTCCACATCATATTCGGTCCGGGCTCGGGCGAGATCGCGCCGCTGTACTTGTCCATCAGAAACTCGAACGCGTGAATGCCGGTGGACTTTTCTTTCACCTCGCCGTAAAAGTGATTGGAAAATTCCATCACTTCGACGAGTTCGAGATCACTGCCCAGCGATGCAACGTACTGCTCGCCACGCGTGAAGGCTTGGTCGAGCGTCAGCGGTGTCGTGCTCGATGGATAGCCGCCGACGTTCCAATTGCCCATCACTCCGCCCATCATCCCAGGACCAAAACCCTGTGTGATGAACGGGTTGGCGTTCGCCACGCAGCCAATCGCCACGAGTCCGACGACACCGATGAGGATCATCACTATCGCAAGAAGCGGTATTCGCCTCATCATCCCTCCAAATCCTTTTTCATTTCGTTGAACTGCTCTTTCGTGATTTCGCCGCGCGCGTAACGCGCCTTCAAAATCTCGATCGCCGAATCGGGACGCGCCGCGCTGGCTGTTCCGCCCACACTGCGCGCGAGCCTGACGACGAGCCACACCATGCCGCCGATGATGAGCACCCAGAAAACGCGCGACAGAATCCAGCCAAGGGGATTGTAGCCCCAGCCGCCCATCATGCCGCCATAGCCGCCCATCATCCCAGGTCCCATCATACCGAACCCGCCGAGTCCCATCATCCCCACGCCGCCGAGCAAGACGAGCAACAGCACGACGACGAGAACGACGACGACAATTGTTCCTGCATTTTGCATTTTTCGCCTCCTGCGAAACAGACGCGCGAGCCATCGTGGCTCACCCGTCAATTTAATTTTCTACATCTATTCTGTCGGTAGCACCACAGTAAATCGTGGACATGGGGGTT
>DYLA01000165.1 GCA_020722265.1 Anaerolinea sp.
TAGCGTTACCGAGATTCCTCGCTTCGCTCGGAATGACAGCGATGCGACTTTGCACTAGCCGTCCTAATGTGACTTGGGTCATTGTCAATCGCCGCGATTTGTGCTAGACTTGCAGTCGAATTCTCGTGACGCCGCGAGAATGGTTTTGTCTGACACGACGGTGTGATGGGTGCACCCTCGATGCAGCCGCGCGTCTGGCTGCGTCGAGGGTGTGTTATTGACCCGTCGGTGTGGCGATGTTCTCAACCCAACGAAAGGAGGAAGGGATGTATCTCACGGACGTTGTCTGGGGCGGCTATGTGCTGTTCGTGGCAGCCCTAGCCCTGTTCATGTTCGTTTTCACCCTCAAGGTGAGGGAGAAAGGAGGGTAACTATGGATGTGCGAGAACGGCGCTGGCTCTACGGGCTGGTCGGCGTATTCTTGGTGTTCAACATCATCACCCTTTCGCCGCTGGTTCCCTGGCAAGCGTGGCTCATTTGGTCTCCGCCTGTGCCGAGCAAGAGTTTCTCGATCGAGATGGCGAACTATACCATCCAACTGCCCACCGGGGGCATCCAAGCCCGTGTAGGCGAGTACGTCGAATTCATTGCAACATCCAAGGATGTGACGTATGGCTTGGGGGTGTTTCGCCCGGATAGCACGATGGTCTTCCAAATGCAGGTGATTCCGGGACATCAGAATCGCATCGTTTGGAAGTTCGACGCGCCCGGCAAATACGACGTGCGCTCCACCGAATACTCGGGTCCGCGACATTCCGAAATGTATGTCAAAGACGCAATCAACGTGAGCCCATAGAAGGAGGTTGAAATGATTCGCATCGGTTGGACCGAAAAGTGGACACTCCGCTTTGCCGTCGTCGGCTTGCTCTTCCTCGCGCTCGCCGGTTTCGAGGGGTCGTTGATGCGCGTTCAGTTGTACGATTCGCATCTCTTGCGCGGGCTGGAGACGACCTTGAACACGATCCGTCCGCTGGTCAAGGAGCCTTCGTCGGCAGAGTTGTACTATGCGATGCTGTCGGCACACCCGATTGTCGGTGTGTACGGCTTTGCCTACTTGTGCGTGATGGGCGCGTTCTACTTTTTGGTGCCCTTTTTGCTCAAGAAGGAAATTCGGCACAAGCGCCTCGTGCCGGTCAATTTTACGCTCCAAATCATCGGCGTCTTGATCTGCTGGATGGCAGGCTTCTTCGGATTGTTCAACGCTCTCTACACCCTGTACTGGCCCCTGCCGGTCTCGTACGACCGCGTGCCCATCATCGGCAGCCTCGCGTTCTCCATCGGCGCGGCGATCATCATGGTCAACATCCTCCTCTTTTCGTACAACATCTTTAGCACGGTGTTGAGCAAGAGCAATCCCGGCAACTATAGCATCTGGCAGTTCCTGCGCGCCGCGCTTGGCATCTCGCGCCTGATGAAGTGGTTGGGGCGTGAGGACAAGGGTGCGCCCAATCTCGACCACAACGGCTTGCCCGTGTTCATCGTCGCCGTCGGGCGCGGTTCGATTGACACCGTAATCAACGCCATCGTCCTCCTCATCGCCGGCGGGCTGATTCTGATCTACGGCGTGGCGACGCTGCTGCAAATGCCACTCGACCCGCACGCGGTAGACGCGCTCGTGTACAAAAACTGGTTCTGGTGGGGACTCGATATGGTCGCCGATGGCAACGTCCTCATCTACACCGCGGGCGTTTGGTATTTGCTCGTTCCACTTTTGGTGGGACGCAAACTCTTCGGCGAACAAGTCGTGCGGACGGTGATTATGGTAGACTTGCTGGTCTCTCTCGGCGTGTGGAGTCATCACCTCCTCGCCGATCGCCCACAGCCGCTGGCGATGCGACTCGTCTCCGGTCAGTTCATCACTTGGGGCGAATTCTTCACGATGGGGCTGACCGTCTTCGCCTCGATGATGACGATCTGGCTGGCGCGCCCGATCAAACTCTCCCCTGCGCTCAAGTTCGTTCTCGGTTCAATCTTTGGGCTTGTGATGGGTGGCGCTGCCGGTTTGATTCAAGCCAACACCGGGCTGAACCTGATCTTCCACAATACGCAATGGGTCGTGGCGCTCCACGCGCACACGATGCTTCTTACGGGACTCGGCTCACTCATCTTCGCGGTCATCTACGCGCTGCTGCCTATGCTGACGCAACTGGAGATTCGCAGCCAACGCCTGGTGGACGTTCATTTTTGGCTCTGGATGGTTGGCTGCGCGGGAATGGGACTCGTGATGAGTCGCGCCGGCGCGACGGGGATGCTGCGGCGCACGCTGTACGAGACGACGCAGTACCAACCCTACACCCTCCTCGCGATCATCGCCACGCTGCTCATCGCCGCCGGTTTCCTCGTCTTCCTGTACAACATCATCACCACACTCGGCATGGTTAACGCGCTCAGCCTGGCGGTGCCGGACAAATGGCTCGCGCGCTGGAGCGCGCCCGCGAAAGCGTAACCCGCGCGCAACGCACGCAGCCAGAGAGAGACGAAGGGCGAATGTTCGCCCTTCGTCTTTGTGTAGGGGGAGACCTTGCCCCTACTTGTGCGCCCGGCGCGTTTTCGATATAATCGAGACGGTGAGGTTCGACACGCAGGAAATTTGTGGCAATTGAAAAATCCGCGGGCGCGGTGGTATTCCATCGCGGCAAATCCATCGAGTACTTGCTTCTCCTTTCGACCTACTGGGGCTTTCCGAAAGGGCGGGTCGAGCCGGGCGAAGACGAGCGCGCCGCGGCGCGGCGCGAAATTCGCGAAGAAACTGGACTCGACGTAACCCTCCGCGCTGGCTTTCGCCACGTGGACGAATTCTGGTATCGGCGCAATGACCAGCGCATCCGCAAGCAAGCCATCTATTTTCTGGCACAAGCGTCCACGCGCGATGTGCAGATTTCGTGGGAGCACCAAGACGCGGCTTGGCTGACGTACGACGCGGCGATGGCGCGGCTCGCTTTCGTCGGTTTGCGTGAGACCCTGCGCATGGCAAACGAATTTCTCCTGAAACTCGAACCCGGCAGGCGCGACGATGAAGATACTTGCCATTGACATCGGCACCGGCACACAAGATATTTTGCTATTCGATACAGAAACCCAAGTCGAAAACTGCTTGCAAATGGTAATGCCTTCGCCGACGGTGCTGGTGGCGCGGCAGATTCGTGACGCCACCGCGCGCGGCGAGACTGTCCTACTCACCGGAACGATGATGGGCGGAGGTCCCTGCCACTGGGCAGCGAACGATCACTTGCGCGCGGGGCATCGCGTCTTTGCCACACCGAGCGCGGCGAGGACTTTTAACGACGACTTGGCTCAAGTGGAGCAAACCGGCATCATCGTCGTCAGTGAAGACCAAACCGCGCGCCTGCGCGCGGCGCGCCGTATCGAAATGCGCGACTTGGATTTGGCTGCGCTGGCGCGCGCCTGGGCGTCCTTCGGCGTGGCGCTGGAATTCGACGCGCTCGCGGTCGCCGTGTTCGATCACGGCGACGCGCCGCCGGGGTACAGCGACCGCCGTTTCCGTTTTGAATTTCTCGCGGAGCGGCTGCGCGCGGCGCGTCATCCGACCGCGTTCGCGTTTATGCGCGAGGACATCCCCCCACGCTCGACGCGGATGCAAGCCGTCGCGGCTTCGGCGAGTGAGATCAGCGTGCCTCTGCTAGTGATGGACACCGCGCCCGCCGCGATCCTCGGCGCGCGCGAGGACGACCGCGTCCGCGCGCATCGCGATGCCATCGTCGCGAATATTGGCAACTTTCACACCCTCGCCTTCCGCTTTAGCGACGACGCGATCACCGGCGTTTTCGAGCATCACACCGGCGAACTCACGGCGGAGCGCTTGGAGCGCTTTATCGAACAACTGGCCGACGGCACCCTCACCTACGACGCGGTGTTCGATTCGCAAGGGCATGGCGCGCTCTTGCTCGACGCGCGCGTCCAGCCGCTCGATTTTCTCGCCGTCGTCGGACCGCGCCGCGCGATGCTGGCTCGCTCGCGCTATCGCCCGTACTGGGCGACGCCGTACGGCGATATGATGCTCGCGGGTTGTTTCGGCTTGGTGCGCGCGTTCGCGGCACTGAACGCGAACGCCGCGGAGGAAATCGCGCGCGCGTTGGATGCCGCGCGCGCGGTCTCGTGAGCAGGAGAGTCATGTGACGGGAACCATTCTCAACGTCCTTACCGTTCTCATCGGCGGCACGCTCGGCGCGGCGCTGGGCGCGCGTTTGCCGATCAAGATGCGCGAGACGGTGATGCATGGGCTCGGCTTGATGACGTTGGTGATCGGCGTGCAGATGGCGATCACCACGCGCAACTTGCTCATCGTATTGGCGAGCATCCTCGTCGGTGGCATCCTCGGCGAGTGGCTGGGGATTCAAGCGCGACTCGACGCGCTCGGCAAAACGCTAGAAGAACGCTTTGCGCGCGGTGAGCAGGCAGGGAAATTCACGCGCGGCTTTGTGACGGCGTCGCTCGTCTTCTGCGTCGGGCCAATGACGATTCTCGGCTCGATTCAAGACGGACTTGTCGGCGACTACAATTTGCTGGCGATCAAATCCATGCTCGATGGTTTTGCTGGCTTGGCGTTCGCTTCGACGCTCGGCATCGGCGTCGCGTTTGCCGCGCTGACCGTGTTCGTGTTTCAAGGGAGTCTCAGCCTGGCGGCGATGTGGCTGGGAAGCGCGTTCGGCGCGGTGACGCGCCAGACCCCCTGGGTCATCGAGATGACCGCGACCGGCGGCGTGCTGATTATGGGCATCGGACTCCTCCTGCTCGAATTGCGCTCGGTGCGCGTGGGCAATCTCCTGCCGGCGATTTTCATCGCGCCAGCGATAGTGCTGGCATTGGCGTTTTGTGGCATCGGCTGACGATTCGAAGCATCGGACTGGATGGCTATTTACTCGGCGACGCGCGCGTGATACAATCGCAGACGTGGAGTGTGGGCGACTGCGCGCGAAGGAGTAACGCCAATGGAAATGCGATTGTCCAAGCCCAAAGTGGTGGTGGTCATGCCGGCGTACAACGCCGCCAAGACGATCGAGAAAACCTACGCCGATATTCCGGCAGGCCTCGTGGATCACATCATTCTGGTTGACGACGTGAGTCAGGACGAAACCGTCGAGATCGCCGCACGGCTCGGCATCGAGGTTGTCGTGCACGTTCAGAATCGCGGCTACGGCGGCAATCAAAAGACGTGCTATCTCCACGCGCTCGCGGCGGACGCGGATATCGTCGTGATGCTGCACCCCGACTATCAGTACGATTCGCGGCGCGTGCCCGAGTTGATTCGCCCCATCGTCGAAGGATGCGCCGATCTCGTGCTCGGTTCGCGTTTGCTTGGCGATCCGCTTGCCGGCGGGATGCCGCCCTACAAGTACCTCGCCAATCGTTTCCTCACGCTTTGCGAAAATCTCGTCCTGCGCCAACATCTCTCCGAGTGTCACACCGGCTTGCGCGCGTACAGTCGGCGAATGTTGGAAACGATTCCGTTTGTGCTCAACTCGGACGATTTCGTTTTCGATACGCAGGTGATTGTCCAGGCAGTCGCGTTCGGTTTTCGCATTGCCGAGATTGCGGTGCCGACGCGGTACTTTAAAGAGGCGTCGTCGGTGAATTTTCGGCGCAGTGTGGTGTACGGCTTGGCGACCCTCAAGACACTCTTGGATTATCTCCTCGACCGCGCCGGCATCAAGCCACAGCCGCGTTTTCGCAAGACCCTGGCGCAAGTGATCAGTCGCTATCATCGCGAACGATTGCTGCGTACAGCCCAAGCCGCGAGTCCTTTCTCGCTACGCGGGTTGGAGTTGGAGTTGTAGCGAATGTCGTCCCGATGGCTCGTGCCGGTTGGGCGCGTGCTGGTGAGCGTAGCGGTCCTCGCGACAGTGATCGGGAGTCTGTTGCGAGGTTGGCAAGGGGCACACCACTTTGCGTACCTCGCGGATGCGTTCGCGCGCGGCTCTTTCGCGGTCACCGGGTTGCCGGAGGGATACCCAGACAAGATCGTGATCGGCGACGCGGTGTACATCCCGCTCGCGCCGATGCCGGCGATTCTGTTGATGCCGTTGGCTGCCGTCGGCGGCACGGCGGTGGACGAGCGTTGGCTCGCGTTCGCGTTCACCGCCGCGAATGTCCTGCTCGCCAACACGCTGCTCGAGCGATTGGCGATTCCGGTCGCGCGGCGCCGCTGGCTGCTCCTGCTTTTTTTCTGCGGCACGATTTATCTCGCCGCGTTCGCCATCGGACGCAGTTGGTTTCTCGCGCAGATCGTCGCGGTGACGTTTTTGCTGTGCGCCATCACCGAGACACTGGGCAAAAGACGCGCGTGGTTAATCGGCGCGTGGCTGGGCTTGGCGTTCTTGACGCGCGCGCCAACGATCTTCGCCCTACCATTTTTCTTGTGGATGCTCAAGCCGGCGGAAACATCGTGGCGCGCCTCGCGCTGGCTTGTGACGACGGTCGCGCAACTTGCGGTAGGGCTTGCCCTGCCGATGTTTTTTTTCTTGTACTACAACGCCGCGCGTTTTGGGAATCCGCTGGACACCGGCTATGGGCACGCGGTCGTAGGGAGTGCGGTGCTGGAAGCGGCGCTGCAGCAAGGGTTGTTCAGTCCGGTGCATCTTGCCAAGAATCTGTACGCGCTCTTGCTGGCGATGCCGCTGGCGTATCCCAGTTTCTCCGCGCCGGTCTTGGTGTTCCCGTACATCTACCCCTCGCCTTGGGGAATGGGGATTTTCTTCACGACGCCAGCGTTCGTCTACGCGTTCCGCGCTGATTGGCGCGCGCGCGTGGTGCGCCTCGCGTGGCTCGCGGTCGGGCTGATCGCGGTGCCGCTTCTGCTGTACTATGGCGTCGGCTGGGTGCAGTTTGGTTATCGCTACGCGCTCGATTTCTATCCATTTCTCTTTGTGCTGACCGCGCGGGGTATCGCGCGGCGTTTCGATGTCACCGCCCGCGCGTTGACCGTGGCGAGTGTGCTGATCAACGTGTGGGGCGCGTGGTGGCAGATGTACGGATTCTGGATGCTGCCGCCGGAGTTGCTGCGATGACCGACACGCGATTGGCTACGCCGAGTCTGCGCG